>CAXYZX010000068.1:0-13219 GCA_964293845.1 uncultured Dechloromonas sp.
CCGCCATCGTCAAACCGCAGAAAATGCAACCGGCCATTGTCGAATTCGTCGATATTGCCGGTCTGGTCGCTGGCGCCTCCAAGGGTGAAGGCCTGGGCAACCAGTTCCTCGCCAATATCCGCGAGACCGATGCCATCGTGCACGTCGTGCGCTGCTTTGCCGACGACAACGTAATCCACGTTTCCGGTGGCGTCGATCCGCTGCGCGATATCGAAGTGATCGATACCGAACTCGCACTGGCCGACATGGCCTCCGTTGAAAAGGCGCTCAACCGCTACCGCCGCCCGGCCAGTTCCGGCGACAAGGAAGCCAAGGCTTTGGTCGCTGTCCTTGAAAAATGTTTCGCCCAGCTTGACCAGGCCAAGGCAGTGCGCGGCCTTGATTTGTCGAAGGAAGAACTGGCCCTGATCAAGCCCTTCTGCATGATCACCGGCAAGCCGGTGCTATACGTGGCCAACGTCGCCGAGAACGGCTTCGAGAACAACCCGCTACTTGACGCCGTACGTGCCCACGCCGCGACCGAAAAAGCTGAAGTTGTCTCGGTCTGCGCCGCCATCGAATCAGAAATCGCCGACCTCGACGATGAAGAAAAGCAGATGTTCCTCGCCGACCTCGGCCTCGAAGAACCCGGCCTCGACCGCCTGATCCACGCCGGATACAAGCTGCTCGGCCTCGCCACCTACTTCACCGCCGGCGTCAAGGAAGTGCGCGCATGGACCATCCATCAGGGCGATACTGCGCCGCAAGCCGCCGGGGTGATTCACACCGACTTCGAACGCGGTTTCATTCGCGCCCAAACGATCGCTTTTGATGACTTCATAACCTACAAGGGTGAAGCCGGGGCCAAGGAAGCCGGCAAGATGCGGGCAGAAGGCAAGGAGTATGTAGTCAAGGATGGCGACGTGCTCAACTTCCTGTTCAACGTCTAAGGCGCATCGCCTTGCCTCAAACGACAGCCTGAAGTCACGAAGCTGCCAGCAAAGCCCCATTGATTGGGGCTTTGCCGTTTCTGAGGGTTAGACAGGTCTTTTCAACCAGTATTGACCAGGTCTGGCAGACCAGTATCACCACGACTAAAGATATAGTTCTTAAATAGATTTAGAATTAGCCATTCGAACTATGCGACGTTTGCCTTTTGGTGAATTTTTGACGGTCGACCGCAACAGTTAGTCTAAAAATTCGAGGGGAAGCCATGAAGAACAATCAACCAGTCACCCAACGGGAAGTCGCCTTTCCCCCCAATGTTTACCTTGTTTCGCGTACCAATCTCAAGGGCGTCATCACCTACGCCAATGATGCCTTTGTCAATATCAGCGGCTTCTCGCGCGATGAACTGATCGGCAAGAATCACAATCTTGTACGCCATCCTGACATGCCGATGGCCGCCTTCAAGGATTTGTGGGCAACCGTGCAATCCGGTATGCCGTGGCGCGGACTGGTCAAAAATCGCTGCAAGAACGGGGATTTTTACTGGGTTGAAGCGTTCGTTGTCCCGCTCAAGAAAAATGGCCAGGTCGTCGGCTACATGTCTGTACGCACCCCGGCCACTGCACACAAGCGAGCCGCAGCCGAAGCCGCCTACAAGGCTGCCGGCAGTGCCGGGAACCTTGCCAAGACTGCCAAAGCCGGTTTGTCGTTACGCACCCGCCTAACGGCAGCGTTAGCTGTGCTGGTCATGCTGATGAGCGTGATCGGCTTTATCAGCCTCAGTGGATTGAGCCAGACAAACGAAAAGATGCACCAGATGTACACGGAGAATCTGCAATCCTCAAACCTGGTCAACCGCATGATGGTGCTGCTCGCCGATAACCGTTCGCAAGTCATGCTGGGCTTGCAACACGACCCCAGCAATCCGAATGCCAAGCTGCACGACCATCCGCTGGATATGCACATTGAGGCAACACTGAAGAATCGCAGCGAGATCAACGACATTCTTGACGGACTCAAGAAGCAGACAATGTCCGACAAACAGCAGGAATTACTGGCCCGCTTTGGAGATGCACGGGAACGCTTCTCCAAGGAGGGCGTAAACCTTGCCCGTGGCCTGCTCAAGGAAGGCAAATATCTTGAAGCCAACGGCCTGCTGCTGAGCAAAATCAACCCGCTATACAACGAGATGCGGCGCGAAGGTGAGGCGCTGATTCAGGAACTAGCGGCCGATGCCGAGCACGATTATCAGGATGCCGAAGCGCGCTACAGCAGCGTTCGCAACATCACCCTGGGTAGCCTGATTTTTGCCGTGCTGCTTGCAGTCATTGGCGGAGGCCTACTGGTTGGCGCAATCGTCAATCCAATCCGGCGCACGATCGCTCATTTCGAGCAGATCGCCGAAGGCAAGCTGACTGAGGAAATCGAGATTTCAGGGCGTGATGAAACCGGGCGTCTGCTATGCAATCTGGCCATCATGCAGGGCACGCTGAAAGCCATGCTTGACGAGATCAGCACGGCATCGGGTGCCATCGACCAGCGCTGTACTCAGTTGGGTAATCAGATGTCGCTGGTTGTCGAGCAATCCATAGAGCAGCAGGCCAACGTCGAGGGCGTTGCCTCGGCAACTGAGGAATTCAGTCAGTCAGTTCAGGAAGTTGCCGCCAACGCCCACGATACGGCATCGGCGGCACGCGACTCACTGGCCCAGGTCAACATGAGTAACACCAACATCAATCAGAGTATGGAGGCCACCACCAGAGTGGTCGATGCGGTTCAGGCATCGAATGGGACGATTGATCAGCTCAACCAGTCAATCGCCAAGATTGGCGACATCACCCGCGTCATTGCCGATATCGCCAGTCAGACCAACCTGCTGGCGCTCAACGCCGCCATCGAAGCGGCCCGTGCCGGCGAGCAGGGCCGAGGCTTTGCCGTAGTTGCCGATGAAGTACGCAAACTGGCCGAGCGGACGACAACCTCAACAGCTGATATCAACATCACGGTACAAGAGATTCAGTCGGTCACCGCCAAGGCGGTAAACAGCATGGATGTGGCTGCGCACGAGGTGGAAACCGGGATTGGGAAACTCCGCGAAAGCGTGGCCGGTCTGGAAGGCATTACCCACTCCTCCAGCCAGGTCTCGGAGATGTCCTTGCAGATTTCTGAAGCGGCTCGCCAGCAGGGCATTGCCAGTGAGGAAGTGGCGACCAGCATGCAGCGCATCACCGACCTGATCGAACGCAACAATGAAACGGCGCAGCTAGCCAAACAAACTGCGGTCGAGCTTCTGGCTACCGCCGGCCAGCTTGACACCCTGATTGCCGGCTTCGAGCTTTACCGCAAGTAAAGCGGGGCACGTAGAATGGGGAGCTTTCTAGCTCCCCATTTTTTTGCCATGTCCAAACTGCTTACTCCTGTCCAACTGGGCGCCCTCGCGCTACGTAACCGTGTGGTCATGGCGCCGCTGACGCGCTGCCGCACCGACAACCCGGGCTTTGTACCGAGTGCCTTGACGGCCCTGTATTACGCCCAGCGCGCCAGTGCCGGCCTGATCATTTCCGAAGGTACCATCGTTTCGCCGCAGGCGCGTGGCTATCCTTACACACCGGGCATCTGGTCCGCTGAGCAGGTTGCCGGCTGGCGCGGGGTCACCGCGGCGGTGCACGGCAAAGGTGGCTTGATCGTTTGCCAGCTCTGGCATTGCGGCCGCCTGTCGCTGCCGGAATTCCATGACGGCCAGCCGCCGGTGGCACCTTCTGCGGTCAACCCGGAATGGAAGATGTTTTCTCCGACCAACCAGCCGGAGACCGTCACGCCGCAAGCGCTGACGCGTGACGAGATCAAGGCCATCATCAGCGATTTTCGTCGTGCGGCTGAGAATGCCATGGGCGCCGGCTTTGACGGTGTCGAGATTCACTCCTCGAACGGCTATCTGTTTCATCAATTCTTCTCGGCCCAGTCCAATCAGCGCACGGACGAGTACGGTGGCAGCCACGAAAACCGTGCCCGCTTCTTCTGTGAAGTGCTCGATGCGATTGGCCAAGTAATGCCGCTCAACCGCGTCGGCTTTCGCCTCAACCCCATGCTCAATCGCTTCCACGGCCTCAGTGTCGATGAAGACACGGTGCCGATGTGGGAACACGTCGTGCGCCGCGCCAATGCTTATGGTCTGGCTTTCCTCCACCTGACCGAACCCTTGCACCCGAAACAGGTTGAAAACACGCCCGGAGCGCTGCTAGACGTTGGCGCCCACTTCCGCGCTATCGCCAGCATGCCCATCATCACCAATGGCGGACTGGATCAGGCCAGGGGCGAAGCCCGTCTTGATGCCAAGCTGTGCGATGCCGTGGCTTATGGCAAGGCCTGGATCGCCAATCCTGACCTCGTTGAACGTTTCCGGCTCGGCGCCGCGCTCAATGAAGCGGATGCCTCCACCTTCTATCAGGGCGGCGAACACGGCTATATCGACTACCCCACGCTCGCCGCATGAAACGACTGATTCATCTACTGGCCCTGGCCAGCTTGAGCTGTGCGGCACACGCCGAGGGCCTGCCGCCCAATGTATTGAAGGCACTGAAAGCCGCGCAAATTCCGGCGGCCAATGTGGCGGTTGTCATCCAGCAGGTCGATTCAGCACAGACGCTGGTCGCGCACAATGCCACGCAAGCGATGAACCCGGCCTCGGTGATGAAGCTGCTCACCACCTACGCCGCGCTCGACCTGCTCGGCCCGGCATGGACCTGGAAAACCACGGCCTGGATCGAGAATGTTGCGGTCGACGGCCGTTTGGAGGGGAATTTATATCTCAAAGGCAGCGGCGATCCACGCTTTGCCATCGAACATCTCTCCGGCCTGCTGCGCCAGTTGCGGGTGCGCGGCATCCAGCACATCAGCGGCGACGTGGTGCTCGACCGCACGGTGTTCAAGGTGCCGAGCATCGATCCCGGCGCTTTCGACGATAAGCCGATGCGCCCCTACAACGTTGGCCCGGATGGCCTACTGATCAACTTCCGTGCCCTGCGTTTCACGCTGCAACCCGACAATGGCAAGCCGCGCGTGCTGATGGAAACACCTAGCGAGGGCCTGCGCGTGGACAACCAGTTGCGGGCCGGCGAAGGCGCCTGCGGGAGCAACTGGAAGGATCTGATCAACACGCGCCTGATCCCCGAAAACAATGGCAACCGCCTGGAGTTTTCCGGCAGTTTTAGCGCGCTGTGTGGCGAAAAGCCGCTCAATCTCTCACCACTGCCTACCGAAGCCCAAACCAGCGGCCTGATCCGCGCGCTGTGGAAGGAGCTGGGCGGCACGCTGGGCGGCCAGGTGCGCACGGGCAATGTCACCATTGGCAGCAAACTCGTCGCCCAGCACGAATCGCCCCCGCTGGCCGATGCCGTGCGCGACATCAACAAGTTCAGCAACAACGTCATGGCGCGCCAGGTTTTCCTCACTTTAGGCAACGACGCCCCGAAGGAAGTCCCCTTGGGGGACACCGCCCCCGCCACCGCCGAGCGCTCGAAACAGCGCATCACCGAATGGCTTAACCTGCGCGGCATGCGTTTCAACGAACTGGTCCTCGACAACGGCTCCGGCCTATCACGCAGCGAACGGATCAGCGCCGACAGCCTCAACCGCCTGCTGCTCGATGCCTGGAAAAATCCGGTGATGCCGGAATTCATTTCCAGCATGCCCATCGTTGGTATCGACGGCACCATGAAGAAACGTCTGAATGGTTCCGATGCCACTGGCCGGGCCCATATCAAGACCGGCACCCTCGACAGCGTCAAGACCGCAGCGGGCTACGCACTGGATGCACAAGGCCGACGCTATGCGCTTAGCTTTTTCATCAACCACCCACGAGCGCAGGCAGGCAGCGCCGCCATCGATGCGCTGCTGCTCTGGGTGGCGCAGCGTCGGGTGGGCGAGAAAAATATCGTGCTGGAAAACGAATGAGCGAGCATCAAAGCTTCCCCGGTGAAGCACTCAACGCAGTCGGTCTCAACCGGCAGGCGGTTTTTGACGTAGCCACACTGCCCGAGCCAATCCGCAGCACACTGGGTACGACATCCGGCCAATTGATCCTGATCGGCCATGCCGGCAAGCAACTTTGGCAGGCAGTTCAGGCATCCGGCATCGCCAGTAGCGACCCGATTGATGACTTCACCATTGCCAGCGTGCAGCGCTGGTTTGCCGACTTTCTAGCGGACCACAATTACCAAATTCTTTATCCCGGAGAGCATCCAGTCAGCCTGCAGGCGCTGGGAAAACTGGCCGGCTGGCATCAGCCCTCACCCTTCATGCTGGGCATCGATAGCGAATGGGGCACCTGGTACGCCTATCGGGCCGTGATCCTCGCCGACACCAATTTTTTGCCCTCAACGGCGGTTGACCGCAACAATCCGTGCGCCAACTGCCAAGACAAGCCCTGTATCACCCGCTGCCCCGCCGGCGCACTCGAAGGTGAGCAGTTCTCGCTGAACAAATGCATCAGCTATCGCCGGCAAGCCGACTCGCGCTGCCAGTTCACCTGCCTGGCCCGCATCAGTTGCCCGGTGGGAGTGGAACATCGCTACGACGAAGCGCAGTTGCGGCACACCTACGCCATCTCCCTGCAGGCCATCCGGCAATATGGCTGACCCACTTTTCCGCTAATCCTTCATTCCATGTCCAACACGGCCGCCGGTCGCCACTCGCTGTTTGAAGATGCTCAGGCCCTGTTGGTCGCGCCACTCTTCGTCGCCTTTGCCGTGCTACTGTTCCAGCACGCCGGCCTGCTCACCGGCGGCACGGTTGGCATTGCCTTTCTCATCCACTACCTGAGCAACTGGCCAATTGCCCCGCTGCTCTTCATTATCAACCTGCCCTTTTACTATCTGGCAGTACGCACCATGGGCTGGTCGTATGCGATCAAGACCTTCATCGCCGTCAGTCTGCTCACTCTCTACACCAGCCTGCTGCCGTCGCTGATCAGCCTGCAATATCTTGACCGCCCTTTCGCCGCCATCATGGGCGGCTTTCTGGCTGGCGTTGGCCTACTTATCCTGATCCGCCACAAGGCCAGTCTGGGTGGCCTGGGCATACTGGTCATCCACCTGCAAAACACGCGCGGCTGGCGTGCCGGCAAATTGCAGATGGGTGCCGACTTGCTGATACTGGCCGCGGCAGCCTTCATTCGCGACCCGCTCAGCGTCGCGCTATCGATACTCGGGGCAGTGGCCTTGAATCTGGTGATCGCGGTGAACCACAAATCCGGCCGCTACATGGGGATCTGAGTCGTGGATCCAGCTCAACCAAGACTCTGCACATCATCGACAACCCATTGAAAATACAGGACTTCATGGGGCCATTGCCCAGCCCATCTGATACTCGGATCAGTGCAATCTGCCACCTCACTTATGTGAATTCTTAAAAACACGGCGGTGTGCCACAATACTTATAAAAATGACTAGCGGCCACCGCTTTTACGTAAGGGCAAGAGGAGCAAGGTTTGACAGCATATCTTGATGGCGATCTCAAAATTGTTGCATTTGGAGCCTCTGCCGGCGGGCTTCAGGCACTACGCCCCATCGTTGCAAATCTCCGTCCAAACGGGCACGGTGCCTATATTATTGCGCACCACCTGGCGCCTGATCATGCAAGCAATCTTGCCGAGATCCTCGGCCACAACTCGAACCTTCCGGTCAGCGTCATTCAAAATGGGGAGAAGATCAAACCGAATCGCATCTATGTTTGCCCTCAAGGATGCGACATCACCATTCAGGGAACATCTTTAGTTCTCGCGCCAAGCGATCCAGCAGCGTTCATCTCGCCCTCCATTGACCGACTGTTCTGCTCGATGGCCGAACACTATGGTGACAGGGCAATTGCCATTGTTCTTTCCGGGGCTGGCCATGATGGGACGATAGGCGCCAAGATGGTCAGCCGTTCCGGCGGCGTGGTCATTGCGCATGCGCCCGACAAGGCTGTTCAGCCCAGCATGCCTGAGTCCGTGATCCAGGCGGGGCATGCAGACCTGGTGGGTAGTTGTGAACAAATCACCGACTGGTTGAACGATCTTGCCAACCTCGAAGCGGTCTTGACTCCGCTACGTACTGACCATACGAGTGTTGCCTTTGCCAAGGTGTTCCAACTGGTTTCGTCCGCAACGGGGATTGATCTTCGGCAGTACAAGGAAACCACCCTTCGGCGACAAACAGTGCGCCGTTTTCGCAACCTTGGATACACGACATTGGACGAGTACCTAGACAAGTTGAGTACAAACCAAGACGAGTTGCATCAGCTACAACAATCTTTTCTGATCTCGGTTTCATCGTTTTTTCGAGATCACCTGGTCTTCGAGGCGCTTTCAGATCAACTACGTCAACTTGTCGCGAACAAACAAACAGGTGACTCGATTCGTGTCTGGGTTCCCGGCTGTGCAACCGGCGAAGAAGTCTATTCGATCGCCATTATCCTGGCGGAAATCCTCGGCGAGCGCCTGCCGCAGTTCGATGTACGAATCTTTGCCACTGACATTGATCAGGAAGCACTCGAATTTGCCCGAGCGGGCATCTACCCCGGCGCAGTCGTTGGATCACTGGAGCCCCTCTCTCGACAACAATGGTTTACTTCTGAGAGTAGTGGCTGGCGAATAGTAAAGAAAATTCGCGAGCTTTGTGTCTTCTCAACACACGATGTGATCGCCCACCCGCCATTCATCAAGATGGACCTGATCAGCTGCCGAAATCTGTTGATCTATTTCAAGCCAGCGCAACAGAACGAGTTGATGAACACCTTCCACTATGGCCTGAATCATGGTGGCCTTCTATTGCTTGGCAATTCAGAGTCGGCTGGCTTCAATTCCCGCTTGTTTGAATCGATTGATGCAGGACATAAGCTATATCGTCGCCTCCCCGGTACTGCCAGCCACTCGGTACGCTTTGCAAGGCTCGGCAGTCTGTTGGTCGCAGGGCGCCCGCGCTTACCCAAATCCGATGCTAGCCCCCAGCGTAAATCCATGGTCGAAGTTGCGCTGGGTGCGATCGCCAAAACCTATGGTCCACCAGCCGTACTGGTGAATTCAAATTTTGAACCTCAGCACTTTTTTGGAAACGCCCAGCGCTACTTCGCGTTGTCTGAGGAAAATGTTGATTTCTCCATATTCGCGCTATGCCTGCCAGAGCTACGTAGCGAACTCAAGGCCCTGTGCTACCGATTGATTCAGGAAAATCTCCAGGCAATTGATGGTGCTGGATCGAATATTGTCCTTAATGGAGAATCGGTCCAGGTTCAACCGAGAATACGCCGTTTGAGTCCGCCGGATGAAAGTAGCGAATTCACGTTGATGATCTGCTTCGAGGAAACACACTTAAATCTTGAAGAAGCACCTCTCAATTGTTCGCCAGCGGATCAGTATCTTGTTGAGACTGAGCCCCTTCGGAAAGAGCTGGCCGATACCCGAGAGCATCTGCAGGCCGTAATTGAGGAACTGGAGAGCTCAAACGAAGAACTTCAGTCACTGAGTGAAGAGGTCCAGTCTTCAAGCGAAGAACTGCAAGCCTCCAATGAGGAACTGCAATCCTCCAACGAGGAATTGACGACGCTGAATGACGAGTTACGTGCCAAGTCGCTGGAGGCCGATGAGCTGAACGCTACGCTCAGCAATATTCAAAACTCGATCAGTTCCGGGCTTGTGGTCGTCGATCGCGACGGCAGAATTACTCGATACAACCCGCTCGCAACACGTGTTTTTGGTCTGGTGGCCAAAGATATTGGGCAATTCTTGTACGGTGTTCCCTGCCATCTCAATTTGCCGCATTTACGCGAACAAGTGGGCAATGTTGTTGCGACCAACAATTCCATAGTCGAGCGTGTGCATCAGGGTGCGTTTCACTTCCTGATGCAACTTGATCCTTACCGTAAAGATGGCGGTGGGTGCGCGGGCGTTGTCGTCACCTTCGTAGACATTTCCGATTTATATAATGCAGAGCAGGCTCAGGAAAATAGTGAAATTCGCTTCAAACAAGTATGGGAAGCCAGCCTGGAGGGGCTTCTGGTTGTCGACAAAAACGGCCTTATCGTTCTGAGCAATCCGGCGCTGCAATCCATGTTCGGCTACACAGATGAAGAGTTGCGTGGTCAAGCTATCGAAATGCTCGTCCCCACTGCTATTCGCGAACAACATGTCGTGGACCGGAATGACTTCGTGAGCCAGCCACAAACGCGCCAGATGGCCCGTTCACGCGACGTGCTAGGGCAACGCAAGGATGGCTGCAAGTTTTATGTCGAAGTGAGCCTGAGCGGGATGATCGTCGACGGTGAGCACCACGTGCTCGCTGCGGTCAGCGATATCACGTTGCGCAAGGAGGCTGAAATTGGCTTGCGCCAAAGCGAACAGCGCCTTCGTCTGGCGCTGGATGCGGCGAATGCCGGGACTTGGGAATGGCATCTGGAAACCAACGAGAACTTCTGGTCCGATGAAATTTGGAAACTGTATGGAATCGATAAAAACTCGGCACCGCCGAGCTTCGATACGTGGAAAACCTGCGTGCATGCGGATGACCGGGAACGGGTACTAAACACGCTGGCCAATGCGGTAAGCAGTGCGTCTGAGTTCGAGTTTGACTGGCGGGTCTGCCTGTCCGACACGGAAGCACCGCGCTGGCTGCTTTCCAGAGGGCAACCGGTATTGGGGAAAGATGGAAAACTGACACACTATATCGGTATCGTCGTCGATATTTCCGTGCGCAAACGCGCCGAAGTTGCGCTTCAAGCGCACCGCAATGAACTGGAAAATCAGGTCAGACAACGGACTATCGAGCTGTCTACACTCTACAACCAGGCACCTTGCGGCTATCACTCGCTGGATCGCAACGGAACATTCGTCAACATTAACGATACCGAACTGAGGTGGCTTGGCTATGAACGAGAAGAGATCATTGGGCGTAAGACTGCTCTCGACATCATGTCCCCGGCCTGCCATGAGATTTTCCGAACCAATTTCCCGAAACTGCTGAAGAACGGTGAGATAAGTGGGCTAGAGCTAGATTTCGTCCGCAAGAGCGGAGGCACGATGCCTGTCCTGCTTCAAGCCAATGTGGTCTACGATGAGCAGGGGCAGTTTTTGCATACCCTGTCCACCATGATTGATAATACTGAGCGCAAGAAAGCCGAGGCCGCCTGGATTGCCGCTCGTGAAGCGGCCGAAAGTGCAAACTGGGCAAAGAGTACATTCCTTGCCAACATGAGCCATGAGATTCGCACACCGCTCGGTGCGATTATCGGATTGAGTCACATCATGAAGCGAGGGAATATCGCGCCTGATCAGGCCGAATACCTGGCAAAGATCGATAGCTCAGCCAACCATCTCCTGGCTGTCATCAACGACATTCTCGATTTGTCCAAAATCGAGGCAGATAAATTTGCGCTTGATGAAACCGATTTTGATTTACCCAGTGCCGTGGCAAACGTGGTGTCCATGCTTCAGGAACGGACATTGAGCAAGCCCATTACGCTGACCGTTGAATGCGACCATTTCGCTTCCTTGGTCCACGGAGATTCAACCCGATTCACTCAGGCGCTTCTTAATCTGGCCGGCAATTCGGTGAAGTTTACAGATCAAGGCAGCATCGTCATTCGCGTCAGGCAGCAGGAAACACAAAACAAACAGATTCTCGTCCGCGTTGAGGTCGAAGATAGCGGCATCGGCATCCCCAGCGAAGATTTGGCACGACTGTTTGCGCCGTTTGAGCAAGTCGACGCCTCAATATCGCGGAGACATGGCGGCACGGGGCTGGGGCTGGTAATCACTCGGCGCCTGGCGAAAATGATGGGGGGAGAGGCAGGGGGTGAAAGCTTGCCTGGCAAGGGCAGCACATTCTGGTTTACCGTCTTACTAAAACCCAGCGCGCCATCAAATCAAACGCTTAAGCTCAGCCAGATCAATATGTCTGCGGGGGAGGAACTGAAGCGTAACTTTACTGGAACTCGATTACTTGTTGTTGAGGACGAGCCAATCAACCAAGAAGTTGCCACGATTCTCTTGAACGATGTTGGCATGGATGTGACGGTAGCTAACAATGGCTTAGAAGCGCTCACCCTGGCGACCCATCAGCAATTTTCCCTGGTTTTAATGGATATGCAGATGCCTAAGATGGATGGGCTGGAAGCAACTCGCAGAATCAGGAAACTGCCCGGCTGGGAGGTTGTACCTGTTGTTGCGATGACGGCAAATGCCTTCGCTGAGGATCGAAGACATTGCCTTGAAGCGGGCATGAATGATTTCATTACAAAGCCCTTTGACCCTGAAAAATTCTACGGCTTGCTTCTTACTTGGCTCAGGAATAGCAAAGCTTAGATTGGGTGATTGGAGATAGCGCATGCGGTATCCCGACACAGCAGTGACCAGATATCGACAAGACGACAAAAAATCCAACCTACTCAGGTTGGGTTTTTATTTTACAGATCAACGCTCTGCATGAATTCGATACAGAGCGGACGATGGGTTTCTAACCCGATTCAAACTGTTATCGGTTTGACACCAAACAGCGCCACCCACCCGCGAATCACGCGGTAGCCAACCCACAGGCCGAGCAGCGCAATCAGTATCCAGGCCAGCGGGATGCCGATGATGGTGATGATCAGCAGACCGTAGACCAGCAGCCAGAGGGCAGTGAACCAGAAGGTACGGATCTGCCAGCGGAAATGGCTTTCCAGCCAGGTACCGTTGACGTCGCTGCGCTTGAGGTAATTGAGGAAAACAGCGACCAGCGAAGGCAGGCCAAAAACAAAACCGCCGGCCACCGTCGCCGCCGAGGTGATACCGACAACAACGGCAATGGCGTGCAGGCCGTAAATGAAATGAGTAAGTTGCACCAGCGAGGGACGAACTCCTTGCAGATCGGCAACAGGGACAGGTTCTTGCATCACGACTCCAGCAGGTATTTCTGCATTAACAAGGCTTGCCCGGCCGCCTGGTCGAGCATATAGGGAGCATACCCCGCACGCTCGTAAGCCGCCATGGCTTGCGTATTGTTCGCCAGCACTTCCAGCGTCAGCTTGCAGCAGGCAAGTTGCCGGGCGCGCGCTTCGGCCCATTGCAGCAAGGCCTGCGCGATGCCCTGACGACGGTATTCGGCACGCGTCACCACATCGTGGATATTGAGCAAAGGTTTGGCTGCAAAGGTGGAAAAGCCAGTGAAGCAATTGATCAGGCCAACCGCCAAGTCACCATCGCAGGCGAGCGCACCGTGGAAGGTCGGCAACCCCTTGAGTTCACCGACGAGATTGGCCTTGGCGTAGGACGACAAACCCG
>CAXYZX010000069.1:0-13090 GCA_964293845.1 uncultured Dechloromonas sp.
TCGACAGCCTCGAAATAGGTGTCATCGTGGTTGATGCCGAGCAACGTATTGTTCAGTGGAATCGCTGGTTAGCCTTGCGCATCGGGCGTAGCAGCGAGGCGGCGAGTAATCGCATGTTGTTCGAATCCATTCCGGAAATTGCCGGAACCCGGCTCGAACGCGCTGTTGAGCATGCTTTGCGTGATCGTATGCCATCGTTGCTTTCGCCGGCGCTCAACGGCACGCTCCTGCCTCTGTTCCAGAGTAAGGAAGACGAGCAGCGTGACCGCCGCATGCAGCAAATGATTCATGTTCTGCCCCTGCCTGACGGCGGTTGTCTGATCCAGGTCAGCGATGTCTCGGCCACTGTCTCGCGCGAACGGGTGCTGCGGCAGCAAGCGGTCAATTTACGGCGCAATACCACCTGCGATGCGCTCACCGGGATTTATAACCGGCGCAAGTTCGACGAACTGTTCGCGCTTGAATTTGCCAAGGCCCAGCGCAAGCAACAGCCTTTGGCGGTAATCATCGCCGACATCGATCATTTCAGTGCCTACAATCAGCTGTATGGTCGCGAGCAGGGCGATCTTGTCCTGCATGACATCGCCGCTGCGCTGCAGGATGCGATCCAGCCAGCGGGTGATGTGCTGGCGCGTTACGGTGGCGAGGAATTCGCGCTGGTTTTGCCTGGAATGGACGACAAGGGCGCCCGTCATTTTGCTGAAAACCTGCGCTTGCGCATTCGTACGCTGAAGATTGCCAACGAAAGCATATTGGCCGGCAAACTGCTGACCATCAGCCTGGGCGTCACTGTCATGGTGCCGGATGACAGCGCCGACACCCATACCTTGCTCTCGTCAGCCGACGTCGCGCTCTACCAGGCCAAGCATGAAGGGCGTGACCGCGCCGTGTATTTTTCGGTGGACGAGGGCAGTTTTCACGACTGCGCCTAGCGGATTACCTTGCGCCACTCAGCTTCAAAATAACGTACCAGCACTTGGTTATTGAGTCGGTTAACCTCGGCCGGCAGGCGCGCCATGTCGGCCGGGAAATTAAACAGCCCGGCCGTTGTTTCAGGCGTTAAAAATCGCGTTTTTTTAGCGTCGACCGCAACAGGTTCAAAACTTTGCCGTCCGGCGATGATGTAGCCCCACTCGCCAAAGGACGGCACCAGGGCGTGGTATGGCGCGGTCTTGAAACCGACATCTTCCAGCGTTGTGACTACGCACCAGAACGATTGCCGGGCATAAAGCGGCGAGGTCGACTGAACCACGAGCAGGCCGTGCGCCGACAGGCGCTTTTCCAGCAGACGGTAGAACGCCGAGGTGTACAGCTTGCCCAGCGCGAAATTGGCCGGATCGGGGAAGTCGATGACGATGAAGTCAAAATGCTCGCGGTTTTCCTCAAGCCATTGCAGGGCATCGGCATTGACGGTTTTGACGCGCGGCGATTTCAGCGCGCCAGCGTTGAGTTCAACCAGGGCCGGCGCCGTCGAAAAGAGCTCGGTCATCGCCGGGTCGAGATCAACCAGCGTTACCGAGTCGACATTCGGGTATTTGAGGATTTCACGCACCGCCAGCCCGTCGCCACCACCCAGCACCAGCACGCGCTTGGCCCACGGCAGGCTGGCCAGGCCGGGATGTACCAGCGCTTCATGGTAGCGGTACTCGTCGTGCGAGGAAAATTGCAGGTTGTTATTGAGGAAGAGGCGCAGATCATCACGCCAGCGCGTGACGACGATGCGTTGGTAGGGTGATGATTCGGCGTAGACGATTTCGTCGGAATAGAGATGGGTTTCGGCCAGCGAGGTCAGTTGCCCGGCACCACCAAAACCGAGCGCCAGCAGGCCGAAAACTGCCCATGACTGGGTGGCGATCCAGCGGCGCGCCGGCAACTGGTCGCGAAACAGGTGCAGCGCCCAGAGTGCCACGGCGACATTGAGCAGACCAAAAAGCAGCCCGGTACGGATCATGCCGAGGTGCGGGGCGAGGAATAACGGAAAGAGGATGGAAACGGCCAGCGCACCCAAATAGTCAAAGGTGAGGACTTGCGAAACGAGATCCTTGAACGCCAGTTCGCGCTGCAGGATGCGCATTACCAGTGGAATCTCCAGCCCGACCAGCATGCCGACGACGAAGACCAGCAGGTAAAGCACCAGTTGGAAGGGGCCGCTTAGCCAGGTAAAAACGAAAAACAGGGCAACCGCCGAGAAACCGCCAACCAAGCCGACCAGTAACTCGATCTGGATGAAGCGCCCGACCAGATCCTTGACGATATATTTGGATAGCCACGAACCGGCGCCCATGGCGAACAGGTAGCAGCCGATCACCGTTGAAAATTGTGTTACCGAGTCACCGAGCAGGTAGGACGACAGGGCGCCGGCGATCAGCTCGTAGGCCAGGCCGCACGAGGCAATGACGAAAACGGAGAAAAGCAGGGCGTGGCGCATGGGCTGGGATGCTAACCTGAAATGCACGGGGAACGCATCGCCCCGGCGCAATGTCACAATAGGCAATGCGAATTTAAAAATTGGGTCATTTTCGGGTGTCGACCGTGACATTTAAAGCCATTCCCCTGCTCCTTGCCTGTCTCGCGCTGCCGGCGGCGGCCGTTGAGTACCTCATCGACCCGAGCCACACCTATGCCAGTTTTGAAATTGATCACCTGGGTTTCTCAACGCAGCGTGGTCAGTTCAATCGCACCAGTGGCAGCATAGACTTTGACAGTGAGGCGCGCAGCGGGCGGATCGATATTCGTATTGATGCTGCCTCGCTGGACACCGGCTTTGAGCTGCGCGACGAGGTATTGCGCGGTGAATCCTGGTTCAATACCAAGGTCTTTCCCGATATTCTGTTTCGCAGCCAGAACCTGATTTTCGATCAGGAGCGGCTGGTTGCGGTCGACGGGACGCTGCTCATGCTCGGTGAGCTCAGGCCGATGCGACTTGAGGTCAGTCGCTTCAAGTGCGGCCTCAATCTGGCCTTGCGCAAGCGTGGTTGTGGCGCTGATGCTCAGGGCGTGCTGCGCCGCTCCGAGTTTGGCCTGCAGAACGGTTTGCCATTTATTGGTGACGATGTGCGCTTGCGAATTCAGGTCGAAGCCTACCCGCCGTAATACTAAGAGCACGTTAAAGTTAGGTGCGCGGGGGTGGTTTCTGAGAAAATAGCCCTCCTTTTCGTTTGTTTTCGGATTTTCATGCCACCCCATCCCGCCATAGCTACTACCGCTGAGATCGTTGCCGAACTAAAGGCAGGCCGCATGGTCATTCTGGTCGATGAAGAAGACCGCGAGAATGAAGGCGACCTGGTCATGGCTGCCGAGCACATCACGCCGGACGCCATTAATTTCATGGCCAAACATGGCCGTGGTCTGATCTGCCTGACGCTGACCGAAAATCGCTGCAAAAAACTGGGCCTGGTCCAGATGGCGCGCAACAACAAAACTCAATACGGCACCGCTTTCACGGTTTCCATTGAAGCCGCTGAAGGCGTCACCACGGGTATTTCCGCAGCCGACCGGGCGCGCACCATACAGGTAGCCGTGGCCAAGGCATCGACTGCCGACGACATCGTGCAGCCCGGCCACGTTTTCCCGATTACCGCTCGCGAAGGGGGGGTTCTGGTCCGTGCCGGACATACCGAGGCCGGTTGCGATCTGGCCGGCATGGCCGGTCTGGAACCCTCTTCGGTGATCTGCGAGATCATGAACGACGACGGCACCATGGCCCGTTTGCCGGAGTTGATGGAGTTTGCCAGGCTGCACGATCTGCGCATCGGCACCATCGCCGACCTGATTCATTACCGCGCCGCCTCAGAAACCTTGGTCGAACGCGTGATCAGCAAAACGGTGTCCACCGCGCACGGCGATTTTTGCCTGCACGCCTACGTTGACCGCGCCAGTGGCGCGACGCATCTGGCGCTGGTCAAGGGGCAGATTCCAGCCGGTGGTGAAACACTGGTTCGTGTCCATGAGCCGTTGTCGGTGCTCGACTTCCTCGACCCGGCCAGCAAGCAGCAATCCTTCTCGATTGACGAGGCGCAGGCGGCGCTGGCCAAAAATGGTCACGGCGTCATCGTGCTGATGCACCGCCCGGAGGATGGCGAGGCATTGATCACCCGCCTGACCGGCACGGTTAACGCAAACCCGCCACGCATCCAGACCAAGTGGGATCCGCGCACCTACGGTATCGGCGCGCAGATTCTGCGGGATCTCGGCGTTTCAAAAATGCGCCTGCTCTCCAGTCCGCGCAAAATGCCTTCCATGACCGGCTTTGGCCTCGAAGTCACCGGTTTTGTCACCTCACCAGCCGAGCTTTGAACCATGCCCCGCTTTGACAATATTTACGAATACGACAACAACCTGAACGGGGCCGGCCTGCGCGTCGGCGTTGTGATGAGCCGCTTCAACCTGCCGGTCTGCGAGGGTTTGCTTTCAGCTTGTGTGAACGAACTCAAACGGCTTGGCGTGGCTGATGCCGACATGGCCATCGCCAATGTGCCCGGTGCGCTGGAAATTCCGCTGGTTCTGCAAACCATGGCGCAGAGCGGCAAGTTTGATGCGCTGGTCGCCCTTGGTGCCGTGATTCGTGGTGATACTTATCACTTTGAAGTCGTCTCCAACGACTCCTGCCGCGCCATCATGGAAGTGCAGTTGCACACCGGCGTGCCGATCGCCAACGGCATTCTGACCTGCGAAACTGACGAACAGGCCGAAGTCCGCATGCAACCCAAGGGCAGCGATTGTGCCCAGGCTGCCGTCGAAATGGCCAACCTCAAGAAAGCACTGGCACTATGACCGATTTCGCTAGCGATGCCGACGCCGGCATCATTCCCGAGCCCAAGGCGCCCCCTAAGTCAGCCCGCCGCCGCGCCCGTGAATTTACCCTGCAAGGCCTCTATCAGTGGCGCGTTGGCGGTGCTGATGAAGCTGCCATCGAAGCCCACATGCCGGAGCTGGAAGGTTTTGCCAAGGCCGACCGCGAGTTTTTCGTCGGTACCCTGCGCGGTGTGATCGCGCAAAACGAAAAGCTGGCTGAACAGATTGGCGCCCACATTGATCGCCCATTTGCCGAACTTTCACCGATTGAAGCCTGTGTTTTGTTGATGGGCAGCTTCGAGCTGGTTCATCATGCGGAAACGCCCTACCGCGTCATCATCAACGAGTGCATCGAGCTGGCCAAAGCCTTTGGTGGCACCGATGGCCACAAATACGTCAATGGCGTGCTCGACAAGGTGGCGGCGGTGGTCCGCCCGGAGTTTGTTGAGCGCAAAAAGAGCCGCTAATGGCCGGTGAGTTTGCGCTGATCGACCGTTATTTCGCCCGGCCAACCCCTTCGGCCGTGCTTGGTCCCGGCGACGACTGTGCACTGCTCGAACCCACGCCCGGCATGCAGCTGGCGGTCACTACCGACATGCTGGTCGCCGGCACTCATTTTTTACCCGATACCGACCCACTCAGTCTTGGCTGGAAGGCTTTGGCCGTCAATCTCTCCGATCTTGCCGCGATGGGTGCCAAGCCACGCTGGGCAACCCTGGCTGGCGCATTGCCTGCGGTCGACGAGCAGTGGATCGCCAAATTTGCTGAAGGTTTCTTCGCCTGTGCCGCGGCGCATGGCGTTGATATCGTTGGTGGCGACACGACGCGCGGCCCGCTCAATCTCTGCATCACGGCTTTCGGCGAAGTGGCTCCCGGTCAGGCCTTGCGCCGCGATGGGGCCAAGGCCGGCGATCTGATCTATGTTTCCGGTCGCCCCGGCCTTGCCAGCCTCGGCCTCGCCCATTTGCAGGGCAAACTTGAACTGCCGGAGCCGTGGCGCCGCCTGTGTCAGACGGCACTGGAAAAACCACGCCCGCGAGTTGCCCTCGGCCAGCGACTACTGGGTTTGGCTTCCGCGGCGATTGATGTTTCCGATGGTCTATTGGCTGATCTTGGCCACATTGCAAAACGTTCTGGCATCGCGGCGGCGGTAAAGCTGGTTCAGCTTCCTCATCTACCCAAGGGGGCTGCCTACGACAGCATTCCGCGCGCCCTGGCGCTCGATTGCCAGTTGGCGGGCGGCGATGACTACGAACTCTGCTTCACCGTGCCGCCAGCGCTTAATCTGCAAATTGCGCCGATTGCCGCCGATCTTGAACTGCCGCTCTGGTGCATCGGGCAGATGACCGCTGGTGCGGCAGGCGAAGTGACGGTGTTCGACCCGGACGGCCTGCCGATCACGTTCGATCATCATGGCTTCGAACATTTTGGCTGAAACGCGCAAAGGCCCGCCCAGCCTGCGCTTTTTACTGGCGCATCCGGCGCATTTCATTGCCTGTGGTTGTGGCAGCGGGCTGACGCGCTGGGCGCCCGGCACCTTCGGTACTATCTTCGCCTGGATCACCTTCGCGCTCTTCCGCCCGCAGGTCAGCGACTTTCAACTGCTGACGCTCATCGCCGGCGCTTACGTGCTCGGCATCTGGGCCATCGATGTGGCGGGCAGGGCGATCGGCGATCCGGACCACGGCAGCATAGTCTGGGATGAAATCGTCCCGTTCTGGCTGGTCCTGCTGATGACGCCGGATACTTTTCTCTGGCAAGTGGCCGCCTTTGCACTTTTCCGCTATTTCGACATCACCAAGCCGCAACCGGCGCGCTACTTCGATGAACATGTCAAAAACGGCTTTGGCGTGATGGCCGACGATCTGGTGGCTGCCGGCTACACTTTGCTCTCATTGGCCCTCTTAAAGATCGTTTTAGGCTGACTGCATTTCGCCACAGGCATAGAATATCCGGGCAAAATTAGCCGGGAGCTTCATCATGAGTCACAAGCATGCCCACCTGATGCGCAGCATCTTTCAGGATCCGCTGAGTGCCAACATTCACTGGCGCGAAATCGAATCATTGCTCCACCATCTTGGCGCCGAAGTCGAGCCCTCGCATGGCGCGCGTTTCAAGATATCCCTGAACAAGGTCGAAGTTTTTCTGCATCATCCGCATAACAGCAGCACGTGCAGCAAGACGGATATCAAGCAGCTAAGAGAGTTTCTGGCGCATGCCGGGGTGACGCTTTCGGCCTACGAGGCAGGTCTGCAGTAAGCCGCTTCTGTCCGGACGCAAAAAATACGCCCTTTTTTGCCGTCGACCGCAACCGTCCCTGGGTAAATCCGCTGATGGCGCTTGTGCTATCGGTTACGATATTTGGCAGTGCGCCCTGTTGATGGTGCACGGATGTCATGAGAGGCATAGCCATGAGCAAAAAGAAACCCGAGCTGCCGCCCAGCGCCGGCTACAGCGATGCTGCCAAAACTGCCGTGCAGGAAACGGCGCAGCGCGTTCAGGAAATGCACCATGCCATCGCCAGCAAATCGTTTGATGTGCTGAACAAAATCCCTATCGTTTCAGGTCCGGCGCAACTGGTGCAGGGGGCCCACGATGCGATAGCTGCCGGCGTCTATGCCGCCATTCACCACGGTGCCAGCGGCCTGCTTGGGGCGGCATCGATGCTGGAAAAGCACAGCACGGATTTCACGGAAGAAAAGCCGCCGGGGCGCCTGGCGAGCGGTTTGCGCAGCGCCCTCAATGGTGCTTTTGGTGATCATCTAGCGGCCAGCAGCAACCTGCTGGCGATCAACATGGCGCTGCACGTGGACGGCGCGCCGGTTGCCCTCGACAGCAAGTCTTTGCGGGCTGCCTATCCTCAGGCCGGGAAGCGGCTTTGCCTGTTCATTCACGGCCTGAGTTGCGATGAGCACAGCTGGTTCCCGGGCGAGAAAGCGACTGCGAGCGAGCGTGACTTTGGCCGTGACCTGCAGCGCGAACTCGGCTATGTGCCGCTCTATCTGCGCTACAACACGGGCCGCCCGATTGCCGATAACGGTGCCCGGCTGGCGGCGTTCATTGAAGCGTTGCTGGCTGCCTGGCCAAAGCCGATAGGCGAGTTGGTCATCATCGGCCATAGCATGGGCGGCCTGATCTCTCTGGCGGCCTGCGAATCGGCTGTCGGGGAGAAAATGAGCTGGTCGGCGCGGACCCGCATGCTGATCTGCCTTGGGTCACCTCACCTTGGTTCAGCTGTTGAACAGCTTGGGCATCTGGCCAACATGGCCCTAAATCTGACCAAAATCACGGCGCCACTCGGCAAAATTGCGGCGGCGCGCAGCCAGGGCATCAAGGATCTCCGTCATGGCCCCGGCGCGCCGCGTAGCACGGGTGTTGAGCATGGCATGGCCTTTCGTTTTCTCGGTGGCAGTCTGAGTGAAGATCTGGATCATCCGTTCAGCGAGTTTTTTGGCGATGGTCTGGTGACGCCGGGTAGCGCCACTACCCATGAAATCGAAGGGGATGTACAGAGTGCCAGAATCGGCAATATCAGCCACATGGCACTGCTCACCGATCTCCGTGTTTATGAACAGATCAAGGCATGGTTAGCAGCGTAGTGAATTCTCCAGCAAGCATTGTTCTCGCCACCCTTAACGCCAAATACATTCACGCTTCGCTGGGCCTGCGTTACCTCTTGGCCAATATGGGCGACTTGCGGCCACAGACGGTATTGCGTGAATTCACCATTGCCCGCCCGGTGCCAGATATTGTTGATGAACTATTGCTGACCCTCGGAGAAGCAGAGGCCGGGCAGGGCAGCCAAGTGGTGGGTTTTGGCATCTATATCTGGAACGTGCAGCAAACCACCGGCGTCATCCGCCAGCTCCGGGCCCGGCGGCCGCAGATCAAAATTGTGCTCGGTGGGCCGGAGGTCAGCCATGAGCTGGATGAGCAGGAAATAGTCCGGCTTGCCGATCATGTCATTACCGGTTGGGGCGATCTCAGTTTTGCCAAACTTTGCCGCGCCCTGTTGCACGGGCCGCGTCCGCTGAACAAGGTGATTGCCGGAGAACAGCCGGCGCTGAGTGAGATTGTCTTCCCTTACGCCGAGTATTCGGCAGCTGACTTGCAGCATCGTCTGCTTTATGTCGAAGCCTCACGCGGCTGTCCCTTCAAGTGCGAGTTTTGCCTGAGTGCGCTCGATAAAAGCGCTTGGGCATTTGATCTCGACGCCTTTCTGCTGGAGATGGATGGGCTTTACCAGCGCGGGGCGCGTAACTTCAAGTTCGTTGATCGAACCTTCAATTTGAAGATCGATGCCTCGATACGCATACTGCAATTTTTTCTCGATCGGCTGGCTGAGGGAGAAGAGGCGTTGTTCGTGCATTTTGAAGTGGTGCCCGATCACTTGCCGGATCGTTTGAAGGCGATGATCGCCAGGTTCCCGCCGGGTGTGCTGCAGTTTGAAGTGGGCATCCAGAGTTTCAACGTAGAAGTCCAGCAGCGCATTTCTCGCAAACAGGACAACGACAAAACCGAAGCCAACATGCGCTGGCTGGTTGACGAATCGCATGCCCATTTGCACAGCGATCTGATCTTTGGCCTGCCTGGCGAAACGCTGGAGAGTTTTGCGGCTGGTTTCGACCGCCTTTATGCTTTACGCCCGCATGAGATCCAGCTCGGCATACTGAAGCGTTTGCGCGGCACACCGATTGCGCGGCATAGTGACAACTTCGGGATGGTGTACGATGCCGCGCCCCCCTACATCGTGCAGCAAACCGCAGCCGTTAATGCCGTGACAATGCAGCGCTTCACGCGCTTTGCACGTTACTGGGACATGCTCGCCAATTCGGGACGCTTCAAGCAAACCCTGCCATTTTTACTTGGCCTGAAAGCATCGCCGTTTTACGCTTTTCTCGATTTTGCGGACTGGCTCTGGCACAGCACGGGCAAGACCAGCGGGCTGACGCCAGAGATGCTGGTCGATGCCCTTTTCGATTACCTCAGCAACTGTTGCGGTCAACCAGCAAAAACAGCTAAAAAATATTTGCTGGCCGATTACCTGGCAAGCGGGGCGCGAAGTAATCCTCTGGCCTTGCAGGGCTTGCTACCCAAGCGCGAGGCGCTAGCGAAGAATGCGAGGGCGCTGGCCCAGCGCCAGGAGCGCCACATGCCCGGCCGGCAGACGGTCGATTAAAGCCGCTTATGCGACTTGGTGTCAGCGCAAGTAAATACCGGGTGCCTGAATGACGATGGATGGTGGTGCCAGCATCAGGGCCGGTGCCGGCATACTGACGCGAGCCTCCTGGCAAACCCGGCGCTCACGATAGCGCCCGTGATGGTCATACCATCCGTCAACCCGGCAAGGCGAGCTCTGATAGACATCGCGATAATGGTCGTGATGGTGGTGCCGGTGCTTGCCGTGCCGCCGCTCGCTACGCCACCCATGATCGTCACGATCAGCGAAGACAGGAACGGACAGGGTGATGGCGAGGCACGCAAAAATTGCCCGAATGGCAAAACGTTTCATACAAAAAACCTCAAATTCATGACTAATGCTTTCGCAATTGGGTAGCGCTAGCTTTAGCAATGCCTGTGCCACTGTCTAGATCATTGGTTTTGTTGGGGTTTTTAGAGGCTGGGCAAACCAGCGGTACGCTAACTGTCGCTCTGAAGCGACAGCTTCATTCGGCTCGATGATAACTGGCTGTTTTTGTGTGTCTTGCCTTGTCGCTATCTGGCGACTTGCACAGCGGGCAGCTCTGATCAGCACTGCCGGTGGATGCTCGTATCCCGGCTAAAGCGCGTCAGTCGTACGTCTATGGTCAGTGAAAGTGAGGTCAGATCTGCTGCCTTGGCCCTGCCCTCGGCGCTGGCACGATAGAGGTGCGGTGTCATCGCCAGTAAATCGGCAATCTGTTCTTTAACATCAAGGTGGAGTGGGTAACTGAGTGATTCGCTTGATAGGTGACAAAAGCCATCTGCTAACGGTGTATCGGCAGAGCGCTCCGGCTTCAGGCTGGGGTAGATGATTTCGCGTAGTTCACGCAGATGATTCGGCCCCGCATCAACCTGAATGAGCTGACCATCCGCCTTGAGTACACGGGCAAACTCGCCATAAACCGGAAAACCGAACATACACAGCACTCGATCAAGCGTGCCCGGCAACACGGGCAGGTTGGCATTGCTGCCGACTACCCAGTTTGGTCGCTTGTCCTGCTTCGCCGCTGACAAAACAGCCCACTTGGAGATGTCCAGTCCAAGTAGCACCAGTGATTTTCCTTCTCCGCTGGCAGTGGCCGCCAGTTGGCGCATGTAATAACCTTCGCCACAACCTGCGTCGAGGCAACTGAAACTTGCATCAGATAACAGGTCGGTGAGCGTCGCGCGGCTTGCCGCTGCCGCAATCGCTTGGTAATGGCCGGCATTGAGGAAACGCTGGCGTGCAGCAACCATTTCCTTGCTATCACCAGGGTCGAGCGAGCGCTTTTTCTGTACCGGCAGTAAGTGGATATAGCCCTGACTGGCAATGTCGAAACTGTGACCGACGGGGCAGCACCATGCCGAATCCTTGCGCTGCAAACGGGCACCATCCAAAGGGCAGGCCAGCGCTTGAAATGGAGTGATGCTCATGAGCGGTGCGTCCTGATTGCCAAAATGATTGCTGGAAAAACAGGTCGCATGGTATCAAAAAGGACGTTTTGCATCGGCTAATTGTCTCAGATGCTTCGATTATTCCGAAGTCTCAATCTGTCAGGCCTTGCTTTTCGATAACCATGCCCCCAATTAGAGTAGCGAGACATTCCTAACGGAGGAGTTACACCACCATGCAAACTGAAGCCCGCGTTATCGACCTGAGCAAAAGCGAATACGGTACTTTCGCCGCGCCGGATACCAATCGTGTTATCCGCAATACCTATAAGCTACTCGCGCTTTCGACCGGAGTGGCTGCCGTAGGTGCTGGCATTAGCATGCTGGCTGGTTTTGGTCCCTTGACTGGCATCGTTTTCACGTTGCTCGGCTTGGTTCCGCTGTTCTATTTGAGCAAGCACCGTGATTCGGCATCCGCTGTGCCGGCGATGCTGACATTCACCGGTTTGAGCGGCCTTGGTCTGGGTCCGATACTGACTCATTACCTCAGCTTGCCTGGTGGCAGCGCTACTGTCATGACGGCAGCCGTGCTCACCACGGCGGTTACCTTGGCGTTGACCGGATACGTCCATAAGACTGGCAAGGACTTCACCCGCATGGGTGGTTTCTTGTTTGCCGGCCTGATTGTTGTGCTGTTAGCCAGTATTGCCGCGATATTCGTACCTGCCATGCAGGCTGGGGTCTCTGCGGTGGCAGCCCTGCTCTTCTCTGGTTTCATACTTTTCGATACCAGTCGCCTCATCCGTGGTGAGGAGGACAATTATGTGATGGCGGCATGCAGCATGTATTTAAACGTGCTGAATCTGTTTCTGTCGATTCTGCAATTGCTGGGATTTTCGGTCGACGACTGAAATCGAACTGCTCTTCATCTTCGGAAATACATTGAAAGCAGGAGGCGCAGTTAGCGTTTTATTTCTCGGCTCACCTTCGGGTGGGCCGTTTTAACATTTGCTATGAGAAATACGGGAGATAACAATGACCACTAAAGATAAAGTGATAGCCGAAATAGCCCGGCGTCACCTGTTGATTGATACGCTGGAGACCAGAAACAACGATAGCGAGGATTTCTACGAGGTCGCCGTTTGGTGTATCAAGGCAGCACTTCAAGAGGCATACGAGGCCGGGCTGAACGCATCAGCTATCGACGCCGTCTCTGAGTAAAAGCTACTTGCCAAGTTTGCCAGTAATTATGGAATCCTGATTCTCAGATCCACAATCAACTTAAGGAATAGTCAATGGAGCTCACAACAACCCCCTCAATGGAGGGCCGTAAAATTACGCGTTACTGCGGTATTGTTGCCGGTGAAGCGGTGCTTGGCGCGAATGTATTCAAGGACATGTTTGCCAGTATCCGCGACATTGTTGGTGGCCGTTCTGGCACTTACGAAAAAGAACTTCGCAAGGCACGCCAAATTGCCCTCGACGAACTCTCCGAACAGGCTCGTGAAATGGGCGCCAATGCCGTCGTAGGTATAGACCTCGACTATGAAGTGCTGGGTGAGAAGAACGGCATGCTCATGGTGTCGGCCAGTGGTACTGCAGTGGTTGTCGAATGAGCCGTCATGCTATACCCCACCACCCGTCAATGCCATGAAACCAGCCCAGCATCCTACGGCGCTTCGAACTCAACAACTTCTTGTTGAAGCAGGCATCAACACTCAAG
>CAXYZX010000070.1:0-12859 GCA_964293845.1 uncultured Dechloromonas sp.
GCCTCGGCATTGGAGATTTGGTCGCGCGGCGTGGACAGCGTGCTGATGAATTTGATGCCGGATTCCGGGTACTCGTATTGCCACTTCCACTGCATGCCGGTGACCTTGAGCACCATGTCGGCCTTGGTCTGGGTATCTTCCATGTTGATGATGGCTTGTACCGCCGGGATGCCCATAAGCACGAAGTCGATGAAAAGCAGGATGGCGAAGGGGATGAATGCCCAGAACCACTGCAGCACTCCGGTCGGACCGGTGAACTTGGCCGGTGCGTGGCCGCTGCTCTTCCTGTGCCTGATCATCGAGTAGATCATGATGGCGAACACCACCACGAACAGAATGGTGATGATCAGCATGAACTCATTATGAATGTGCAGCGTTTCCCGGGCGATGGGCGTAACCGGCTCGGGGAAGTTGAACTTGTACTCTGCGCTGGCTACCGCCGGCAAGAGCAGGGAGGTTAGAGGGAAAAGGCTGGGCAGCAGCCGGACAGCAGAATTTTTGTCAGCGCTTTGCGCAGACTGAGTCTCAAGCGTACAACTCGTCATTCTGTTCCCTCCCCTTGTGAGAACCGACCTCAGGGTTGAGAATCAATCTTCCTGAAATAGTTCAGAAATATTTATCACAATGAATCGTCGCCTCTTTCTCGCCCTATCTATCGCTGCCTTACTGGCCTGCAAGCGGCAGCCTGTGGTACTTCGCAACACGGATCTGACCGGTGCGACTTTCGGGCGTCATTTGACCCTGGTCGATCACCATGGGCAGCAACGATCACTGAGCGATTTTCGCGGCAAGGCCATCGTGCTGTTCTTTGGCTATATCTCTTGCCCGGATATTTGCCCGACCATGCTGGCACGCCTCGCTGAGGTGATGAAATCGCTTGGAGGTGATGCGGAGCGCGTGCAGGTACTGTTCGTCACGGTTGATCCAGAGCGCGACAGCGCTGATCGTTTGAAGGATTTCGTGCCTTGGTTCAGCCCGACATTTCTTGGCCTGCGCGGTGATGCCGCCCAAATAAAAGCCGCTACTGAAGAGTTCAGAGTCTTCGCAGCGCGCAAGCCCGTTGCAGGCGAACTGGGCTATGTTATCGACCATTCGACGGGCGCCTATGTGTTCGATCCGGCCGGCCGCCTGCGGCTCTATGTCAAGGACACGAGCAGTATCGAAGACATCGCGGCTGATATCCAAGCTTTGCTGCAAGGCAACTAGAGCGACGAAGGCGGGGGCGCTATACTTCTCGCCCTTCCAAAGCTCAATTTAGTGGTGGTTTTTTTCATGATGGTTAAGGACTTGAATCCCCTGGCAGTGGTTGTGTCGGCATGAGCGAGGAATTTATCGTCGTTCTCGGCGACGAATTTTTCATGCGCGAGGCGATTTCGCTGGCACGTGGGGCGGAGTGCCTGGGTGAAGTGCCGGTTGGTGCCGTGGTCGTCAAAGATGGCTTGATCGTTGGTCGTGGTTTCAATTCGCCTATTGGCGAGAGTGACCCGACCGCTCATGCGGAAATCGCTGCCCTGCGCGATGCGGCGCGCAACCTGGGTAACTACCGGCTGCCAGGCTGCGAGCTTTTCGTGACTCTTGAACCCTGCGCCATGTGCGCCGGGGCGATCATGCATTCGCGGATCAGCCGGGTTATTTACGGTGCGCGGGATGCCAAAACCGGCGTGCATGGCAGCGTGGTTGACCTGTTTGGGGTCGAGCGCCTGAACCATCATGCGACCGTAGTGGGTGGTGTGCTGGCCGAAGAATGCAGCAGCATGTTGTCGCAATTTTTTGCCGGCCGGCGCAAGAAGGTGCAATGAAACTGCTGATTTCCGTTGCGCGCCAAAGCATGACCGTGTTTGACGATCAGGGAAAAGTGCTGCGTAAATACTCGATTTCAACCGCCAAGGCGGGCGTTGGTGAGATTTCGGGCAGCTATCAGACGCCGCGCGGCCAACACCTGATTCGCGCCAAAATCGGCGCCGGGGCGCCAGACAATGCAGTCTTTGTACGCCGCCGCCCAACCGGAGAAATATGGACGCCTGCGCTGGATGAAGCTTTTCCCGGCCGGGACTGGATACTGACCCGCATCCTCTGGTTGTCAGGCTGCGAACCGGGCGCCAATCGCCTGGGTTGTGTCGATACGATGCGCCGTTACATCTACATCCACGGTAGCCCGGAGCGTGCCGAAATGGGGCTGCCGGGTTCGCACGGCTGCATCCGCATGCGCAATCGCGACATCGTTGAGCTCTTCGATCGGGTCCCGGTTTACACGCCGGTCGAAATTACCGAAGACTGAAGCGGCTGGCCGTTTGGCCCGAAGCTGCGTTCCTCAAAAAATACCGTTCCTGCGGCGTTGACCGCAACAACTGTCGAGGCGCGTGTTCCGTATTCCGCTGAACGAACAAAAATGGCTGAAAGGAGGCGCTCCCAGTCGAGCGGCACGCCAGTGTCCGGCAATTCCTTGTCGGGAACAATTTCATCGTCGGCCAGAATGTCGAAAAACATCTGCTGGTCAGGCAAGTTGCTCAATGCTGCAGAAAAGCGCTGGTGGGCGGTCAGTAATTTGGGCCACGGGCTGTCGAGCAAGTGGTTGGACAAGCCATAAACGCCTGCTGGCAGCGCCTGTGCCACCGGCCCGCGATTGCTCGCATAGCAGAGCGTTTTTCCGTCACTGAGCAGTAAATTGAAGCCGGAATAGGCGCTGCGTTCAAGTTCGCCGAGAAAGTCGGCAGCTGATTGATCGCCCTGAAGAAAATTGCGCGTCAGCTCACCACGAGAAAGTCGCCCCGGTGCGACGCCGGGTTCCCGGACATTGGTCACCGCCGCAAAGCGCCCTTGCGTAGTGACCCCCAGCCAAGTGCCGCCGGCCTCAAGATCACGGCCGGCGATGATCTCCGGCGTGTCGCTCCAATATGCAGCCAGTGCTGTTGGCCGGGCATAAAACTCGTCACGGTTGGCGGCAACAACCAGCGGAAATGCAGGATGCGCCTGCCAGCCGACAACAATCAAACACATTTTGGGGTGTTCTTACGGGTTGACCGCAACAGCCTCAAGTAGGGGGCCTTCACGCGATCCCAGATGAACATTGCTGGCAAAGTTGGACTGCACCACGGCCAGCGCGACAAAACCACCGCTTGGTGACGGTGCACCAGTGACGATCATGCCGCAAGCCTGATCCGGATTGTCCGGCGAGTGCAGATCAGTGCCAGGGGGCATCGCGACGTCGCTCTTCAAACGATAGAGATGACGTTTGACCTTGCCCAGATACTGAGTACGAGCGACTATTTCTTGCCCCGGATAACAGCCTTTATGGAAGCTGACGCCGCCAAGTTTCTCGAAATCGGCCATCTGCGGTACAAATTCTTCCTTGGTTGCCAGCGTCACCAGCGGGAAGCCCATTTCGACATCCAGCCAACGCCATGCCGGCAAACCCACCGGGCGTGCCCTGACCGTCAGTTTCTGCCACAGCGTAGCTATTGCTTCCTGCGGCGCCGAAATGATGAAGCGTCCGCCCTCAAGCGCGACGACCTGGACATCACTGGCGCTGGTCGACGTGAGTGAGCCAGCGGGGCAGGGCAGGCCCGCATTGGCCAATGCTTCACCGGCTTGTGGGCCGGCAAGCCCGAGCAGGACGTGTGTATCGGTCAACGAAACCAGCTTGACCTTGGCGCGTAAGATGAACATCTGCAGGCGCTTTTGAACTGCTTCCTGCAGATCTGCAGCGAGTGCCAGGTCAAATGCTTCACCATCGCGCCAGGCGAGAAAGCTGGCCTGCATGCGACCCTTGGCCGTACACCACGCGGAATGCTGCACCTGATCAATGCCAAGGTGGTTGATATCGCTGGTGAATTGGCTGTGCAGGAAGGCTTTGGCATCCTCACCAGTGGCTGAAAGCAGGCCGAGGTGGGTCAGCGGTACAAGGACCGTCTGGCTCTGCGCTGCCTTGAGTTCGGCGGTGGCATCGCCAAAGTGAAGAATTTCGCTGGATGCACCGTCGAAAACTGCATCGGTGGATTCCAGAAAGCTGCGCCAGTTGGGGTTCATGAGGGCTCCTGTTGGGTTTGCGATATTATATAGCCCCTTCTGTCGGGCTTATCGTACCAGCCCGAGACCCGCTTCCTGCCTGCGAGTTCCTGTGCGTTTCCTGTTTCGCTCATTCTTTTTGCTAAGCCTTCTGATTGGCACTGTTGCCGCCGCCGCTTGGTGGTGGGCCAATGAGCCGATCACCTTGCGCAGTTCCACTGTTGATTTCCGCATTACGCCCGGCTCCAGTCTGCGTTCTGCCGCATTACAAATGCAGGAAGCCGGCGTTGGTCTGGAGCCCGCTTTACTTTCCTGGCTGGCTCGCTTCAAGCGTGTTGAAACAACGATCAAGGCCGGCAGTTACGCCGTCACGCAAGGTATTACGCCGTTACAACTGCTGGCCAAGCTGACGCGTGGCGAAGTCACCCAAGGTGAGGTCATGTTGCCCGAGGGCTGGGCTTTCCGCCAATGGCGGGCCAGGATAGATAGACATCCCGATCTCAAGCACGAAACGCTTGATCTCAGCGAGGCAGAGCTGATTTCCCGCTTGGGCATCAGCGCATCACACATTGAAGGCCAGCTGTTCCCGGATACCTATCTTTTTGACAAGCAATCGAGCGATATTGAGCTCTATGCGCGAGCCTATCGTGCCATGCAACGCAAAATAGATGCGGCTTGGGCACAGCGCGCGCCGGGATTACCTTACAAAACACCGTACGAAGCATTGATCATGGCCTCAATTGTCGAAAAAGAGACCGGGCGCGAATCCGATCGGCCGATGATTGCCTCAGTATTCGTCAATCGACTGCGCACAGGCATGTTGCTGCAAACTGATCCAACCGTGATTTATGGCTTGGGTGAAACCTTCGATGGCAATCTGCGCAAGCGCCATTTGCAAACTGACACCCCGTACAATACCTACACGCGCTCCGGTTTGCCGCCCTCACCGATTTCCATGCCCGGCGTTGGCTCACTACAGGCGGCGCTCAATCCGGCAAGCAGCGATGCGCTTTACTTCGTGGCACGTGGCGATGGCACCAGCCATTTTTCGCGCACACTGGAAGAACACAACCGGGCAGTCAATAAATATCAAAGGGGAGCGAAGTGAGAGGGAAATTCATTACCTTTGAGGGCATCGACGGTGCCGGCAAAAGTAGCCATGTTGAGTGGCTTGCCGAAACGCTACGCCAGCGCGGTCTGGTTGTACATGTCACTCGCGAGCCGGGTGGTACCCCGCTGGGCGAAAAACTGCGTGAATTGCTACTCAATGAGTCCATGCATCTCGAAACAGAAACCCTGCTCATGTTTGCCGCACGCCGCGAGCACTTGGCTCAAGTTATAGAACCAGCACTAAGTCGGGGTGAATGGGTAGTCTGCGACCGGTTTACCGATGCCACCTTTGCCTATCAGGGCGGTGGGCGTGGCCTGGATCGCAACAAATTACAACAACTCGAACACTGGGTTCATGAACATCTTCAGCCTGACCTCACACTGTTGTTCGATCTGCCGCTTGATGTAGCGCGTGAACGGATTGCGCTCGCCAGTCGTGTGCTGGATCGCTTTGAACAGGAGCGCGCTGATTTTCATGACCGCGTTCGTCAGGCCTACCTCGATAGAGCGAGCCACCATACTGCAAGAATTCGCCTGATTAATGCTCAGAAAAGCATTCCTGATATTCGCAAATTACTTGAACAGATAAGTTCAAATATATGAATATTATTGAATTACATCATGATGTATGGCGTGGCCTTCAAGAGCAGCGCCAGCGCTTGCCGCACGCGCTGTTGCTGGTTGGACAGCGCGGATTGGGTAAATTTGAACTAGCCCGCGCCTTTGCCGCAGGCTTGTTGTGCGAAAAGCAAATTCCGAGTGGCGAGGCTTGTGGTCACTGCATGCCTTGCAACTGGTTTGCCCAGGGGAACCATCCGGATTTTCGTTTGTTACAACCCGATGCGCTAACTGAAGATGTCGATAGCGAAGAAGGGAAGAAAAAAGCCAGCCAGCAAATTACCATCGATCAGGTTCGCGAACTGGATGACTTCTTTAATGTGGGTACGCACCGTGATGGTTTGCGTGTTGTGCTGATTAATCCGACCGAAGCAATGAATAGGAATGCTGCAAACGCGATTCTTAAAACACTTGAAGAACCATCTGCAAGTACATTGTTTTTATTAGTATCAAACGAGCCGCTTAAGCTACTGCCTACGATACGCAGTCGTTGTCAGGTAGTACCTGTTGCGCTGCCACGGACAAAGAGTGCGGAGCAGTATTTGTCCGATTCTGGTGTATCAGACGCTGCGCGCTGGTTGGCACTGGCCGGCGGATCGCCTGGGCTCGCCATGGAATTGGCTGGTTTGGGGCAGGGCGGTTGGCTGGAAGTGTTGGTAAAAAAATTATCGGTTCAACGTGGACCGGACCCTATTTCTTCAGCTGCAGAACTTGAAAAACTGGTCAAGGACAGCAAAGGGAAATTGCCGCTTAAAGCGGTCGTCGACGCCATGCAAAAGTGGCTGGTTGATTTGACGTTGGCAGACAAGGCGCAGCCAGTCCGTTATTTTCTGCCGCAGCAGAGCATAATATCTGGACTGGCTGATATGATTCCTTCTGCGCGTTTGCTGCCAGCCTACCGAGGCTTGTTGCAGCGGCGCCGGGAAGCGGAACAGCCGCTGAATGCCCGATTATTTTTTGAGGGTCTTTTCATGGATTATCGAGCTCTGTTCAAAAATTGATACACGATGAGTGAAGTTAAACCAGCACCTCAGCGCCCCAGCGTTCTATCGCTCAATATCAATTCAAAATCCGCGCTATATGCGGCTTTCATGCCGCATTTGCGTAATGGTGGCATATTCATCCCGACGACGCGTGGCTACACCATAGGTGACGAAGTTTTCATGCTGCTTTCGCTGATGGAAGACCCGGCAAAATTGCCGATTGCTGGCACCGTCGTCTGGGTGACGCCGGCCGGGGCGCAAAACGGTCGCGCTCAAGGCATCGGTGTTCATTTCAACAACGATGAAAGCGGCCAGGAAGCGCGGCGCAAAATCGAAGGGCTACTCGGCGGCGTCATGCAGTCAACTCGCCCGACACACACCCTCTGATTGACCATCATGTTGGTTGATTCACACTGCCACATAGATTTTCCTGACCTCGCCGAGCGCCTACCGGAACTGTTGTCGCGTATGCAGACTAACGGTGTCGGTTACGCGGTGTGCATAGGTGTCAATCTCGAGGACTTCCAGCGCGTTATCGCTTTGGCCGAAGCACATCCGCAGCTTTACGCCACGGTGGGTGTGCACCCAGAATACACTGATGCTGAAGAGCCTGATCTGGCGCGACTATTGAAGCTTGCCGATCATCCAAAGGTGATCGCAATCGGCGAGACTGGTCTTGATTATTACTGGCAAAAAGACAAGCCTGAGTGGCAACGGGCACGTTTCCGCACCCATATCCGTGCCGCGTTGGCGTGCAACAAGCCCTTGGTAATTCACACGCGCGAATCTGCAGACGATACTCTGCGTTTGCTGGAAGAAGAGGGCGCTCAGGCGGTTGGTGGTGTCATGCACTGTTTTACTGAAAACTGGGAAATCGCCAAGCGCGCACTCGATTTGGGCTTTTATATCTCGTTTTCCGGGATCGTTACTTTCAAGAACGCCTTGGTGATCAAGGATGTTGCCAAAAAAACGCCGCTTAATAGAGTTTTGGTCGAAACAGATTCCCCATATCTAGCTCCAGTTCCATACCGTGGAAAGCAGAATCAACCTTCATATGTCCTTCATGTAGCCGAGGAGATCGCCCGCCTGCGAGGCATTAGCCTCGACGAGGTTGCGAGCGCGACTACCGAAAACTTCTTCCGCCTGTTTAAAACCGCTACCAGACCCCAATAACGACCATGAACGTCAAAATTATAACTATTGCCATTGCAGCACTACTTGCACTTCCGATATTAGCTGCAACCTATGATGACCTAATTACTTCCGCCAAGCTGGGCGATACAAGAGATGTCGCTCAGATGGTACAGCGCGGAGCTTCCATTGACTCGACCGACGCTGAGGGCAACACGCTGCTTATGCTGGCTGCCCGTGACGGTCATTTAGATCTAGTTGATTTTTTGATCACGCAGCGCGCCAAGGTCAACGCGCGAAACTCGGCTGGTGACAACGCATTGCGCCTGGCTGCGTTCCGTGGTCACTTATCCGTTGTGCAACGCTTGATAACAGGCGGTGCCAACGTCAATATGCCGGGCTGGACGCCGCTGGCTTACGCAGCCTATAACGGCCATACCGAAATTGCTGCCGTTCTGATCAATGCGGGGGCTGACATCAATGCTGCAAGTGAAAATGGTCACACACCGTTGATTTCAGCTGCCCGCGGCGGCCATATTGAAATCGTTAAATTACTACTTGGCAAGAATGCAGATCCCAATAAGAAGCTTGAAAGTGGTGAAACTGCGCTTGATTTGGCCTTGAAAGCTCAGAACACAGATATTGGCGATTTGTTATTGAAGAGCGGTGGCAAGTCAGGGCGCTCGGTAACTATTGAGGTCAAGTGATTCTCCAGCGCTCCCAGCAAGGTGCTTTGGTGATCTATGAATAAGTTGTTTATAGAGTTACAGCGGCTTTACTTTCATCACAGCCAACGATGGCATAGCCGGAAATTAAGCGCTAATGGTGAGTCTCTTTGCAGCACAGAGGTGTTGCTTACAGCAGAAGTTCTGGCCAAGAGTTTGGCTGGCGAGATAAACGTGGTGCTAGATCTGCTCAGCTCCGATGGCACAGTGCGCGCCATGACCATAGATTTTAACAAGGCTAGCGATTGGGAGCAGGTGGCAAAGCTTTACCAAGTTTGCCAAAACGATCTCAATTTTCCGGCCCCGGCAGTCTCGGTTTCTGGAGACACGACATATAGGCTTTGGATATCGTTGACTGAGCCAGTACCTGTGGCACAAGCCCAGGCATTTCTCCATGCGCTCCGGTTAAAGTTTCTGGTCGATATTCCCCACGCCAATCTTTGTTTATGTCCTGACCCTGATAATTCTCCCGAGGCCACGGTATGCGAAATAGCACTCGTACCTGCGCTTCACAGCCTCACGGAAAAATGGTCAGCATTCATCGATCCTAGTATGGTGAGCATGTTTGTCGATGGACCATGGCTGGAAATGGCCCCGAATATGGATAAACAAGCGGACATTCTGGGGCGCCTCGCAAGTATTAGTGCTGATGATTTTGAACGGGCGCTAGCAATTATTCAGGCTCCGCTTGAACCTGATAGCAACGACAATGCATCGTTTGCTGATACGCGAAGCCAAGACTCTGCTCGTGCTGATCGAGTCACTAATCTGGTTTGTTCAGCTTTGAGTTCAGGCAAAAGTTATAGTGACCCACAAAGTTTTCTGCTCGCGGTCATGAATGACTCATCAGCAAAAGCCTCCCAACGAATCAAGGCGGCGAAAGCTCTTTTGCCTTATTTCACTACGGTGGGATCAGAGTGAAATGGCGACCAGAATATTTTATCGTGAAAATTTTCCCCAGCTTTTATCACCTTACTTACAAATAAACCATGTCCTACTTACATGAAGTAAGGCACCGAATAACTCCAGTCCTGTTTTTGGATTTTGATGGCGTTTTGCACCAAGCAGGAGAACCAACCATTGGCGGAAATGGCGAGTTTGTTGAGAATGAGCGCTTATTCTGCTGGCGAAATCACCTTGAAACCATACTCCAATCTTACCCCGACGTTCATATCGTCATTAGCTCAGACTGGCGTAAGTACCACGCAGAAGAGAGCTTGGCTAATTTTCTGGGTCATGATCTAAGTAAACGCTTATTGGGAATAATGCCAATTGTCGAGCGCGGTTCTCGTGCCGAAGCTATACGAGAAGAAGCCGCGCGTCTGGGGTTACGTCACTGGGTTGCGCTTGACGACCATATCAGCGTTCTTGAAGCTCATCAGGATGGCGATAGCCGGTTTCTGGCATGCGACCCCGATTACGGCTTGAGTTGCAAAAAAACGCGGGAATCTTTTACCGCCGAGCTACGTTGGCTGAAGTGGCTAGCCAGTCACCATAGTGTTTCTATATTACCGATTCGTTAGCGTTACTGAGATAGTAAGGTGAGTCGAGAGCATTGAGTTCGTCGGATTGAGGCATCTCTATGGATAATAGAGTTCGTCACGCTGCAGTGAAAATTTAAGCCATGTTTATTCCGCGCATTCTAGGGTCTGTTGACATTTGCCGGTTGAGGAAAATGCTATTTAAATGGTGGCCGGCAAAATTCGTTTACAACCAATGACTTGCCAGAGGGCTGTTCACAGCTCTTGATTTATGGTCATATCGAACCCATAGTTGTGATCAGCCATCGGAATCTTTCAGTGAGGCAGCCAGGTTGGCCGGCGGGAGGAAATCAGGCGGGTGTTGACCCCGAACCAGTTGAGGCCACCAAACAGGCGGGCATATTCGATCTTGACGCAGCGATCACTTATTACGGTCAACCCGGCAGATTCGGCAATTTTTACAGCCTCGTCACTAATCACGCCAATCTGCAACCACAGGGTCTTGGCACCGATGGCGACCGCTTCTCTGGCAATGGCGGGAGCATCCGCCGGTTTGCGAAAGACGTCGACCAGATCGACCGGTTCGGGAATGGCCGCCAGGCTGGGGTAGCACTTCTCACCAAGAATCTCGTCGTACTTCGGGTTCACCGGAATGATCCGGTAGCCATGGGCCTGCATGTACTTGGCGGCAAAGTTGGAAGGGCGGAACCAGTCGGAGGATAGGCCGACGATGGCTAGCGTGCGGTTTTCGCGCAGCACGCGGCGCAGGGTGTTGATATCGCTCATTGGCAGATTCTAGCGACTCGATCTGGTGCAAGAAACTATGAAAAACTTAGAAGCTTATGGGTTTTAGCATTGGTAATTAGCTTTGTTGTTTCTCGCTGATACCCGAAAGTTCATTTGTCGCTACTACAGGGCAGTCCGAAGGAAATCGCCGAACTTCTTGTATCTGGTCAGGCTGACGTTGGTATTGCAACCGAGGGTCTGAACAAAGTTCCAGAACTGGCATCTTTTCCATTTTATTCCTGGCATCACGCGATCATCGTCCCCCAAGGACATCCGCTGCTCTCCGCAGGAGAAATATCCCTGGAAATACTTAGCGAATATCCGATCATTACTTACCACGAAGGGTTCACAGGGCGTGCTCATGTCGATCAGGCCTTTGCTGATGCTGGAATAGTTCCGGATATTGTACTTTCCGCAATCGACGCGGATGTTATCAAGACTTATGTTGGCCTAGGGCTGGGCGTAGGTGTCGTTGCTTCCGTCGCCTATGACGCGGAACAAGATCGGAGCCTCGAACTAATTCCCGTTCCGCATTTGTTCCCAGCCAACACCACGCCTCTGGCTGTACGTAGAGGAACTTATCTGCGCAGCTATGCGCATGCTTTTATTGAGAAGGTCTGTCCTGATGTTGGCGAAGATCTGATTAAGGCTGCATTAAAAATCCAAAATGGAGCCGACTAGGGTGCGTCCATCTTGGGACTGCTTCGACAAGCCCCCGGGAGTCGAGTCCTAGCCGCTGGTGACAGCGTCACCTTCGGAACTAGAGCTGCGCCCGGTGAGGATTGGCCAACTCTTCTTGCCGGACTGACCTTCTGGCAAATAACGAATGCCGGTATCCCGGTGATATGGCAGAGACTGCCAAATCCAGAGTTTAAGGACTTCTTGATGCACAAACCGTCCCTCGTTATCATCGAAATAGGCAGAAATGGCTTTCTGCGCCGGCGACAACCATCAGCAGTCAAACAGGACATCAAATTCCTGATAATGCCGCGAAAAACGCAGGTGCCTAAGTGGATTTGATTGGCGTACCCGAGCTATCCCTTCTGGCAGTTGTTGCCGGCAGGGCTTAATACTGTCAGTTTTTCGGCGTAGTTCTGGCGGAGAGCATGAGGGTAATAGCTGGTTGTCGCGAAAATAATCGACGCTTGATAATCTAATTCTCAACTTATCTTCGAATGCCAGACCTAATAAGTTGAGAGTTCCCCCGGCTCTGCCGGGGAGGCAGCAGATGTTTGACATATAGGGGAGTCCATCGAGGAAACTTCCGATCGTGAGCCGCCAAGCACATGAAAGGGAGTTATTCGATGGACGAATTTGAAAGCCTAAACCACACGAAATGGGAGTGCAAATACCATGTGGTCTTTATTCCGAAGTGTCGGAGAAAGACGTTGTACGGGCAGTTGAGGCAATACCTTGGAGAGGTATTTCGTAAACTGGCGCTGCAAAAGGAAAGCCGAATTGAGGAAGGGCACCTGATGCCGGATCACGTGCACATGATGATTTCGATACCGCCGAAGTACTCGGTGTCCCAAGTCATTGGGTATATCAAGGGAAAGAGCGCGATCCACCTGGCCCGGGTGTATGGGGAGAAGCAGCGGAATTTTGTCGGTCAGCACTTCTGGGCCAGAGGGTACTTTGTTTCGACGGTTGGGCGGGATGAAGCAGTGATCCGAGAATACATTCGCAATCAGGAGCATGAGGATAAGCGATTGGATCAACTGAAGCTGTGGCGCTGAACGGCCACCGAAAGGTGGTGCCAAAGAACGGGGGCCGCGTTAGCGACCCCATATAGCCGCTTTGAGCGGCTCACAACTTAAAGCCCCCGGCTTTGCCGGGGGATACTTACTTGGAGTTGTTGGAGCCATGACGGACTACATTGTGAATTACGGACTCTATTGGAGATTACGGACTTAATTCCGTGGACTCACAAATGGTGGTAATTTACGCCGCCGCTACTGCGCATAATTTGTATTATGTTAAGTTGTAGATACTAAAGGTATTGCTAAAACAACTTCAATTG
>CAXYZX010000071.1:0-12776 GCA_964293845.1 uncultured Dechloromonas sp.
ACCGTTACCAAGGCCCCCCAATTCCGATCTTTATCTGGCTGAAGTGAAACTATAGCTAATGGGTACTTATCGCCGGCTCACTCCGAGCCCAGCGCTTTAGCAAGTGCGCCAGCCAAACCACGTTTTTTTGCAAGAAAATTTCAGGAATTTTTAACCAGCGCTTTGGCTGGGACCCACTGCCGGCGGCTGACCGGAAGTTTCTCGGACACTCCGCGCAGCAAGGCCCAGCCGTAGGCTTCGGCATCATCGCCAGCGGCTTTTTCGAAACCGGCAAGCGCACTCTTGGCGACCAGCACAGCACGATGCAGGCGAATGAAACGTTCGGCAAATTCAATTTCGAGGTGCGTCAGCGCCTCATCAAGCAGGTATTCACGGTCAACACTGCGCGCTGTCACATATTTCAAGTCAGCCTTGAAGTAGAGCACTTCACTAACCGGCACCAGCAGCAGGCGACCACGTTCGTGACAAGAGAGATGAGTACGGCCACCACCCCGAACCTCCTGACCAATGCCGGCGAGCAGATTTGGATCAGAACTGATGAACGGGACTTTCTGCAGCGCCGCCAGCAAGCGCTGGGCGCGTACCGGCTTGAGCAGATAGTCGACAGCATTAAGATCAAAAGCCTGCACGGCATAGTTGTCGTAGGCCGTGGTGAAAATGACGGAAGGCGGTGCCGGCAGGCGTCCAAGGTGGCTGGCGAGCTCGATGCCGTCCATGCCTGGCATGCGAATGTCAGCGAGCACGACATCGACCGACTGGTTGCGCAGAAGCTCCAAGGCAAGCAGGCCATTGCCCGCTTCGCCAACCACCTCATTGGGTGCTTGCAGAGCGATGTCTGCCAGCAGTTCGCGTAGCCGGGAACGCGCCAGCGGCTCGTCATCGACTATCAGCACTCTAAGGGGAATGTCCTTTAGCATGGCAGGGTAATGCGAACCTCATAGCTGGCGGCACCGATAACCGTATCGAGCCGTGCCTCCAGATCGTAATACAAAGCCAGGCGCTCGCGTATGTTGGTCAGTGCCATTTGGTTGCCAGCGGCATGTTGCGCCAGACTGGTGGTCGGATTGGTTACGCTGAGCGTCAGCGCATCGCCACGCCGCTCAATGCGCACACCCACCGTTCCCCCTTCGGGCGCCGGCTCGATACCGTGATATACGGCATTTTCAAGGAGCGGTTGCAGCATCAGGGGCGGAATCGGAATCTGGCTAAAATCACCCTCGATTTGCCAGTCGACCGCAAGCCTTTCACCCAGACGCAGTTTTTCCAAGGCCAGATATTGTTGCCCGAGGGCGATCTCGTCAGCGAGGCTGACCAACTCACCAGGATCGCGCATCGCCGCACGGAACAGATCGGAAAGAGACTCCAGCGCCGCCTCCGCCTGCTGTGGACGGGCACGGATCAGCGAAAGCACGGCATTCAATGAATTGAACAGAAAGTGCGGACGGATGCGGGCATTCAATGCCGCCAGCCGTGCCTCTGACTGTGCCGGGGTGAACGCCCGGGCGCGCAGTTCAAAGTAAAACAGCATCAAGCCGGTGACGACGGCTGTCAGGAGCGCCACACGCAACCAGCCAGCGCTTTCCGGAAAGCCCAGCGACTGCCAGTAGATCTGTTGCCCGACGGCAAGCAGTGTCGCAATTTCAACAACCACCAGTTGCCCGACCCGGAAATGAAAGCGCCGCATGAGATCGCGCAATGCCGCCAGCACGCCCAGGGTAGCCAGCAGCAAGGGCTCAACCAGCGCGGCTATTTCGACAAAACGTGCCAGCCACTGGTCTACCGAACTGGCTTGGACCAGCGCACCAATCAAGGCCAGGACATTGACGCCAAGCAATACACGCAGCATGACGCCGAAGTTGCGCCAGTCGGGCAAGGGGTAAGTCGCGGGAAAGTGCCGTATACTTGTCATTCTTCGTGCGAGTTTTCGTTCAATTCGTCGCTTAACTGCTTCATTCTAGACCACAGTCATGACTTCCAACGCCACACAATACACTTGGGCCGGACGCTTCTCCGAGCCGGTTTCCGATCTCGTCAAACGTTACACCGCTTCGGTCGATTTCGACCAGCGCATGTGGCGCCAGGATATCCGTGGCTCGCTGGCCCACGCCCGGATGCTCGCCAAGCAAGGCATCATCAGCGGTGATGACCTGACGCAGATTGAGCGCGGCATGGAAATGATCCAGCGCGAAATCGAAACCGGTCATTTTGTCTGGTCGCTCGATCTGGAAGATGTCCACCTCAATATCGAAAAGCGCCTGACGACGCTGGTTGGTGATGCCGGTAAACGTCTGCACACCGGCCGTTCACGTAACGACCAGGTGGCCACCGACATCCGCCTCTATTTGCGCGATGCGATTGACGACATTCTCGAACTGATCACAGCCTTCCGGCGCGCCCTGGTTGATCTGGCCGAAAAAGAAGCGGCGACACCGATGCCTGGCTTCACGCACATGCAGGTCGCCCAGCCGGTAACTTTCGGCCACCACATGCTGGCCTATTTTGAAATGTTCGGCCGTGATGCCGAGCGTTTTGCCGACTGTCGCAAGCGCACCAACCGCCTGCCGCTCGGCGCCGCGGCGCTGGCCGGCACGACCTACCCGATTGATCGCGAGTTTGTTGCCGAGCAACTGGGCTTCGACGGTGTTTGTGAAAACTCGCTGGATGCCGTCTCGGATCGCGATTTTGCCATCGAATTCACCGCCGCCTGCTCGGTGCTGATGATGCACATCAGCCGCCTGTCGGAAGAACTGGTGTTGTGGATGAGCCCGCGCATCGGCTTCATCCAGATCGCCGACCGTTTCTGCACCGGCTCCTCGATCATGCCGCAGAAGAAGAACCCGGACGTGCCGGAACTGGCGCGCGGCAAGACTGGCCGCGTCTATGGCCAGTTGATGTCGCTGCTGACGCTGATGAAATCGCAGCCGCTGGCCTACAACAAGGACAATCAGGAAGACAAGGAACCGTTGTTCGACGCCGTCGACACGGTCACCGACACCCTGCGCATCTTCGCCGACATGGCTGGCGGCATCACCGTCAAGCCGGAAGCGATGATAGCCGCGCTGACCCAGGGCTTCGCCACCGCCACCGACCTCGCCGACTACCTGACCAAGAAAGGCCTGCCCTTCCGCGATGCGCACGAAGCAGTTGGCCATGCCGTCAAGGCCGCCGAAGCGAAGGGCGTCGACCTGCCGCAACTGACACTGGATGAACTGAAGGCTTTCTGCCCGCAGGTAGAAAATGACGTTTTTGCGGTGTTGACCGTGGAAGGTTCATTGGCCAGCCGCAATCACATCGGCGGCACCGCCCCGGCACAGGTCATGGCGGCAATCGCCCGCGCCCGTCAGCGCCTGTAATCAGTAACCCAGCCGATGGCCCAGAAACTCGGCAAGTATGAGCTGATCAAACGGATCGGAGAAGGCGCCAGCAGCACGGTGTTCCTTGGCCGCGATCCGTTTGCCCAGCGCGATGTGGCGATCAAGGTCGCCACACCTGAAGTGCTGAAGGATCCGGAAAAGGGCAAGCTCTACTCCCATCTTTTTCTAAATGAGGCCTCGCTGGTCGGCAAGCTCAACCACCCGCACATCGTCCAGATTTTTGATGCGGTGGTCACTGAGCAGCAGTGCTATATTGTCATGGAGTACGTGGCCGGCGGCACGCTGGAAAATCATGCACAACCCGGCCGCCTGCTACCCATCGACCATGTCGTTGAACTGGTCTTCAAATGCACGCGCGCCCTTGATTTTGCGCACCGCCTCGGCATCACCCACCGTGATATTAAGCCGGCCAACATCCTGCTTGCCGGCCGTTCCGACATCAAGATCTCGGATTTCGGAACCGCCATCATCGGCACCCGCAGTGATCGCACCCAGGTGGCGGCAATCGGCTCACCGGCCTATATGTCGCCGCAACAGGTGCAGGAAGACAATCTCGATCACCGTACCGATATTTACTCGCTGGGCGTCGTGCTCTTTCAGCTATTGACCGGCGAGTTGCCTTTTCAGGCCAATAACAACTGGAACATGGTTTATCAGATCGTTCATGATGAACCATCCAAACCATCCGCCTTGCGTCCGGGTTTGCCGCCCATCCTTGACCAGATCGTCGCCCGCGCCATGGCCAAGCGCCTCGAAGACCGCTACCCAAACTGGGAAGAGTTTGCTCAGGATCTGGCTCAGGCGGTGCGCACGCGGCAATTGAAAATACCGCAGCCGGATTTCGCCGAAACGGAAAAGTTCGCCACCCTGCGCAGCATGCCGTTTTTTGCCGATTTCAATGACGTGGAAATTTGGGAAGTCTTGCGCTTTTCAACCTGGGAGCGGGTCATCCCGGGTACCAAAATCATGAACGATGGCGAACCGGGTGACTTTTTCTGCTTTCTGGCTGATGGCGAACTCAATGTCAGCAAGGGTGGCAAGATGCTGAACCTGCTGACCAACGGCGACTGTTTTGGCGAAATGGCGGTAATCAACCAACGCCACGGTCAGACGCGCGGTGCCAATGTCACCGCATTGACCCGCGCCGATATCATCACGGTGCGCGGCGAGGCTCTGGAGCAGGCCTCGGTTGCCTGCCGCATGCACTTTTATCAGAGCTTTCTCGAAGTGCTGTCCACCCGCCTGGCTTTCGCCAACCAGCGGATGGCAACCTATTGAATCAAGACTTGGTCAGTTTGGCCGCCGCCTCATCCGAACTCTCGTAAAGGTGCGGCGCCAGCTGACGCTTCTCCAGCGCCTCGCCCAGTTTCATCCGCAGAAAGGTGCTTGAGGTATAGCGTGTCACATCGTGGTAGTAGCGTTCCATGATGCCTTTGACAACGCCGATGTAGTCATCCACCAGTTCCGGCTGAATGGAAAAACGGTCGTAATTGACGATGGCATTCACCTTGTGACCGATCGGCGCCAGAGCGCACTCAACAGCATCGAGAATGCGCGCGATGTCGGCTTCGCTGCGCACATTCATGCCAGCAAAATTGACGAAGAAAAGATTCTGAGCCGGATCGTAGGAAAGGCGCTCGTCCATTGGCATTTCGAGCATGGCTGCCCGGATGTTCATCGGCTCATCACTGAAAATACGCGCGTCCATCAATGCCGGTTCGCCATGCATGATGGGAACGAAATCCATATTGTCGAGAATGTCCTTCTGCAAATCGATTCCCGGTGCAATTTCAATCAACTCCAGACCTTCCTGGGTCAACTTGAAGACACAACGCTCGGTGATATAGAGCACGCTCTTGCCCCACTTGGCCGCCTGCGAGCCACTGAAAGTGCGATGCTCAACCTCTTCGACAAACTTCTTGGCCTTGCCGTCCTCCAAAATCTGCAGTTTTCCTTCGTTGACCGCAACATCCAGATTGCCGGCAGTAAACGTGCCGACAAAGACGACTTTTTTGGCATTTTGCGAGATATCGATGAAGCCGCCGGCACCGGCCAGACGTGGGCCGAACTTGGAAACGTTCAGGTTGCCCTGGCGGTCGGCCTGAGCCAGTCCGAGGAAGGTAATGTCGAGACCGCCGCCCTGATAGAAGTCAAACTGGCTGGGTTGGTCAATGATCGCCTGCGCATTGGTCGCCGCACCAAAACTCAGGCCACCGGCCGGCACACCGCCAATCACACCGGGTTCGGCAGTCAGGGTCAGCAAATCGATGACGTTTTCTTCAGTCGCCACATTGGCGACGCCTTCCGGCATGCCGATACCCAGGTTAACCACGGCATTGGCCTTCAGCTCCAGGGCTGCACGGCGCGCAATGATCTTGCGCTCGCTCATCGGCATCGCTGCAATCGCTGACATCGGCACCTTGATCTCACCGGCGAAGGCCGGGCTGTATTGCTCGACAAAGGTCTGCATGTGATATTCCGGCTTCTCGGCGACCACCACACAGTCAACCAGAATACCGGGGATTTTTACCTGACGCGGGTTGAGCGTGCCGCGCTCGGCGATGCGTTCGACCTGCACAATCACGATACCGCCGGAGTTTCTGGCCGCCATCGCAATTGCCTGTGCCTCCAGGGTCAGCGCCTCGCGTTCCATGGTGATGTTGCCATCCGGATCGGCCGTCGTACCACGAATGATGCCGACATTGATCGGAAAAGCCTTGTAGAACAGGTATTCCTCACCATCGATTTCCATGACCCGGACAACGTCCTTGGTCGTCATTTCGTTCAGCTTACCGCCGCCAAAACGCGGATCGACAAAGGTGCCGAGGCCGACCCGGGTAATTGTTCCCGGCTTGCCCGCTGCAATATCGCGAAAGAGATGGGTGATAACGCCTTGCGGCAGGTTGTAGGCTTCGATGCGATTGGCCACAGCCAGTTGCTGCAGTTTGGGCACCAGGCCCCAGTGACCGCCAATCACCTTGGCCACCAAACCATCATGGCCGAGGTGATTGAGGCCACGCTCCTTGCCGTCACCCTGCCCGGCAGCGTAAACCAGCGTCAGGTTGCGCGGACTGCCGAGGCCATGGATATCAGCCTCTTCACCTTCGAGAAAGCGCTTTTCAAGGGCTATCGCGATGTTTTCAGCAAAACCGATGCCGACAAATCCACCGGTCGCAACCGTGTCGCCATCGTTAATCAGGCGCACTGCATCGCGGGCAGAAACAACTTTGCCGGTATCTGAGGCGCGTAGTGATGCAGCAATTGGGTGACGGGAAATGGCCATTTTTGTCTCCGTTATATTTTTTTCGATTACCTTTTTACACGATGCCGGTCGCGTAATAAACCGCGATCACCACAAACACAGCTGCAGTTTTGATGCAGGTGATGGCGAAAATATCCTTATACGATTGGCGATGGGTCAGGCCAGTCACCGCCAGCAAAGTAATCACCGCGCCGTTGTGCGGCAGGGTATCCATACCGCCGGAGGCCATTGAGGCAACACGGTGGAAGACTTCAAGCGGAATACCGGCGGCGTTGGCATTGGCGATAAAGGTTTCGGCCATGGCGGCCAGTGCAATGCCCATGCCGCCCGATGCCGAGCCGGTAATGCCGGCCAGCGCGGTGACGGTAATCGCTTCGTTGATTAGCGGATTGGGAATCGAGCTCAGTGCGTTGGCGACTACCAGGAAGCCAGGCAGTGCCGCGATGACGGCACCGAAGCCGTATTCGGAAGCGGTGTTCATGGTCGCCAGCAAGGCGCCACCGACCGCGCCCTTGCTCCCTTCGGCAAACTTGGTCACCACGGTTTTCCAGGCAAAGACGAAGACCGTCGCAATCCCGACCAGCAAAGCACCTTCCACAGCCCAGATCGCAGCAACGGCCTTGGTCTGCTGGACCACCGGAGCCACCTTGCCGATTACCGCCGGGATAAAGGAGACTTTCTCGCCATAAAGCACGGGAATGGCATTGGTGAATACCTTGTTCATGACGCCGACCATGATCAGCGGCAGGATTGCGATCAGCGGATGAGCCAGCTTTTCATGTGTAAAGGCTTCCGGTTCGTTGGTATGGCCTTCACCATAACCTTCACCTGCAACTGCCGCACGCCGACGGCACCACTCAAGATAGCTGAGACCACAAATCAGGATGAATACGGCACCGATCACGCCCAGCCAGGGAGCTGCGTAAATATCGGTCTTGAAGAAGGTGGTCGGGATGATGTTCTGAATCTGCGGCGTGCCGGGCAGCGAGTCCATCGTGAAGGTAAAGGCACCCAGCGCAATCGTGCCGGGAATCAGGCGCTTCGGGATACCGCCCTGACGGAACATTTCAGCGGCAAACGGATAGACCGCGAAGACCACGACGAAGAGTGATACTCCACCGTAAGTCAGGACGGCGCAGACGACAATAATCGCCAGCATGGCCCGCTCGCGGCCGATGATTTTGATCACCGAGGCAACAATTGCCTTCGAAAAGCCGGAGAGTTCAATCACCTTGCCGAACACCGCACCGAGCAGGAAGACGGGAAAGAAGTTTTTGACGAAGCCGACCATCTTGTCCATGAACAAGCCGGTGAACATCGGGGCGACCATGTTGGGGTCGATGAAAAGGACAGCGCCCATTGCGGCAATTGGCGCAAAAAGTATGACGCTGTAGCCGCGGTAGGCTACGAACATCAGAAAGACCAATGAGGCCAGTACGATCAGAAAGTCCACGGTTTTTGTCTCCTAAAGTTTAGTTTTGCGGGACAACAACAGCACATACCGCGCCAGAAGCGCTAACTCATTGATTCACCGAAAAATCGGCCATTTTTTGCGGTCGACCGCAACATTCAGGCGTCAAGCTGGCTGGACACACTGTCTGTCCAGCCAGACACATCAAACCGTCGTCGCGCTGACCCCAAGCACGGCAATCTTTTCATACAGAGCCGCCCGGGAGATCCCCAGCACCTTGGCCGCCTGCGCCTTGTTGCCGCGCGTGCTGCGCAAGGCCGAAGCAATCGCATCGCGCTCGGCCTGCGCCACTACTTCAGCCATCTCGACGCGCTTGCTGGCGGCAAGCACCTTGGGCGCCGGCATCACGCCTTCAAAATCCAGTGCCTCAAGACAATCGTTGTCGGAAACAAGCAGGGCGCGCTCCAGCACATTGGCCAGTTCGCGCACGTTTCCCGGCCAGTCATGGCAAGCCAGGCGCTCGATGGCCGCGACACTGATCCCGCGCAAAGGTACGCCCTGCTGCCGGCAGACGTGCTCCAGCAGGTACTCGGCCAACATCGGCAGATCTTCCACCCGTGCTCTCAGTGCTGGCGTATTCAGGGTGATGACGTTGAGCCGGTAGTACAGGTCAGTGCGAAACTCACCGTTGCTGACCATCTTTTCCAGGTTGCGACTGGTCGCCGCAATAATGCGGACATCGACACTGATCAGGCGATTCGAGCCGACCGGCTCAAACTCCCTTTCCTGCAGGGTGCGCAATAATTTGGCCTGGAGTGCCAGCGACATGTCGCCAATTTCATCGAGAAACAGCGTGCCGCCATCAGCCAGCTTGAACTTGCCGTCCCGCCCACGCTTTTCAGCACCAGTGTAAGCGCCCGGTGCAACGCCGAAAAACTCGGCTTCGAGCAAGGTTTCCGGTACCGCAGCAATATTGACCGCAACAAAAGGCGCGTTGGCACGTGGGCTGGCTGTGTGTATCGCCTGAGCCAGCAACTCCTTGCCGGTTCCCGTTTCACCAAGGATCAGGACGGAAGCGGCAGTCCGCGCAGCGCGTCTGGCGAGTTGCTTGATCTCGCTGCAGGCCGGCCCAGCCCCGATAAAGCTGGAAAAACTGTATTTGGTGCGGCGCGCCTCGGCCAGCTTGCGCTCGGCCTCGGCCAAATCTGCCCGCAAACACTGGTAACGTGAAAACACCGGTGCCAGATGTCGTGGGTCATCGTAAAGCACAAAACCTACTGCACCGATGATTGCTCCTGCATCATCACGCAGGGGCAAACGGTTCACCACAAAAGACTCATCACCAAAATCCATGATGTCGAGCATGATCGGCCGACCACTCTCGATAACCTGACGCATCAGGCTATTAGGGATCACCTGCTCGATCGGCAAACCAATCGCCGCCGCCGGATCGGCAATCCCCAGGCGCGCCGGGTAGCGCTCATTCATCCACACCACGCGTGCCTCGGCATCAACGATAACGGCACCTTCGCACATGTCGGCGAAGCGCGAAAGCAGCGTCCGGGTTGCCAACTCGCGGAGGGCGTCCGCCGTCATCAGTTGGCCAATGCCGCCTCAATCTCGCCAAAGGTCCGCGCCAGGTCAAAGGTTTGAACCGGCACGCCAAGCAGACGACCAATCTGCGTCGCCGAGAAAATGCCGCGCACCCGCGGCACACCGCTCGCCGGATCGCTGTCTTCAACCAGAATATGCTGGCGCCCAAGCGCTTTCAGCGCATCGAGAATATCGACAACACGTGCATTCATCACCTCTTTCAGCGACAACATGTCGATATCGCTCACCGGGCACATCAGATTGACGACGCTGAGTTCACCCGGCTTCACGCCGCGTGCCTGGGCCAGCTGCATCGGCTTCTCGCCCAAGGTATCGCGCGCCGTCACCAGACCCTTCAGTCGACCACCCTCACCTGTTATGAGCAAGAGACGAACACCGCGCGCAATCATTGTTGAATTTGCTTCCGCCACTGTGGCACCGGCGCCGATGGTTGCCGCACTGACCCGCCCGAGATCCGTCATCGCCTCTATCGCGGGCGATTCGGCTCCAATCAGGTTATAACTTCCGGGGACACACAGCACTGCATTGGCTGTGATCTTGTGCGTACGAACTTTTGCTGCGAGCGTCATGACAGGTTCCTCCAAGAGTATCTCTGTTTGAAAATGCGACTGCAGACACGTGGGAGATTTTGGCTTTTAGAGTGGTTCCCAGTGGAATCCTAGTATTGGCGAGACAGAGATGCTCCGTGAGTAGGGAAAACCCTTAGTCGGCTGCAATTGCCAGAAACAAAAATGCCCAATAAAAATTGGGCATTTTCCGTGTATTTGATGGTGGGACGGGCACTACCAAACAAATGTCTGTAAAGGCCTATCAGTAAGCAATTCAACAAATCAACATTTAACAGTTGCCCCCAAGGCTATGCCGCCAATGCCTTTTTAGCGATAAAACTAGATCGGCTTTCGCCGCATGCCTTGGCCGCCGCATCGATCCTGCGCAACACCCTAGACGGCAAGGTGATATTCACGCGCTCTGCCTTGTCGGAAAGCTCTGCCAAATCCACGGGAACCACTGCCCAAATCCAGCCGGCAAACTCTTGGCTGGCCTGATGCTCAGCAATGCTTTTCGGTAAAGGCACAGCCCCGCCGTCATCAATTACGGTTTCAAGCCAAAACTCAATGGCCTCCTTGGCATTGTCCACCGCTTCGTCCAAGGTATCACCAGCAGAAAAGCAGCCGGGCAGATCGGGAACGACCACGCCAAAGGCTTGATCGTCGCCGCCTTGTTCAATCGCAATTGGGTATCTCATGGCTTTGCTCCTTTCACTTCAGGCCGGCTTGCTTCAGCAGCTTACTGGCCAGCCCAATGCCCAGATCCTTTTTCGGATGCGGCACACTGATATGACCGCCCCGCTCCGGGTGGGTGTAAATGTGGCGCGATCCTTTCACACCCCGCAAAACCCAACCGTCGCGTAGCAACCGTTTGACAATTTCGGCACTGTTCATGTGTGTATTATACACACGGACAAAGCCAGATCAACCGCACCAGGAACAGGGCAGGAAAAAACCGGTTTTCCCTCGCGTGCACATGCGCCGGTGTGTGAAAAAACCAGTGGAACAGGTGGAACAAGCGGTGGAACAAGGATTCTGTTCCACCGCATCACCAACTGGTGGAACAGCCAAAAGCCTTGCAGGACAATGGTTTTAGTATACTTGTTCCACTGTTCCACTGTTCCACTGTTCCACCTGTTCCACTGCTTTTCTCGCGGACCTGCGCGCACATGCGCACGCTTAGCAGTTACCGTGCCATAAAAAACAATCCTTCCTCCCCTGTTGATATCCACCCTCCAACCGCGACAAGGAAGCACCGAAAAGCCCACCAAATCAACGCCAGATCGTTTTTTTACATCGCACGCACATCTTTCATCCATAAAGCAAAAAAAACGCCGTGTGGGCGTTTTCTGTGCTTTATGGATGTGGCGAAAAAATTTAACGGTGAGCGAGGACGGGGCGCGTTTTTCGTTTGTTGACGTCAGGATGGTGGGTTTCTGGTTTTTGTGCTTCCTTTTTGGACTGCAACCAAGCGTGCACCTCGTCGTAATCCCAGACCACACAGCGCGCGGTCAGGTTGAAGCGCCTGGGAAACGTCCCAGCCTTTTCCATTTCATAGATGGTTGAGTCGGAAAGTGGAACGATGGTGCGCAGCTCGTCGCGGCGGATGGGGGCAACTCGAAATTTAGTTTTCAAGTTGCCCCCAATGTTGCCCCCGTTTTGGAATGGCTGCAAGCGTACATCGGCGCACCTCCATGGACGAAAAAAAGGCCGAAACCCTTGTGAATACTTGGATTTTCGGCCTTCTATGCACTTGCATGAACTTCGAATTGGTGGAGACGGGCGGGGTCGAACCCTAAAAACCCCTTCATAACCATATCAACGACTTAGCGTGTTCATTTATTTGAACTGGCACACCCAATTGGCACACCAGCGTGGAAACCGTGTTCGATCCCGTATTAAGGACGGAAGTTCGATCCCGGATAGAACAAATCCATAAACTTGATCAGTGTTCAACCTCTTTCATCATCGCCCGTCGCAACAATTCGTTAATGCGGGTCTGATACCCCTTGCCTTGTGATTTGAACCACGCCACTACGTCGGCATCGATACGCAGGGTAAGCTGTTGCTTCATGGGTTTGTAGAAGCGCCCAACAACGGCACCTTGCCACGCTTCTAGCGTGGCCTGTGAATCGTCGCTATAGTCAATTTCACTATCAGGCATCACGTGCAGCGCTTTCAGTTCTGCAAGCTGCTTTGCTGATAGCTTGGTGGCCTCTGCCTTGCTAACCTTGTTCATAAATTCTCCGTTCGATCTTGTCAGCTTTTCGAGCCGAAATAATGCGGATAGTTTCATGCCCATCTGCTTCGATTACGGAATGGGCAACGAGTAGCAAAACCAAGCCATGCACAAGCCCAATGGTCTGCCAGCGTTGCTCCCCGCCCTCTATTCGTTCTTGCCTACTGACGTGTAGTGGATCATCAAAGACGAGCTGCGCTACCTCGAAGCTCAACCGATGCTTGCTTTGATTGATCTGGTTTTTGCTTTCGTCCCAAACAACCTTCATTGCAACTCCAAATATGTAACTACATTATAGCAACTACACGGTAAAGTATAAGGCTTGGCC
>CAXYZX010000072.1:0-12588 GCA_964293845.1 uncultured Dechloromonas sp.
GCCGCTGCCGGCGGCCGTGACAATGCCTTCACCAGCCGCGACTACACCGCTTATTTCCAGCAGATACCGAAGGAGAAGCTGGAAGAAATGGTCCAGCTTGAAGCCGACCGCATGCGTCACCTGAATGTCGACGCCAAGGAATTCGAGCAGGAAATCAAGGTGGTCATGGAGGAGCGCCGCATGCGCACCGATGACAACCCGCAATCCAAACTCTTCGAGCAGATGAATGCCGTTGCCTTCCAGGCACACCCCTATCGCCGGCCGATCATTGGCTGGATGAACGATCTTGAAACCATGACGGCGGCCGACGCCAAGGCGTGGTACGAGACCTGGTATGTGCCGAACAACGCCTATGTCGTGATTACCGGCGACGTTGATCACAAGGCAGTTTTCGAACTCGCCGAAAAGTACTACGGCCCGCTTGAAGGTCGCGCCCTGCCCGTGCGCAAGCCGCAGATCGACCCTACCCAGGAAGGCACGCGCCGGGTTAACGTCAAGGCGCCCGCCGAATTGCCAATCCTGATCATGGCTTACAAAGCGCCCAGTCTGCGTGACGTGGACAAGGACAGCGATCCCTACGCTCTGGAAATGTTGAGTGCCGTGCTTGATGGCCATGACGCGGCACGCTTCAACAAGCGCCTGGTTCGCGAACAGAAGGTCGCTCTTTCCGTCGGCATCGATTACGACGCCACCGCGCGCGGCCCGGCGATGATCTATCTGCACGGCAGCCCGGCCGAAGGCAAGACCGTAGCAGAACTCGAAAGTGCTCTGCGCGGCGAGATCACTCGGGTCCAGCAGGAAGGTGTCAGCGAACGGGAACTGAAACGCGCCAAGGCGCAACTGGTCGCCAGCCAAGTGTACAAACTGGACTCGATGTTCGGACAGGCCATGGAAATCGGCCAGACCGAGTCAGCCGGTATCCCTTACCAGAAGATAGAACGCATGCTGGAAAAACTGCAAAAGGTCAGCGCCGCCGACGTTCAGGCAGTCGCCAAAAAATACTTCAGCGACGACACGCTGACCATCGGCACCCTTGAACCGCAAGCGCTCGACGGCAAGCCGCGTCGTCCTTCTGCCGCCACTCGCCACTAAGAAAAACACCATGAAAAAGCTGTTGACCGCAACATTTGCCCTGCTCCTCGCCCACAGCGCGCTGGCTGGTGTCAAGATCGAGCACTGGGTTTCCCCCTCCGGGGCCAAGGTGTACTTTGTCGAAAGCCGGGTTCTGCCCATGCTCGACGTGCAGGTGGACTTCGTTGCCGGCTCAATGTTTGATCCGGCCGGCAAGCCCGGGGTCGCGGCACTGACCCGTGGCAGCCTTGACCTCGGCGCCGGCGAACGTGACGAAACGGCGATTGCCGAACAACTCGCCGATATCGGCGCCAACCTCGGTGGTGGTGCCGATACGGATCGCTCCAGTGTTTCCATCCGTACTCTCTCGGCGCTCGATAAACGTGACCCAGCCCTGGAAACCCTGCGCTCCGTCATTCAGCAACCGCGTTTTGACGCTGCCATCTTCGAGCGCGAACAGGGCCGCACCATTGCCGGGCTCAAGGAAGCCATGACCCAGCCCGCCTCGATTGCCGGCAAGGCCTTCTGGGCTGCGCTCTACCCGACTCACCCTTACGGCCAGCAAGCCACTCCGGAATCGGTTGCCGCCATCACCCGCAATGATCTCGTCGCCTTCCATGCCCGTTACTATACGGCGAGCAACGCCAGCATCACGCTGGTCGGCGATATTTCACGCAGCGAAGCCGAAAAAATCGCTGAAACCCTGGTTGCCAAGCTACCCAAGGGCGAAGCTGTGACTCTCCCCGCTGCCCCGCAGGCCGCGAAAGGCAGCGACATCAAATTGCCGCACCCCGCCACTCAGTCGCATATCTACATTGGTCTACCAGCCATCGAGCGCGGCAATCCTGATTTCTTCCCATTGGTTGTCGGCAACTACACCCTTGGTGGCGGTGGCTTTGTTTCCCGGCTGATGAAGGAAGTCCGCGACAAACGCGGCTATGCCTACAGCGTCTATAGCTACTTCGCCCCGATGCGCCAGCCCGGACCTTTCCAGATCGGCCTGCAAACCAAGCGCTCACAAGCCAAGGATGCGATCAAGGTGACCCGTGAGGTACTCGATGGCTTCCTCAAGACCGGACCAAGCGAGGAGGAACTGGCCGCTGCCAAAGCCAATCTGACTGGCAGCTTCCCGTTGCGCCTCGACAGCAACAAAAAAATCCTCGACAACGTGACGATGATTGCTTTCTACGGCATGCCGCTCGACTACCTAGACAACTACCAAGCAAAAGTACAGGCCGTGACGGCTGAGGATGTCAAACAGGCATTTGCCCGCCGGGTGCGCCCGGCAGACCTGATCACAGTCACGGTAGCCGCCGATTGAACTCGGTTCGCATCATTGCCGGCCAGTGGCGGCGGCGCGTCCTGCGCTTTCCCGACAGCGAAGGCTTGCGTCCAACGCCAGACCGCGTGCGTGAAACGCTGTTCAACTGGCTGGGCCAGGAACTGAACGGCTGGCACTGCCTCGACCTCTTCGCCGGTAGTGGCGCACTGGGCTTTGAAGCCGGTTCGCGGGGCGCCGCCAAAGTAGTGATGGTAGAGCCCGTCGCGCGCGTTGTTGCTGCCCTGCACGATAATGCCGAATTGATCGGTGCGACATCCGCGGTAGAGATCAAACGCGCGGATGCGTTACAATATTTGGCTTCGGCCAAGATTAAATTTGACCTGATCTTCCTCGATCCGCCTTTTAACAAGGGCTGGTTAAGCCGCCTGGAGCCTCTACTGGCCGGCGTTTTGAAGGATGATGCGGCACTCTACGTCGAGTCAGAAAACAAGTTGGAAGCGCTTGGCGAGTGGCGAACAATACGCCACGGCCGAGCAGGGGAAGTTCATTTTCATTTGATGCGGCGGGAGCAGCTTGAAACTTGATCATCGTGTAGCGATTTATCCAGGCACCTTCGACCCGGTAACAAGGGGCCACGAAGACCTCGTGCGACGTGCCGCCAGCCTGTTCGACCGGCTCATCCTGGCGATTGCTGAAAGCCCGTCCAAACGACCGCTCTTCGATCTTGCCGAACGGGTAGAACTGGCGCAGGAAGTTCTCGGCGACATCAAGAACGTCGAAATTGTCGGTTTCAACAGCCTGCTCATGAACTTTGTTCACGACCAGGGCGCCAAAGTGATTGTGCGTGGCCTGCGCGCTGTTTCCGACTTTGAATACGAATTTCAGATGGCCGGTATGAACCGCAGCCAGTATCCGGAGGTCGAAACAGTGTTCCTGACTCCCGGAGAGCAACACATGTTTATTTCTGCCACCATGGTCCGTGAAATCTCACGCCTGGGTGGCAATGTCAGCAAATTTGTACAACCTTGTGTCGAAAAACGCTTGCGGGCGAAATTTTCAGCCATTTGAGAGAGGAAGAACCGTCATGTCCCTAATCATCACCGACGAATGCATCAATTGCGACGTCTGCGAACCTGAGTGCCCCAATGAGGCCATCACGCAGGGTGCCGAGATTTATGAAATCGACCCCAACAAGTGCACCGAGTGTGTCGGTCACTACGACGAGCCGCAGTGCGTTCAGGTCTGCCCGGTGGATTGCATCCCCAAGGACACGAACAACGTCGAAACCGCAGAGCTGCTCTGGGTCAAGTACGAAAAACTCACCGGCAACAAGCGCCCCTGAGTTCATGCAACCCAACAAAAAACCCGCGAAAATTCGCGGGTTTTTTGTTGTTGACCGTACCCCTCTGGAAACAACCCTGGGTTAAAACAAACGGCCAAGAAGAACTCAGGCGGCCTGGAGCTGTCTTTGTTCTTCCGGCAACAGCAGATCACGGACACTGGCCGACATCGACTCAAGGGCCTGAATCTGCACCAGCAGGCTTTTTTCTACGGTATCCAGCTCGGCAATGCGGTCTTCCAGAGTGTCTGTTGCCTGGTGAATGCGCTTGATGCTCTCCAGCCGGCGCTTCAATTGAATCTGGTGCTCACGTACCTGCGTCTCCATCGGTGCCATGATCGCCCGCAGCCAGGTTTCGGCATCCTTGTTGGCCCGCTCGAAGGCGCGCCGTACCTGGACCGCCACCTCCTCGAAGAATTTCTGGGTGATATGCTTCTTGTCGGTGGTCAGTAAGCTGACCATGGAGTTCAAATGAGCATCGCACCAGATTTCCAGACGGTCGATTTCCTTCTCGTAGCGCAACAGCGAGAAAGCCGTCGGCGTCCCCAGCTTGAGTCCATGCTCGACGGCGAATTTTTTGTAAACCGCCTCCATCATCGCCAGAATTTCGTTAATCTCGTTTGACGATTTGGCAAGCGACTCACGCGAGCGCCCGAAGTAGGTGGACATGGCATCGGACAAGGTCTTCGAGAAAGTAGCCTCGATCATCGCGTCGCGCGTCGTACTGGTCAGTTGCTTCAAGCCGTCCATACCGAGATGGCCAAACAGGTTGTTGGTCAGCGTCGAAAATACGCTGCGCACCGCGTAATAGCGCTGCAGGCCGGACTCGAACTCTTCCTTCTCGGCACGTACCTTGCCCATCATGTACTCGACCACACCCTTGTTCTTGCCGCGCAACTCGGTTAACTCGTTCAGTTGCTCGCGCAGGCCGGAAAGGCGGGATTCGAGCAAGCCGCGCATGCGCAGGCTGACATCACCAAATTCACTTTCGGTATTGTCACGAACGATGTCCTGCTTGGCCGGGATCAACTCATCGGAAAGCGCCGCCTCCAATTGAGGCAGACGGCTCTTGGCCAGCAATTCCGGATCACCATTAATCTTTGCTACCAGACCTTTTTGTGCCGAAACGGGGAATATCTGATTCGGCCGGAGATCGAGAATATCAGCACAGCTGTCAGCCTGGCGCTGAATCTCGGCGTCAATCTCGTCCTGAGTTTTCAGTTCGTCCCACTGGCCGTCAATCTTGTTCATGACCACCATGCGACCGCGCTTGGCCGTACCTCCGTCACCGATATGTTCTTTCCAGATGGTCAGATCGGACTGCGTAACGCCAGTATCTGCCGCCAGAATAAAGAGTACGGCGTGGGCATTGGGCAGCAGGGAAAGCGTCAATTCAGGCTCGGCACCAATCGCGTTGAGACCCGGCGTATCGAGAATAACCAGACCCTGCTTGAGCAAGGGGTGCGGAAAATTGATGACAGCATGACGCCAGCGCGGAATTTCGACCATACCATCGTCACTGACCCGATAGAGATCAATCTCGCCCTCGCCGACCTCAAACCCAAGGCGGCGCGCCTCATCCGGCATCACACGAGTGGTTTCGCTGACGTGGCGCAGGGCATCCTGCATGGCATCAGGCTCGTCGATATTGAGCCCAACCACCTTCCACTCATCCGGAAAACGCTTGTATTCAGTAACGCCTGAATTGGAAGAGCGCGTCTGGATCGGCAGCAATTCGATAGAGGATGGTTTGTTAGCGTCAAAAAGCAACTCGGTCGGACACATGGTGGTACGACCGGCCGATGAGGGCAGCATGCGGCTACCGTACTCGGCAAAAAAGATGGCATTGATCAACTCTGACTTGCCACGAGAAAACTCGGCGACAAAGGCGACATTGAGTCTGTCTTCGCGCAAACGCTCAAGCAACTGTGTCAAGCGCAGGTCAATCTGGGCGTCGGAAAGCTCATTGTCGGTGAGCCAGCTTTTGAACTGGCCGATAGCCGACGAAAGCTTGGTGCGCCATTCGGTATAGGCAGCGAACTGATTTGCAAGTGTCATTGCGAGCACCTTGATGCGTGGAACTTTCAATTTAGCACAAAAACATGGACTTGCAGGCGAAAATTAATGCTGGCAGCGAGGGCAGTAGAACGAAGAGCGCCCACCCTGACGAATTTGTTTGACCTTACCGTCACAACGTCGACAATCTGCTCCCGCCCGGTCGTAGACCGCAACATCCACCTGAAAGCAGCCCGCCCCGCCATCGCTATGCACATAGTCGCGAATACTGCTGCCACCGGCCGCGATGGCATCCGACAAGGTTTCACGGATGGCTGGCACTAGCGCGCCGTAACGCTCGCGGCTGATCCGGTTGGCGGCCCGCAGCGGCGAGATACCGGCCCGAAACAAACTCTCCGAAGCGTAGATATTGCCAACACCAACCACCAGATGGCTATCCATCAGGATAGGCTTGATCGGCCCGGCACGCCGGCGCGTCGCCTCAAACAGCCAGTCAGCAGTAAACAAGTCCTCGAGCGGCTCCAGACCGAGTACCGTCAACAAGGAATGCGGCGGCTCACTGAGCGCCTGCCAGAGAATGACGCCAAAACGTCGCGGATCGCCAAAACGCAGGGTTTGGCCGGGGAATAGAAAATCGACATGGTCGTGCTTGCCGGGCGGCGTATCGGGCGCTACAAAGCGCAGGTTGCCCGACATGCCGAGATGAATGATCAGACAACCATCCTCTTCGCCACCACGACAATCAATCAACAGATACTTGCCACGACGTCGAACCGCCACCACTTGCTGCCCGGCCAGATGCCGGCCAAGTTCAGGCGGAATAGGCAGGCGCAGGCGCGGCGCCCGCACCACCGCACCGAGCAGACAGGCGCCTTCGATCTCCGGTTGCAGTCCGCGCCGGCATACTTCGACCTCGGGCAATTCTGGCATTGCTTGTTCCTCCGACAAATCCCAAATAACATCTCAAACTTATCGGATTTTATGCGCTCTAATGCGCTGTCCATGACTGAAAGCAGCAAATGTCCATCAAACTGATTGTCGCCACTTTAGCTTTTGCCTTCGCCGGCACGACCCTGGCGGCGGATCCCATCGCCAAACAGCCCCCGCGCAAGAGCCTAGCCGGGACGCGAACACCGGGCGAAGACACCATCGGGCGCACGGTTTTTCAGGCACTGGTCGGCGACATCGCTTTGCAGCGCGGAGAAATCGAAATGGGAGTTACTGCCTGGGCCGATCTCGCCCGGCGCACGCGCGACCCCAAAGTTCTCGGGCGCGCCACCGAAGTTGCCGCTATCGCCCGCCAGTACGACCTCGCCCTCGAGATGAACAAACTATGGCTCGAGGTCGAGCCGGATTCAACCAAAGCGCAGCAGGCTCAATCATCACTGATGGTGCTCTCCAACCGGCTCGACGAACTCGCCCCGCAACTGGCTACCGTACTGGAGCAGGACAAGGCCAATCTGGCTCCCAATCTGATGCATCTCAACCGCATTCTGGCGCGCCATGGCGACAAGGCAGCCGTCCAGCGTCTGGTGGATCGCCTTGCGGCCCCCTACGACAGCGTTCCCGAGGCGCATTTTGCGATGGGCCAGGCGGCAGCCAATACCGGCGACTTCATGCGCGCCCAGAGCGAATTCGAAAAAGCACTGCTCCTGCGTCCGGACTGGGAAGCCGCTGCGCTCTCCCGTGCCCAGTTACAAGCTCGCCAATCCAACAAATCGGCCATCGCCAGCCTGAGCGAGTTCACCGAGCATTACCCCAATGCCCGCGACGCTCGACTGGCACTGGCCCGTCTGTTGATCAACGACAAGCAATACAGCGCTGCACGCACGCAGTTCGACCGCCTGATCAAGGACAACCCGGACAGCCCTGAAGTAATCTACCCGGTTGCCATGCTTGCCCTGCAGCAAGGCGATGCCACCACCGGACGCACCCAACTCGAGAAACTTCTCAAATCAGACTTTCAAGACAAAAGCACGGTGCACTTCTTCCTTGCGCAGATTGACGAAGACCAGAAGAAACCCGAGGCAGCACTTGAACACTACCGTCAGGTAACCGTTGGCGACCAGTACATCACCGCCCGCTCGCGCGCCGCACAAATTCTTGTCAAACAGGGCAAGGCAGAAGAAGCGCGAGATCTGATTCGCTCAACGCAGGCCGGCAGCGTTGCCGAGAAAACTCAGCTTATCCTCGCCGAATCTCAATTGCTGCGCGAATCCGGGCGCCACGCCGAAGCCTATGCCATGCTCGAGACGGCGCTCGCCAAGCAGCCGGATAATCCGGAACTGCTTTACGAAACTGCGCTCAGCGCCGAACGTCAAGGCAAACCCGAGGTTCTGGAAACCCATCTCAAGCGCCTGCTGGAACTCAAGCCTGATCATGCCCACGCCCTCAATGCACTCGGCTATTCATTCGCCGAACGCAATATCCGCCTCGACGAAGCCAGCGCCCTGATTACCCGAGCTCTGCTCCTGACACCCGATGACCCTTTCATCATGGACAGCCTGGGCTGGGTACTCTTCCGCCAGGGCAAGCTAGGCGAAGCACTAAGCACCCTGGAGCGCGCCTACCAGATCAAGGCAGACCCCGAGATCGCCGCGCATATTGGCGAAGTGCTGTGGACACTCAACCGTAAGGATGACGCCCGTCGTGTGCTCAAGGATGCCGCCAAGAAGAACCCGGAAAACGAAGTCCTCGGCAGCACGATCAAGAAACTCCAGCCTTGAGACTTCTGCTTTCTGCGCTGTTCGCCGCCACTCTGTTAATCGGCTGTGCCGCCACACCTGGCCGCCCCCCGCCCCCCCGCGAGCAGGTCGGCAACTTCAGCCTGGAAGCCCGCTTTGCCTTGCGCATCAGACTGCCGGGCGCAGCAGAACAAAGCTCAAGCGGTCGCCTGAGCTGGGAACAGCGAGGCAACAGCAGCCGCCTGCTGGTTTCTAACCCGCTGGGCTACGGTGTCGCCGAGATCGACAGCGTGCCGGGGCACGCCACATTACGTACTACCAATGGCGAAACTCAGGACTCAGACGACCCCGATACCTTGCTCGAAACCGTCACCGGCCAACGCCTGCCAGTCAGCCGCCTGCCCGCCTGGCTACTTGGCCGCGCTGGTCCGGACTCCAAAATTCAACGCGATTTACTCGGTCGACCGCAACATCTGGAAGAATCTGGCTGGCAGGTTGATTACAGCTACGAATCTGACGCTGCCGATGCGCTACCCGTGCGCCTGACGCTAAACCGCAATGGACAAATCGAATTGCGCCTGCGCATAGAAGAATGGAAAGACTCGCCATGAGCCAATGGAGCTGGGACAGCACCTGGCCGGCCCCGGCCAAACTCAACCTTTTTCTGCATGTTGTTGGCCGCCGCGCCGATGGCTACCACCTGTTGCAAACCGTCTTTCGCTTTATTGATCGCGCCGACCAGTTGCACTTCAGCCCACGCAGCGACCATCAGATCGTCCTTAACACGCCGATTCCCGGCGTCCCTCCCGAAACCGACCTCACGGTACGCGCCGCTCACCTACTGCAGGATGCCACCGGGTGCCGGCAAGGGGCCAACATCACCTTGCAGAAAAACCTGCCGATGGGTGGCGGCCTCGGCGGTGGCAGCTCGGACGCCGCCACCGTCTTGCTGGCCCTCAACCATCTATGGCAAACCGGCCTCGCGCGCAGCGAGCTGGAAAAACTTGGCCTGACACTGGGTGCCGATGTGCCGGTATTCGTTCACGGACGCAATACCTTCGCCGAAGGTGTCGGCGAAGCCTTTACCGATGTCGACCTACCGGCCGCCACCTATTTAATACTGCATCCTGCGGTCAACGTCCCCACAGCCGCTATTTTTGGCGCCCCGGAACTCAAGCGCGACAGCGCCAGCATAAATCCCGGCGACTGGCGCCACGGCCAGGGCCACAACGATCTGGAACCCATCGCCTGCGCCCGTTTTCCGGCGGTTGCCGAGCATCTCGCGTGGCTCAGAGCGTACACCCCGCAAGCCATGATGACTGGCTCGGGTGCCTGCGTCTTTGCGGAATTCACCAACCATGCGGCGGCCGATGCAGTTTTCCAGCAGTTACCAGCCACGATGAACGGCTGGCTGGCCGACGGCCTGATCCATCATCCATTAATCAATCTATAAAAAGACTGGATTTTCAAACGGAGTCCCTGTATTATTCGCGCCTCGTTTGCACGCGAACCCGTGTAACCGACCCGCTGGGGAGTCGCCAAGTTGGTCAAGGCACCGGATTTTGATTCCGGCATTCGAAGGTTCGAATCCTTCTTCCCCAGCCAGCATCCTTCGGGCAGGTCAAAAGCCTGCCCGATTTACATTGTGGCGGGCGAAACACGCAAATCGCATGCGGACCCCGAAGGGAACAGAGCATGGCCTACAACAGCTTGATGGTCTTCACCGGTAACGCCAACCCAAAACTGGCAACCGATGTCGCAACGCAACTCAATGTCGACCTCGGGCGCGCCAATGTTGGCCGCTTCTCCGATGGCGAAGTCAGTGTCGAGCTGCAAGAACATGTTCGCGGCCGCGACATTTTCGTTCTGCAATCCACCTGCGCCCCGTGCAACGACAACCTGATGGAACTGCTGGTTATCGTTGACTCACTGAAGCGCGCCTCGGCCGGCCGCATCACCGCCACCATCCCTTATTTTGGTTACGCCCGCCAAGACCGCCGTTCGCGTTCCTCACGCGTGCCGATTGCCGCCAAACTGGTCGCCAATATGCTGGTTGCCTCCGGTGTTGACCGCGTCCTGACCATGGACCTCCACGCCGAACAGATTCAGGGCTTCTTCGACATTCCGGTCGATAACATCTACGCCCTGCCGATTCTGCTCGCAGACATCCAGAAACAGCATTACATCAATCCTATGGTCGTTTCACCTGACCACGGCGGTGTGGTGCGTGCCCGTTCGCTGGCCAAGCGCCTCGAATGCGATCTGGCGATCATCGACAAACGCCGCCCGAAAGCCAATGTTTCAGAAGTCATGAACATCATCGGTGAAGTCGACGGCCGTACCTGCATCATCATGGACGACATGGTCGATACCGCCGGCACGCTGTGCAAGGCCGCCACCGCGCTGAAAGCCAATGGCGCCAGCAAGGTTGTCGCCTACTGTACCCACCCGGTCCTCTCCGGCCCGGCGATTGACCGCCTGAACGACTCGGACCTCGATTCCTTGGTCGTCACCGACACCATTCCGCTGCGCGATGATGCTGCTGCCTGCCCGCGCATCCGTCAGCTTTCCGTGGCCGAAATCATGGCCGAAACCATACGCCGTATCAGCAATGACGACTCCGTCTCGTCGTTGTTCATCGATTAAGTTTTTTAACCTTCCCGTTCTGGTCGCGGACCGGGAAACAACTGGAGTAACACCATGCAATTCGAAATCAACGCGCAAGCGCGCACGCTGCAGGGATCGGGTGCGAGCCGCCGCCTGCGTGCCGCTGGCAAAGTACCGGGCATCATCTACGGTGGCGAAGCCACCCCGCAAGCGATCGAAGTCGATCACAACACGCTGCTGCTCAGCCTGAAGAAGGAAGCTTTCCATTCCTCCATCCTGACCATCGTTCTCGATGGCGTTAAGCAACAGGTTCTGCTGCGTGACACGCAAGTTCACGCCTACAAGCCGCTCGTCCTGCACGTTGACTTCCAGCGTGTTGATGCCACCCACGAACTGCACGCCAAGGTACCGTTCCACTTCATTAACGAAGAAACCGCACCGGGCGTCAAGCTCAACGGCGGCCTGGTCAACCATGTCATGACCGAAGTTGACGTTCAGTGTCTGGCCAGTGATCTGCCGGCGTTCATCGAAGTCGACCTCGGCGCGCTCAAGATTGGTGACAGCATTCACCTCGGTCAGCTCGCGCTGCCGAAGGGTGTCAAGCTTGGCCATCACACCTCTACTGAATCCGTCGTTGTCGGCATCGTCAGCAAGGGTGGTTCTACCGAAGCCGCTGAAGGCGAAGCTGCTGCCGAGTAATTTCAGGCACATCGCTCTGATAGCCGCCGCTGGCAAACTGCCGCCGGCGGCTTTTTCATTTAGCTCGCCATGAATCCTCCCCGCCTCATCGTCGGCCTCGGCAACCCTGGCCCCGAATACGAAACCACCCGGCACAACGTCGGCTTCTGGTTTGTCGACCATCTGGCCGACAAGCTGAAGACCGCACTCGCCCTACAACCCAAGTTCTACGGCAAGGCTGGACACGCTGGTGAAACCTGGCTGCTCGAACCGACCACCTTCATGAACCGCTCCGGCCAAGCCGTCGCCGCGCTGGCTAATTTCTACAAAATCCCGGCCGAAGAAATCCTTGTCATCCACGACGAACTCGACCTGCCACCCGGCGGCATTCGCCTCAAGCAGGGTGGTGGCAACGGTGGCCACAACGGGCTGAAGGACATTCAGGCCAAGCTCGGCACGCCTGACTTCTGGCGCCTGCGTATTGGCATCGGCCATCCACGCACGCTTGGCCTCGCACAACAGGTCGTGGATTTCGTGCTGCACCAGCCGCGCAAGGAAGAACTGCCGGATATCGAACACGCCCTCGCCCGCTGCCTGCTGGCCTGGCCCAAACTTGCCGCCGGAGATTTCGCCGGCGCTCAACAACAGTTGCACGGCAAAGCCGTTTAGTTGGCAAAACCCTAGGAAAATCCCATGTCTTTGAAATGCGGCATCGTCGGCCTGCCCAACGTCGGCAAATCCACCCTCTTCAACGCCCTGACCAAGTCAGGCATTGCGGCGGAAAATTATCCTTTCTGCACTATTGAGCCTAACGTCGGCATCGTTGAAGTACCGGACAAGCGTATGGCAGCGCTGGCCGCCATCGTCAAACCGCAGAAAATGCAACCGGCCATTGTCGAATTCGTCGATAT
>CAXYZX010000073.1:0-12568 GCA_964293845.1 uncultured Dechloromonas sp.
TGCGCCCTGTTGCTCAAGGCGCAGCATACCGAGCACAAGCTCTTCGCCCCGTTCAATCGTCTGTTCGAGCGCTTCACCCGCAGCTACACCAGCACGGTCGGGCTGACCCTCAAGCACGGCGTTATCAGCGGCATAATTTTTGCCCTCGTTATCGCGTCGACCGTAGCATTCTTCCGCATCATTCCCGGTAGCTTCGTGCCGGCCGAAGACCAGGGTTACCTGATCTCGGCGCTGATGCTGCCCGATGGTGCCACCCTCAAGCGCACCCAGAAGACCGGTGAGGACATGCGTCAGATGGTCGCCAAGGATCCGGCGGTCAAACACACCTTCGTCGTCTCCGGTTTTGACCTGATCGGCGGCGGCAACAAGCCCAATGCCGGCACCATTTTCATTCCGCTCAAGGACTGGAGCGAACGTGAAGCCAAGGCACAGGATCTGGCCGGCAAGTTCATGGGCATGGGCATGATGCAGGGCGACGGCATGGCGCTGGTCTTCAACCCACCCCCGATCATGGGGCTGGGCACCGCCGGCGGTTTCGAGGTCTATGTGCAGAACCGTATCGACGGCGATGCCAAGAAGCTCAATGAAGTGACCCAGTCCTTCATTGCTGCGCTGCAGACTCACCCCGAGTTCACGCGGATCAGCACCTTCTTCCGCCCGACCGTGCCGCAGCTTTTTGTCGAAGTCGACGAAGCCAAAGCGCTGGCGCTCGGCATTCCGCTGGCCAGCGTTTATGAAACCTTGCAAAGCACCATGGGCGCGCTCTACGTCAATGACTTCAACAAGGCCGGCCGGGTTTATCGCGTGCAGTTGCAGGCCGAAGCCAGCTACCGCATGAAGCCGGACGATCTGGGCAAGGTTTATGTGCGCAGCTCGACGAGCAACGCGATGATTCCGCTCTCCGCCATCAGCAAGGTCAAGAACGTGGTCGGCCCGGAACAGGTCGAGCGCTTCAACGGCTTCGTCGCGGCCAAGGTGATGGGTGACAGCAAGCCGGGCATCAGTTCCGGCGATGCGATCAAGATCGTCGAGGAAGTCGCTGCCGCCACGCTGCCCAGCGGTTACGAAATCGCCTGGACCGGTCAGGCCTTCCAGGAAAAGCGCAGTGCCGGCTCGTCCTTGTGGGCCTTCGGCTTCGCCATCATCATGGTTTTCCTGATCCTGGCCGCCCAGTACGAAAAATGGTCGCTGCCGGTCGCCGTCGTCATGGCCGTGCCCTTCGCCCTGATGGGGGCGCTGACCGCCGTCTGGCTGCGCGGCATGCCGAACGACATCTACTTCCAGATCGGCCTCGTCGTGCTGATCGGGCTAGCCTCGAAAAACGCCATCCTGATCGTCGAATTCGCCGCCCAGAAATACGCCGAAGGGATGAGCGCCAGTGACGCGGCGCTCGAAGCCGCCCGCCTGCGTTTGCGCCCGATCATCATGACCTCGCTCGCCTTCGTGCTTGGCGTCTTCCCGCTGGTCAAGGCCAGTGGTGCCGGCGCGGCGGCCCGCCAGTCAATGGGTACCGGCGTCTTCGGCGGGATGATCGCCGCCACCTTTATCGCCACCATTTTCATTCCCCTCTTCTTCAAGTGGCTGGAGCGCGGCAAGCAGCAAGCACCGGCCGGCCACGCGCATGCCGCAGCGACGGAGGAAAACTGAGATGCTCAAGCTCACGCAAACCATGCAAAAAAATCGCCTTGCAGCGGCGTTGACCGCAACATTCCTCCTCGCCGGCTGCACCCTTGGCCCCGACTATGTGCGGCCGGCTTCAACGCTGCCGGAACAGACCCTGGAAACCAGCAGCGAGGCACGTGCCCAAGCCCCGATCAACCCGGAATGGTGGACGCTGTTCAACGATGCCAGCCTGAATAATCTGGTCGGGCAGGCGCTTGCCGCCAATCAGGATCTGCAAGCTGCCATCGCCCGTCTGGAAGCGGCTGAAGCCTCTGCCCGCGAAGCCGGTGCCGAGTTTTACCCGGCGATTGGTGCCAGCGCCAACGGCAGTCGCAACCGGAGTAGCGGTGAGACAGTCAGCGGCAAAAACACCGGCGCGCAAACTTATAACAACCGCCGCGCTGCCCTCTCGCTTAGTTATGAAGTCGACCTCTGGGGCCGTATTCGGCGCAGCAATGAAGCGGCCCGTGCCGAGGCGCTGGCCAGCCAGTTTGGCCGTGACAGCATACGGCTGGCCTTGATCGGCCAAGTGGCCAATGAATATCTGGCCCTGCGCAGCCTCGACGCGCAGTTGCAGGTCACCGAGCAAACGCTGGAATCACGTCGTCAGTCATTGAAGATTGTTCAGGCTCGCCTCGATGCCGGTAGCGCCTCGGCGCTGGAGCTGGCGCAAGCTGAAAGCGTACTGAGTGGCGCCCAGGCGCAGTTGAATCAGTTGAAACGCCAGCGCGCACTATCCGAAAACCAGCTTGGCCTGCTCACTGGCCAGCCCGGCTTGAAGCTCGCCGCCGATACGCTGGAACGCCTGCCCCTGCCGCCGACGCCGCCAGCCGGCCTGCCCTCCAGCCTGCTCGAAGCGCGCCCGGATATCCGTCAGGCGGAAGAAAAACTGGTCGCCGCCAATGCCCGCATCGGCGTCGCCAAGGCTGCCTACTTCCCGACCATCGGTCTTACCGGTCTCTATGGCGGCGAGAGCATGGCGCTCTCCGGTCTCTTTTCGAGCAGCGCCACAATCTGGTCGGCGGCCCTGGGGCTGAGCATGCCAATCTTCGATGCCGGCCGCACCGGCGCCCGCGTCGATCAGGCCAGTGCGCTGCAGAAGGAAAACCTGGCAACCTATCGCAAGACTGTGCAAACGGCATTCCGTGAAGTTAACGATGCGCTGGCCAGCCTGCGCGAATATGCCGAAGAAGAAGAAGCCTTCAAGGCACAGGTTGCCGCCTCGCAGCGCGCCCTCAATCTGGCCCAGATGCGCTACGAAGCTGGCTACTCAGGCTATTTCGACCTGCTCGATAGCCAGCGCACCCTGAACAGCGCCCAGCTACTCTACCTGGCCACGCGCAAGAATCGTCTGGCGGCGGCGGTCGATCTGTTCAAGGCACTCGGTGGTGGCTGGCAGGCCGGTTAAATCAAATGTTGCGGTCGACGTGAAAAAACGGTCGCTTTTTTATCCCGTGCGGCGCAGCGTAAAAAGCTGATTCGCCACCAAAGCCGCCAGCACCAGCCCACCACCGAGCAAGACGGCGCGGGCTGGTTGCTCGCCGGCACCCAGCCATGCCCAGGCGACACCGAAGAGCACTTCGAGCAAGGCGAGCAGTGCTATTTCCGGTGCTGGCAGTTGGCGACTGAGGCGCACCATCAACAGGCACGGGACGGCCAGTTGAACAACGCCAAGCAGGGCAAGCAGGCTCAGGTCATGATTTGAGGCCTGCAGTGGCCAAGCCAGCGGCAAACTACTCAGCGCCGAGAGCAAGGCGCCAATCAATATCGCCGGCAACATGTCCGGCGCTGACTCGCCCGCTTCGCTGGCCTGCTGCAAAACTGTCAGATTTATCGCCCCGGCCAGCGGCACGGCACAGGCCACCAGCGAACCGAGCAGACTGCCGCCGGTCGCCACTTCGGCACTGAACATCCAGGCAATACCGGCGCCGGCCACCAAGATGGCGCCCCAATTCCACCATGGCAAGCTGCGCTTGAGGAAAAACCGTGCGAAGAGTGCCGTCACCAGTGGCCCGATGGCCATCGTCACCAGCACATTGGCGACCGTAGTCAGCGTCAGCGCTACCATAAAGGCTGTATACATCACCGCCCAGCAAACCCCGGATAGCCAAACCGCCCACGGCGACTGCAACAGGCCGCGCCACAAGGCCGGACCACGCATGACGGTGAGCAGAACAGCCAGCGCCAGCGCATTGAAGGTGCTGCGCCAGAAGGTGACCTCGAAGCTGCGCGCTGCCTCCAACTGGCGCGTCACCACACCGGCAATACTCCACAACAGCGTCACCAACACCATCAGCGCCACCGCGCGGCGATGCGTCATCTCAGGGACGGCGGCGACGCGCCTCGTAAAGGCAAACGCCTGCAGCCACCGAAACGTTCAGGCTTTCCACCGAGCCGTGCATCGGTATCTTGACCAGCAGATCGCAGGTTTCACGCGTCAGACGGCGCATGCCCTCGCCTTCTGCACCGAGCACCCAGGCCGTGGCCACCGGCCAGTCAGCCGCATAAAGATCGCTTTCGGCCTCGCCCGCCGTACCGATCACCCAGATCTCACGCTCCTGCAGTTCGCGCAGGGTACGGGCAAGATTGGTGACCAGCACGTAAGGTACGCTTTCGGCGGCGCCACTGGCGGTTTTCGCTGCGACATCGGTCAAGCCGGCCGACCTGTCCTTGGGTGCGATAACCGCATGAACACCGGCGGCATCAGCGACGCGCAGGCAAGCGCCGAGGTTGCGCGGGTCGGTAATGCCATCGAGGACGAGCAGAAACGCCGGTTCTTCCAGCGTATCGAGGACATCATCGAGATGCGCCACCTTACGCCCGCCTTCAATGCGCGCAATTACGCCCTGATGTCGGGCATCCGGTGCCATGGCGTCGAGCCGCTTGCCATCGCAGGCGAGCACGTTGATGCCTTGCAACTCGGCATGCTGCAACAGATCACGGGCACGTCCGTCATGGCGCGATGCATCAATGAGGATTTCCTTGACCGAACTCGGGTCGTGACGCAATTTGGCGGTAATGGCATGAAAGCCGTAAATCAGGCGGGAAGACATGGCTGCTCTCAGAAAATCAGAAGCCGGATTTTACCCGCCGCAACGGGTTCACAAATGACTGATCAGAGCGTCTGCCGTGTAATGGTAAAATCCTGACGCGCCATCCAGCGTGCCAGTGCCTCATCGTGAAGGATTACATGATGGCTCATCCAGCGCTCCAGCAAGGCGTCCAGTTCACGGACCAGGACGACCGTCCGCAAGGGATCCAGCGCCGAGACAATCTGTTGTATTTTTTCGGCAATGTGCGCATGGTCTTCCATGTGCGCCTCACAGACATCGCGATCAACCATGTAAAAAAGCGAGTCGCGCATTGCCTTCTCTTCCGTCTGGAAGTGATCAAGAATAAACGCCAGCAAATCGCCCAGCATGCCGATCAACGCCGACTCACAATGAATCTGCTTGTCGATATCACAGCCGGCGCAAGTATCCCGAGTCGTATATTCCGAACATAGTTGGCGTACTGACAACATGCAGGCGAGCAACTGGGCATGCTCAAAATCAACCTCTTGCAAGCCAGTATTCAGGGCGGCCGGCAATGATTTTCCAGTCAGTTTCGCAACATGATCAGACATTGCAACCTGAATACCTGGCACAGTCTCCTGCAGCAGCGAATTGGTCTTGAAAATCACGTGTTCTAACTCTCGGTCAATTTTTTGCATCCAATAGTTTACTCGGCCGCAAAAATAAAGTCTGTTAACAATTGTGAAGTCTTTAGTTTTCATCAGCTTGGCCGATAACTGAGCTAAGATGAATCATCCTCATTTGGATTAGACGCTGTGCTGTCAAACCATCAAAAACATTGGGGTGTTGATCAGTGGGCTGCCTTTCTTACCGCCCACGACTTGCCCTGCATGCCGCGCTCGAAAGCCCGTCTGCTCGAGCTTGAAGAAAGCCTGGGCGAGCAGCTTTCGGCCCATGACCTGGCGAGCATCGCCGCCGATGACCCATTTCTTTGCCTGCGCCTGTTACGCGAAGCCGAGTCCCACCGTACCCAGCGCCTCGGCCATGAAACCAGCACGCCGTTAGCCGCAGTAATGCAGCTAGGAACGGATAATTTCCATAAACTTCTGGCCGCCTGCCCGGAAACCGATGAAAGCAACCAAGGGCTAGCCGAATGCGAAGCGCGTTCCAGCCTTGCCAGCCATCTTGCCCATAAATGGGGTTCGGCACGCGCCGATGTTTCGCCCGACGAAGTCGCTATGGCCAGCCTGCTGGCCGAAGTCGGGGAACTCCTGCTCTGGTCGGTGGCCCCCGAGTTGCCCCTGGCTGCGCTGGAGGCTCAGCATTCAGGACAATCACTGCGCTCGCTACAAGCACAGGTCGATACCTGCGGCTTCCGCTTCAAGGATCTGACTTTAAAATGTGCCGCCGTTTGGCATCTGCCACCGCTACTGACTCAGCTCATCCGCGGCATCGACAACACCCGCGCCAACCTCTCGCGCTTATGTATCGACACGGCCCGCCATCTATCCAGCGGAGGCCCCGGCGACCCGGCACTGCCTTCCGACATTGCCGATGCCAAACATATCATCCATGGTGCTTCACTGGAATGGTTGACCGAACAGCTACCTGACCTCGATGCAGAACAGGTAGCCAGTATCGTCGCCAAGGCTGGCGAGCTGCTTGCTGCGCGGCAGCAGCCCTGAACCCAGACTGCTACGGTCAACGCCGTTTTTGCGGCTTTTTTCCGGCTGATTTGCTGGCGGGTTTACCAGCCTCCTTGCTCGTCGCTTTTCTGGCCGGCTTCGCTGCTTTTGCTACCGTTGTCTTGCCTGCTGCCGGCGCACTGCGCTTGGCTGCAGGTTTAACCACCGCTTTGGCAGCAATCTTGGCCGGTACCTTGGCTACCGTCTTGGTAACGCGCCCTGGTCGACCGGTGCCGACTGCCTTGCTTTCTGGCTGAACCAGCACGAAGTCGATCTTGTTGCTTTCCAGATTGGCGCGCACCAGCTTGACGCGGACCCGATCGCCAAGACGGAAACGCTGCCCGGTGCGCTCGCCCAGCATCTGATGTTTGACGTTGTCGAACTGGAAGTAGTCCTGCCCCAGTTCGGAAACATGCACCAGCCCTTCGACATAAACCGTATCGAGTGCTACGAAAATACCAAAGGCAGTCACCGCTGAAATCGTCCCATCAAACTCTTCGCCAATACGCTCCTTCATGAAGAAGCACTTCAGCCAGTTTTCGACATCACGCGTCGCTTCATCAGCACGACGCTCAGTGGCCGAACAATGCAGCCCGATATCGTCCCAGCTGCTGACCGGCGTATAGGTCTGCTTGGCCAATACCGCCTTGATTGCACGATGCACCAGCAAGTCTGGATAACGGCGAATCGGCGAGGTGAAATGGGTGTAATGCTCGTAGGCCAGGCCGAAGTGCCCAACGTTGTCCGGGCTGTACATCGCCTGCTTCAGTGAACGCAACATAACGGTTTGTAATAACTGAAAGTCCGGACGCAGCTTGACCTTTTCGAGCAGCAAGGCGTAATCCTTGGCCTTGGGATCATCGCCGCCACTGAGTGCCATGCCGAACTCGCCAAGGAAGGTCCGCAGATTGCGCAGTTTTTCTTCGGAAGGCGCGGCATGGACGCGGTAGAGGCAAACCTGTTTGTGTTCTGCAAGGAAATCCGAGGCACAGACATTCGCCGCCAACATGCACTCCTCAATCACGCGGTGCGCGTCGTTACGAACCACCGGCACGATGTTCTCGATCTTGCCCTGCTCGTTGAATAACATCTGTGTTTCCGTGGTTTCGAAATCAATCGCCCCACGCTGCTCACGCGCCTTATGCAAGGTCTGGAACAGCTTGTAGAGGCCCTTCAGCTGCGGTTGCAGGGCGATATGAATTTCACTCTCCGGCTTGGCCTCACCGGATAGCCACGACCACACCTGGTTATAGGTCAGCCGTGCCTTGGACTTGAAGACCGCCGGATAAAAGCGGTATTTGCCAATCTTGCCGGCCGCGCTGATTTCCATGTCGCAAACCATGGCCATGCGTTCGACATCCGGATTCAGAGAGCAAATACCGTTCGACAGTTTTTCCGGCAACATCGGAATGACCCGACGCGGGAAGTAAACCGAATTTCCGCGATCCATCGCTTCCTTGTCGAGCGCCATGCCCGGCTTTAAATAATGTGAGACGTCGGCAATCGCCACTACCAGCCGCCAGCCACGCCCAGACTTCTCGCAAAAAACCGCATCATCAAAATCACGTGCCGTTTCGCCATCGATGGTAACCAACGGAATTTCACGCAGATCCTCACGCCCCTTGAGATCGGTTTTCTTTACCTTGTCGGGCAGCTCCTTATTCTCTTCCAGAGCGGCCTTAGAGAATTCGAAAGGCAGATCATGCTTGCGCAGCGCAATCTCGATTTCCATGCCTGGGTCAGCATAGTTACCCAGCACCTCGGTAATCTGCCCGATCGGCTTCGAGAACTTGCTCGGCTGTTCGATGATATCCACCATCACCACCTGCCCGGCCACCGGCTTGAACTTGGATTTTTTGTCGACCGAGACCAGAATATCCTGGGCAATGCGCTTGTTTTCCGGCACCACGAAAACCACGCCGTGCTCGACCAGCACGCGGCCAATCACCCGCGTATTGGCGCGCTCGGTCACCTCGACTATCCCACCCTCTGGCCGGCCCTTACGGTCAATCCCAGTCACCCGCACCAAGGCCCGGTCGCCATGCAGCGCCTTGCCCATCTGATGCTGGTCGAGAAAGATGTCAGCGCTGCCATCGTCGGGAATCAGGAAGCCGTAGCCATCTGGATGGCCTTGTATCTTGCCCAGCGTCAGGCTGGCGCGCTCGGGCAGAATGTAGTCACCCTTGCGGTTGCGCATTAACTGGCCTTCGCGCTCCATGGCACCCAACCTGCGCTGGAACATTTCCCGCTCACTGCCGGCAATATCCAACAACTCGGTAAGCCCGATAAAGCTCAAGGGACGGCCTTCATCGGTCAAAACCTGTGAAATGTACTCGCGTGAAGGTAGTGGAAACTCATAGCGCGCTGACTCGCGTTCAAAGAAGGGATCAGCACGACGGGTTTTGGATAGTTTTTTTCTTGACATGTTTTTTTCTTTCTTTATAATTCGCCGCTCTTCGCACCTGTGCCCAGGTGGCGGAATTGGTAGACGCACTAGTTTCAGGTACTAGCGGGTAACTCCGTGGGGGTTCGAGTCCCTTCCTGGGCACCAAGTAAAATCAATAAGTTAGCTAACTTATTGGTGAAATTCAGAACTTTGGCCAAGCCAGATTTTTGAACATCAATTGACCATAGCTGGATCAGGTCAAGCGATACAGATAAGCCGCTCATCGAGCGGTTTTTTTGTTTCCCGACCTGGAAAACATAGACCGAATGGTAACAGCGAAGCGAATTACGGACCATTGGTTACTCCAGAACATGGTTAGTCCGGCATTCTTCATGGGCTTGACCATAACGTCAATTCAATTGATGCTAATTATTTACGAATAGGCGTTCATACGCCATCGTCGGTATATGTTTGATGATTCGCACATTACAATCCGCGCCATGCTGCGACTCGTCCTTGATACCAACGTTGTTCTCGACCTCTACCATTGGGCCAATACCGATGCCGTACCGATCATGGCGGCGCTGGAAGCGGGGCAAATCGAATGCTTTGCCGACGAGCGCACATTGGATGAATTGCAGCGCGTACTGACCTACCCTCAACTGAAGATGACGCCGGAAATGATGATCGAGCGTTACCAGCGCTATAGCAGTCTGGTACAGCTTGTTCCCGCTGGCGAAGCGCCGCCCTTGCCGCGCTGCAAGGACAGAGACGACCAGAAATTCCTTGAACTGGCTGCCCGTTGTGGTGCCAACATTCTGGTCAGCAAGGACAAGGCATTACTCAAGCTACGTGGGCGGACGACGCTGGGCTTTCAGATCATGAAGCCCGACGCGGCCTCGGCCCTGCTTCCGACAATCGCCCACTGCAGCAACCCCGAATAACCCGGTACCGGACTTCCGACCATGAAAAAAATTCTTTCCCTGCTGCTGCTCTTGCTGCTTAGCACAATGCCAACCGCCTTCGCCAAAACACCGGGGGAAGTAGAAATCGGCAGCGTGGTACGTGACTCAACCATGCAGGGACTCACTGGTGGAGCAAAAAAGCTCTCGGACTACCGTGGCAAACCGCTGATCATCAACGTATGGGCCAGTTGGTGCGGACCATGCCGCATGGAAATGGGTTCGCTGGACCGTCTTTACCGACGCTATGGCGGCAAGCAGTTTCAGGTAATCGGGATTTCCACCGACGATTACCCGGATCGCGTCCAAGGCTTCCTGCAACAGGCCAAAACCGGTTTCTCCCACTTCATCGACAGCAAGCTGGTGCTGGAAAACATGCTCGGCGCTGACCGCCTGCCGCTCACCGTACTAGTCGATGCCGATGGGCGGGTCTTGGCCAAATACTACGGCGCCAAGGAGTGGGATAGCCCACAAGCCCTAGAAGTGATCAGCAAGGTTTTCAGCATCAAACTATAGGCTAGGCAGCCAAGCGACGCCGGAATACCCAGCGTTTTTCATCCGATATCGACGGCTCGAAAGCATAGCCGTCATAGTCAAATTCCTTCAGCCCTTCCGGCTCGGTCAGTCGATTAAGTACGGCATAGCGCGTCATCAGCCCGCGCGCACGTTTGGCGTAGAAGCTGATGATCTTGTATTTGCCATTCTTCCAGTCTTCAAACACCGGCTGGATCACTACTCCGTTGATCTTGCGCCCGACGGCCGCCTTAAAATATTCCTCGGAGGCGAGGTTGACCGCAACAGGTCGCGGCAGCTCGGCCAGTTCCTTGTTGATGACGCCGAGCAGGCGCTCGCCCCAGAAGGTGTAAAGATCCTTGCCCGCCTTGTTGGCAAATTTGGTGCCCATTTCCAGACGATAGGGCTGCATCAGGTCCAGCGGCTTGAGGATGCCGTAAAGGCCGGAAAGTATCCGCACCCGCTTTTGCGCGAAGTCGAGGTCATCAGCGCCTAGCTGACGGGCAGCGAGGCCGTCGTAAACATCCCCATCAAAGGCCAGCACCGCCTGTTTAGCGTTTTCTGGCGTAAACGGCAGGTGCCACTCGGCGTAACGGCCGAAGTTGAGTTGCGCCAGCGGGTCCGAGAGGTCCATCAGATTGGCAATATCGGCCGGTGACAGCTTGCGCAACTGGCTGATCAGGGTTTTCGACTGGGCCAGAAAGGCCGGCTGAGTATGCGTTGTCACCTGCGGCGGGGTTTTGTAATCCAGCGATTTAGCCGGCGAGAGAAAGATCAGCATTGAGGCAACCTCGGTTGAATTTTGTGCATTGCGATACGCCGAATTTTACCGGCTGGTAAAATCCTGTCTTTGTATTTTCTGGAACACCCATGAAACGAACCCGCTTCGGCTCGCGCGACCGCCTTTCACGCGATGCTGCTGAACTCCAGCGCCTGGCCACCGGTCTTTCCGAATCCGGCGGCAAACTGGAAGACAGCTACTGGGAAGCCCAGCTCGCCGAAATCGTCGACAGCCTACTCAAGAACGGCGCTGAAGACGACATCAACACCGCCCTCGACCGCCTCTTTGAAGCCAATCCGCGCGCCCATGACGAACTCGCCGATATGGTCGAATCGCGTGCCGAAACCGGTCGCCTCGACGTCAACAGCCAGGAATTCGACATCCAGCTTTTTGCCGCGCCCGTCCTCGCCTGGTCGCGCTTCTCGATTCCCTCATGTACTGTGCCTAAAAGCAACGTTGAGGCCCTCAACACCCATCTTGGCGCCCATGTTTTTGGTGGCGACACACGTGTCGCTCTCGCCGACTATCTGTTCAGCCCCGACCAGTTGCCGCGCAGCTTCTGCGATACCTGGCAGATGACCCAGGCGCTGGGCCAGGTTGCCCTAGCCGGACAAAATCTTGCGGTCGACACCGCAGGCATGCCGGAAACCAATCGCTTCCTTTCGGACGTCCGCTACCTCGTCGGCTGCATTGCCGTGCCGCGCGGCAAGCCGTTGTTCCGCTGGAACGAAAAGGATGGCAACAAGGAAACCGCGCTTAAGGAATGGATCAAGCAGGGTAGCCCGAATCTTGAGCCGCTGCTCACCGGTTGCGCCTGGCAACCGCTGCTGCCAGACGCTTACCACGCCTCCTGCCGCAACGCCGACCGTCTCTCGCGCCCCTATTCGCTCAAGGCCTCGGTGGCCTTCCTGCAAACCATGCTCGGCCTGATGCCGGCCGACATTCGCGCCGTTGTCGGCCCCTGCTACGACCGCCGCATGGAAGAGTACCGCGTCGGCCTGGGCCCCAAGGACAAGGAAGACACCTTCCACGGCATCGTCTGGCCGCTGCTCGGCGCCGAGGATGAGGCGACCGATGCCGCCAGCGAAATCGAATCCGTCTTGCGTGAGGCAGGTGTCAAGGACGTGGTATTCCTCGATCATCATTTCCCGATGGAATTCTGCGACGACTGTGGCGCCCCGCTCTTCCCCAACCCGGAAGCCGAACTGGTGCACGCCGAAATGCCGGAACAGGCCGCTGCCAACTCGCAAGCCCTGCATTAAGGTGCTGAAATCACCCCCTCTAACCCCCCAGCCCCCCTTCTCAGGGGGGAGTGCCGGTCTCGCTCCTCCCCTGACAAGGGAAGGCTGGGAGGGGTTGTGGTTAGGAGTCGCCTGCAGCGACGGCACGAAAATTCAATCCCTTCCCCTGTCGACCGCAAAACTTTCACCACAGTAAGCCACAGCGATGACCTCATCCCTTAACGCCGACTGGCTGGCACGCAGTCAAGCCGCCGTCTGGCACCCGTGCACGCAGATGCAGCACCATGCGCAAACGGGTTCGGCCAGCCACCTGCCGCTGGTCCC
>CAXYZX010000074.1:0-12510 GCA_964293845.1 uncultured Dechloromonas sp.
TATCCGCATTGCTGGCGCCACAAGACACCGATCATCTTCCGCGCCACGACGCAGTGGTTTATCGGTATGGAACACAAGAAGGACGAAAATTCCTCAACCCTGCGCTGGATCGCCGAGCGCGCTGTCGATGAAACCCAGTTCTTCCCGGCCTGGGGCCGCGCCCGCCTCGAAGGCATGATGAAGACCCGCCCGGACTGGTGCGTCTCGCGCCAGCGCAACTGGGGCGTGCCGATTCCCTTCTTCCTGCACAAGGAAACCGGTCTGCCGCATCCGCGTACTGCCGAACTGGTGGAGCAGGTCGCCCAACGTGTCGAAAAAGCCGGTATCGAAGCCTGGTTCAGTCTTGATCCGGCAGAGTTGCTGGGTGCCGAGGCCGATCAGTACAACAAAATGAAGGACACGCTGGATGTCTGGTTCGATTCCGGCACCACGCACTGGCACGTCCTGCGCGGTTCGCACGCCACCGATCTGGCTTATCAGGCTGACCTCTACCTCGAAGGCTCTGACCAGCATCGCGGCTGGTTCCAGTCATCGCTGCTCTCCGGCTGTGCCATCGATGGTCGTGCGCCCTACAAGGCACTACTGACGCATGGCTTCGTGGTCGACGGCAAAGGCCACAAGATGTCGAAGTCGAAAGGCAACGTCATCGCGCCGCAGCAGGTTTCCGACAAGATGGGGGCGGAAATCCTGCGTCTCTGGACCGCTTCCACCGATTATTCCGGTGAACTGTCGATTTCCGACGAAATTCTCAAGCGCGTCGTTGAAGGTTACCGCCGCATCCGCAATACTCTGCGTTTCGTGCTGGCTAATACCTCGGATTTTGACGCAGCCAAGGACATGCTGCCCGTCAGTGAATGGCTGGAAATCGACCGTTACGCACTGGCCTTGACCCGCGAATTGCAGGCTGATTGTCAGGCTGACTACGAGCGCTACGAATTCCACCGCGTCGTCCAGTCCCTGCAAACTTTCTGCTCCGAAGACCTTGGTGGCTTCTACCTCGATATTCTCAAGGACCGTTTGTACACCACGGCGCCCGGCTCAGCGGCGCGCCGCTCGGCCCAGTCTGCGCTGTGGCACATTCTGCAATCATTCACCAAGCTGATCGCGCCGATTCTTTCCTTCACGGCAGAAGAGGTCTGGCAACTGCTGACTGCTGATGCCGAGCAATCGGTCATGCTGCATACTTGGCATGAGTTGCCGAAGCCGGAGGGCGAGGGCGAGTTGCTGGCCAAATGGGCGCAGGTGCGCGCAGTGCGCGCTGATGTGACCAAGGCGCTGGAAGAACTACGTGAAGCCGGCAAAATAGGTTCCTCGCTACAGGCCGAAGTTGAACTGCATTGTTCCGGCGAAAAGCATGATCTATTGGCCGCGCTGGGCGATGATCTGAAGTTTGTCCTGATCTGCTCCAAAACCGTGCTGGTCAAGGCCGAGGAAGAAAAGCTCGTCGCCACCCCATCGACGCATGGCAAATGCGAGCGCTGTTGGCATGTTCGTGAAGACGTCGGTGCCAGTGCCGAGCATCCGACGCTGTGTGGACGTTGCGTCAGCAACCTGCATGGTGCGGGCGAGGTTCGTTTTTGTGCCTGATGTAAAGCGTTGGTACGCCCTCGCGGCGCTGATTGTCATTCTTGATCAACTGAGCAAATGGGTGGTGCTCGAAAACATACAGTTCGGCCAGACTATCTATGTTGCGCCATTCTGGAACTGGGTGCTGACCTGGAATCCTGGCGCGGCTTTCAGCTTCCTTGCCGATCAGCCGGGCTGGCAGCGCTGGTTCTTTACGGCGCTGGCGCTTGCCGTCTCCGGCTGGATAGCGCTTGAGCTAAAGAAACATCCCGAACAGAAACTACTTTCACTCGCCCTGACGCTGGTCATGGGTGGTGCGCTGGGTAACGTCATTGACCGCGTGCGCTTTGGCGCGGTCGTCGATTTCATTCAATGGCACGCCGCTGGTTTTTATTGGCCAGCCTTCAACGTCGCCGATTCGGCGATTACCGTTGGTGCAATTTTGCTGGTGTTTGAGCAGTTGACCGCAACAAGCAAGAAAACCGAGGAGAAACACCCATGACGGTTCGTTCCGACAGCTTTCTGACCATGCATTACCGGATTTCAACTCTGGAGGGAGAGGAATTTCTCTCGACTTTCGACATGAGCCCGGCAACTTTGCAGATGGGTAGCGGTCAGCTTGCCGAAAACCTCGAATCAGTGCTGATTGGTCTGATCGCTCATGAGCGTTTCGTTTTTCAACTGGAACCGAACGAGGCCTTCGGCCAGCACAATCCGCGTCTCGTCGAACGCATTTCACGTGCTGGATTGCCGGCTGAAATGGAACTCAAGGAAAATTCCGTCGTCGAATTCACCGCGCCAAATGGCGGAACGTTTGCGGGCTTCCTGCGTGAGCTGGATGCAACGCATGCCCTGTTCGACTTCAACCACCCGATGGCCGGAAAAACGATCCGCTTCGAGGTGGAAATTATCGGAATCATGTAAATGCAAGTCATCCTCGCCAATCCGCGTGGTTTTTGTGCCGGTGTTGAACGCGCCATCGCTATCGTCGAACGTGCCCTGGAGAAATTCGGTGCACCGATCTATGTGCGCCACGAAGTCGTGCACAACAAGTTTGTCTGTGATGATTTGCGTGCCAAGGGGGCTGTGTTCATTGAAGAACTTAACGAAGTGCCAGCCGGCAGTACGGTGATTTTTAGTGCGCATGGCGTCTCAAAAGCCGTGCGTGATGAAGCCGAAACCCGTGGCCTCAAGGTGTTCGATGCTACTTGTCCCTTGGTGACCAAGGTTCATGTCGAGGTTGGCAAGATGCGCCATCAGGCGCGCGAAGTGGTCATGATCGGCCACAAGGGTCATCCCGAAGTTGAGGGGACGATGGGCCAGAGCAGCGACGGCATGTTCCTTGTTGAAACGGCAGAAGATGTCGCCAGATTGAAGGTAAGTCAGCCGGAAAAGCTCTCATTCGTGACCCAGACGACACTGTCAGTGGATGATGCCTCGCGTGTTATTGACGCCCTTAGGGCGCAGTTCCCCGAAGTACAAGGGCCGAAAAAGGATGATATTTGCTACGCCACACAGAATCGCCAGGATGCGGTCAAGGCGATGGCAGAGCTGTGTGATCTTGTGCTGGTGGTCGGCAGTACCAACAGCTCGAACTCACGCCGCCTGAAAGAGGTTGCGCTGGCGCGAGGGATTGATGCTTATTTGCTTGATGGACCAGAAGAAATTCAGGCTGAATGGCTGGCTGGAAAAACCCGGATCGGTGTCACGGCCGGCGCCTCGGCCCCGGAAATTCTGGTGCGTCAGGTGGTCGACCGTATCGTCGGCCTGACCAATGCAGTGGTTGAGCAATTGCAAGGGGTGGAGGAGGGGGTTTCCTTCCCGCTACCGAAGGAGCTCGTGCTTGGCTAAATGCGTATGGTTTGCCTTGCATGACGTGATTCGTTTCTGATAGAATCTTGGATTCAGATTTTCTCTACCGGATAATTTACATGGCAAATAGCGCACAAGCCCGCAAGCGTGCCCGTCAAGCAGACAAGCAGCGCTCCCACAATGGTAGCCTGCGTTCGACCCTGCGTACCGCGATCAAGCGCGTGCGTCAGGCTATCGAAGCTGGTGACAAGGCAACCGCTCAGAGCGTTTTTCAGCAATCCGTTTCAGTGATGGATCGTATTTCTGACAAGAAAATTGTTCACAAGAACAAGACTTCACGTACCAAGAGCCGTTTGTCGGCACAGATCAAGGCAATTGCTGTTGCTGCCTGATTAGTTACGAACGTGAAAAAAGGCACCTTCGGGTGCCTTTTTTATTTTGTGTTGTTCTGGCGGAATGTTTAACGTTTGCCGTCGATTGAGCAGACACCATCAATGATCTGCAGGTCATTATCCTGAGCAAAATTAAGCATGAAGCGATAGGCCATAGGCTCAATCTCGCCGAGGCGGCCATCGACAAAGACAGCTTTCTCACCGTTGTAATCGCCAGGGCCGACGTAAGGGGAGTATTTCATCCGGCGTTCGGCGCCAAAGGCAGACATCACGCCGCACAGGCGTTCGGCCCAGTCGCTAGGCCGAAATTTGCGTCCTTGAGTTGTTAGGCCAACAATGATGAAAGTGGTCGATTCGGATGTTGTCATTGTTCTACTCTGCGTTAGCGGGCGTTGCGACCTCTGATTTATTCATTCTAGCAGAAGCATTAGGGCTGTGGCATCTTTGCCACGCTTGTAGCAAAAAGCTCTTTCCGTTGAATAACATACGTTGTATTCCAAGAATCGGCTGCATATACTGAACCTACACCATTGATCTGTAGGGGGTTTTATGCAGTCCTCATCGATCACGAAGTATGAATTTAGAATACGCACGCGCACCGGTGTGCTAGTCGAAAAATTGGCGCTGTTCGGGCAGGACGAAGAGGATGCTCGGCGCAAGCTGCGTCAGATGTATAACGATTGCGAAATTCTCGAATCACATTGTCAGCAAGGCTCGCTAGTCGGGCGTCATGGTCACTTGAACTACGAAGATGTGGTAGACCTAATTGTTACAGCTTGATGTTCAGATCACCACGTTCGACCAATTCTTTGAGCAGGCTGGTGTGATCGTGGGCGCCGCTGCTTGAGGCGCTATGGCGGTAGACGTCCTGATGCAGTGAGGGGCTTTCCGCAACGGCAACATTTTCAGAAATGACAATATCGAGTACATCGTCGCCGTAACGATCACGCAACTTGTTTCGTATATCGTCGCTCATGCGTCGGCGGCGATCAAAGCGTGTCAGCAGGTAGCGCCGCTCGACCCGGCGTTTGAGGACCGGCTCAAGCACTTGCAAGGTGCGCGTAATGTGGTCGGCAGCCTGCAATGAAAGATAGTCTGTTGAAATTGGAATCAGCAGGCAATCGCAGGCGAAGATTGCGTTCAGTGCCAATACGCCGATATAGGGGCAGCAGTCGATCAGTGTTGGGCGCGGCTGAGTGTTTTCCAGGACTTCCAGTCCGTGGCGCAGTTTGTTGAGGATGGCGGGGCCTTTGCCAAAAATCGAGTCCACCTTGATAAGTTGTTGGTGGGCTGGAATAAGACGGCCAATGTGCTCCCAATGTAGCTCAAGTTCAGGCAGGCTGCGTAGATCCTGGTAAAAAGCGAACAGACTATGGTTGGCTTCAACCGGTGCGTGACCGTGAATGCTGGAGAGGTGACCCTGAGGATCAAGATCGAGCAAGAGTGGTGGGTACCCGGCGCGATTCAGGGCTGCGCCGAGATTGAGAGTCGTCGTTGTTTTACCGACGCCGCCCTTCTGATTGAAAATCGCAATACGCATGGTTTTGTCGTTCTATACAAGGCTGTATTTTTCACTTAACATCACGGTTTGTGCAACTCTTTCGAGTTTATTTTGCTCTTGAGGGTGGCGGTTGATGTGGCGGCGATGGCCGCCGTTTTCGTTTTTAGGGTCAATGCCAATGTCGCACGTCATGAATACATATGCCCGGTTGCCAGTGGCCTTTAGTCACGGTCAAGGTTGCCGGATTACCGATACCGAGGGTAAGGAATATCTGGATGCCTTGTCCGGGATCGCCGTCTCGACCCTCGGTCATGCTCATCCAAAATTGGTTGAAGCCATTGCGGCCCAGGCGGGTCGTCTGCTGCATACCTCCAACCTCTATGCCATTCGCGAGCAGGAGCAATTATCCGACAAGCTTGCTGAGCTTTCTGGAATGCAGGAGATATTCTTCTGTAACTCCGGTTGTGAAGCCAATGAGGCTGCTATCAAATTAGCGCGCTTTTACGGGCACAAAAAAAGCATAGATACGCCGACCATCATTGTCATGGAGAAGGCTTTTCACGGTCGGACCATGGCGACGCTTTCTGCCACTGGCAATCGCAAGGCACAGGCTGGCTTCGAGCCACTGGTGTCTGGTTTTGTCCGCGTTCCCTACGATGATCTGGAGGCCATCAGGGCCGTTGCCGAGCACAATAAGAACATCGTTGCCGTCATGCTGGAAATCATTCAGGGGGAGGGGGGTATTCACCTCGCTTCGATCGAATATCAGAAAGGTTTGCGCCAACTTTGCGATGAGCGGGGTTGGCTGTTGATCTGCGACGAAGTGCAGTGTGGCATGGCGCGCACCGGCAAATGGTTCGGCTATCAGCATGCCGGTATCCAGCCGGATATCGCAACGCTGGCCAAGGGGCTAGGGTCAGGTGTGCCGATTGGTGCCTGCTTGGCCGGTGGCAAGGCTGCAGGGCTGTTTGGGCCGGGTAACCATGGCTCCACCTTTGGTGGCAATCAACTGGCCTCGACCGCTGCTTTGACGACGATAGCAACGATTCAGCAGGATGGTCTGATGGCCAATGCCGAAAGCGTTGGTGCGTTGATTCGCCAGTTGATGGCAGAGGCGCTGGCCGGAATCAAGGGCGTGGCCGAAATTCGCGGTCATGGTTTGATGATAGGTATTGAGCTGGATCGTCCGTGCGGCGAACTGGTGGGCAAGGCACTGGCGGCCGGGCTATTGATTAACGTGACGGCTGACAAGGTGGTTCGCCTTTTGCCGCCGCTGATCTTTAGTGAAAAAGACGCCAGGGAACTGGTCGACCGCATCACTCCCCTTATCAAGGAATTTTTGGCGGCCTAAACCATGGCAAACAAACATTTTCTGCAATTTAAGGATTTCACGCGGGACGAGTTCGTTTATTTATTCGAACGTACGCGCTGGATCAAAAATCAGTTCAAGTCTTACGAGAAGTACTGGCCGTTGACTGACCGTACTCTGGTGATGATTTTTGAAAAAGCCAGTACTCGCACGCGGCTCTCTTTTGAAGCCGGCATGCATCAGCTGGGTGGTTCGGCAATTTATCTGAATACCCGTGATTCTCAACTGGGGCGCGGTGAGCCTGTTGAGGATGCGGCGCAGGTGATTTCACGGATGAGCGACGTGGTGATGATTCGCACCTTCGAGCAGGAAATCATCGAACGTTTTGCCGCCAATTCGCGTGTGCCGGTGATCAATGGCCTGACCAACGAATATCACCCATGCCAGATTCTGGCGGACATCTTCACCTACATTGAGCATCGTGGTTGTATCCAGGGTAAGACGGTGGCCTGGGTTGGCGATGCCAACAATATGTGTAACACCTGGCTGCAGGCGGCCGAAGTGCTGGACTTCAAGGTGCACGTGTCGACCCCGCCTGGATATGAAATCAAGCCGGAGCAGATTGGTGTGGTTGACGGCACACATTTCCAGATTTTTGCCGACCCGATGGATGCTTGTCGTGGTGCCGATCTGGTGACCACCGATGTGTGGACTTCGATGGGCTTTGAAGCTGAGAACGAGGAGCGGATCAAGGCCTTTGCCGACTGGTGCGTTGATGGTGACATGATGCGCTCGGCAAACGAGGGGGCGCTTTTCATGCACTGTTTGCCGGCGCATCGTGGTGAAGAAGTGACTGCCGAAGTCATCGATGGCCCGCAATCAGTGGTTTGGGATGAGGCCGAAAACCGTTTGCACGTACAAAAAGCATTAATGGAATACCTGCTGCTGGGCAGGCTTGAAACGAAATAAGGAAACAGAGATGAGCGATGTTAAAAAAGTAGTGCTGGCCTATTCCGGTGGTTTGGATACCTCCGTGATCCTCAAGTGGCTGCAGGATACCTATCAATGTGAAGTAGTGACCTTCACCGCCGACCTCGGCCAAGGCGAAGAATTGGAGCCGGCACGTGCCAAGGCGCTGCAATTCGGCATCAAGCCGGAAAATATTTTCATCGACGATCTGCGCGAAGAGTTCGTCCGCGACTTCGTCTTCCCGATGTTCCGCTGCAACACGGTTTATGAAGGCGAATACCTGCTCGGTACTTCGATTGCCCGTCCGCTGATCGCCAAGCGTTTGATTGATATCGTCAATGCCACCGGTGCCGATGCCATTTCGCATGGCGCGACTGGCAAGGGCAATGATCAGGTGCGTTTCGAACTTGGCGCCTACGCGCTGAAGCCGGGCATCAAGGTCATCGCGCCGTGGCGTGAGTGGGATTTGCTGTCGCGCGAAAAGCTGATGGCTTATGCTGAAGAGCACAATATTCCGGTCGACATGAAGCACAAGCAGGGCGGTTCACCGTACTCGATGGATGCCAACCTGCTGCACATCTCCTACGAAGGCCGTCATCTGGAAAACCCGGCGGCTGAAGCTGAGGAGTCGATGTGGCGCTGGACGGTTTCCCCGGAAGCCGCTCCGGACAAGGCCGAATACCTCGACATCGAATACGAGAAGGGTGACATCGTTGGCCTCAACGGTACGCGCATGAGCCCGGCTAGCGTGCTGGCAACATTGAACAAGATGGGCGGTGCGCATGGCATCGGTCGTCTCGACCTGGTCGAGAATCGCTACGTTGGTATGAAGTCACGTGGCTGCTACGAAACCCCGGGCGGTACCATCATGCTGCGCGCTCACCGTGCCATCGAGTCGGTCTGTCTCGACCGCGAAGTTGCTCACCTCAAGGACGACCTGATGCCACGTTATGCCAGCCTGGTGTACAACGGCTACTGGTGGAGCCCGGAGCGTATTGCCTTGCAGACGCTGATCGATCACACGCAAAGCGTCGTCAATGGTTTCGTCCGCGTCAAACTGTACAAGGGCAACGTGATCGTTGTCGGCCGTGACTCCAAAACGGATTCCCTGTTCGATCCGACCATCGCTACTTTTGAGGATGATGCTGGTGCCTACGATCAGAAGGATGCCGCCGGTTTTATCAAGCTCAACGCCCTGCGCCTGCGCATTGCCGCCAATCTGCGCGCCAAGAACGGCAAGGCCTAAGCGATGGAACCCAACACCCTGTTCGGTTTTACCGAGGAGCAACTGGCGGATTTCGGTTCGACCTGGGGGGTGGGCTTTTTCATTATTTTCATGCTTTTTATTATTGGCGAAATTGCCTGGAAGTCGAAGGCTGGCAAGACAGGCACTTTCGTCCTTTTCTTTGTACTGGCTTTCGGCATGGTTGGCTTTCTTGCCAAGGCAGTCATACAAAAAATCTGGGGTATGTAAATGTCGCAATACGACAATGTTTCCGTGGTCAAAAAGGCCAATGTTTATTTTGACGGCAAGTGCGTCAGCCACACCGTGGTTCTCGCTGATGGGACGAAGAAAACGGTTGGCGTGATTCTGCCGGCTAGCCTGACTTTCAATACTGGCGCACCGGAAATCATGGAAGGTGTTGGTGGTTCTTGCCGCGTCAAGTTGAAGGGCGCCAGCGAGTGGACAAGCTACGGCGATGGCCAGTCTTTCAATGTGCCGGGCAATTCTTCGTTTGAAATTTCAGTCGCCGAAGGCGATGCCTACCACTACGTTTGTCATTTTGGATAATCGCCATGCCCAGCTTTGATTTCACCTCCGAAGCGGACATGGCCGCTTTGAAAAACGCGATTGATGTCACCTCGCGCCAGATCGACAATCGTTTTGACTTCAAAGGCACAACGGCCAAAGTTGAACTGAACGAAAAGGATAAAGTCATCACCCTCTGGGGTGATTCAGAAGGGCAGTTGGGGCAGATCAAAGACCTTCTTTTCCCGGCAATGGAAAAGAAAGAGAAGGAAAGTGTCAAACGCCTGGATCACCAGAAAGTAGTCAGCGTTTCCGGCAATAAGGTCAAACAGGAAATGAAGATCAAGGATGGTATCGACAGCGATCTGGCCAAGAAGATCGTCAAGCTGATCAAGGATGGCAAGCTAAAGGTTCAGGCGTCGATTCAGGGTGAAGAAGTCCGCGTGCAGGGTGCCAAACGCGATGATTTGCAGGGCTGCATTGCGCTGATTACCAAATCGATTACGGATTTTCCAATCAAGTACGGAAATTTCCGCGATTGAGGTAATTGTTGCCCTCCAAGAGGACCTCCTTCGGGGCGCGGTTGGCGGTGAAAATGAACAAAAAATGGGCAGTCATACTGCCCATTTTTTGCTGGGCTCAGCGTTGCAGCCCCTTGATCCATACTGAGTAAAGTTGTCCCGAGAGCTGGCGCATGGTCGGCAGATGTCTGGAGATGTCAGCCTGCATGGTTTCTGGCAATTGAACGCTGGCATGGTCGGCTGCAGCGATTGCTTCATCGGCCCACTGACCGCACCAAGTGGCAATCATTTCCGGGGTCATTTCAACGTGGCATTGCATACCCAGATGGGGACCGAGGGCAAACATCTGGTTGTTGCAATGGCTGCTGGCCAATAGACGCGTTGCCGAGACTGGAATACTGAAGGTCTCGCCATGCCACTGGAAAACGGTGGCGGTCTTTTCCGCAAAGTCACCTAGCCAGTGTCTTGCAATAACGCTATCGGTTGCGTTGGCTGTACCCCAGCCAATTTCCTTGACCGGGTTTTTGTTGACTTCGCCACCCAGTGCCTTGCTCATTAACTGGCCGCCCAGGCAGTGGCCGATTACCGGTACGTTTTTGCCTACCGCGTCACGAATCAGCGCGCATACCGGGGCAATCCATGGCAGTGGGTCGTTAACGCTCATCGGGCCACCCATAAAACAAAGGCCGGAGAAGCCGTCGACCGTAACAGGCACTGCTTCGCCTTCGTCAACAGCAATCAGCTTCCATGGAATTCCTTGCTGCTCAAGGAATATGGCAAAATAGCCGGGACCTTCAGTGGGGGAGTGGCGGAAGATGGCAACAGGGCGCATGCTGGCAAAATCAGTGAATGGAATGGTCTTCCATATTACCCTGCTGCTCTCGTTTTGCAGCTTTTCCGGCGTTGCTGCGGGACTCGATGTGGGCCTCGCCGGTATTTTGGGCAGCAAGGCCATGCTGATGATTAACGGTGGTGAGCCGCGAGCCATTGCGGTTGGCCAGTCAATTGATGGTGTGCGGCTGATTTCAGTGACCGGCGATCAGGTCGTGGTCGAAGTCGATGGCAAGAAACGTCCCTTGCGCGTTGGTCAGCATGCCGTCGGCGCAGCGAGCGCAGACGGCTCCAACAAGGTGATATTGACCGCAGATGGGCAAGGCCACTTTGTTACAACGGGTACCATCAACGGTACGTCGATCAAGTTTTTGGTTGATACTGGTGCTACCCTGATTTCGTTGGGGGCGAGTGATGCGCGGCGAATCGGCATTGATGCACGCAATGGTGAGCGTGGCGTAACCAATACGGCCAACGGCCAGGCGCAGATAAGCCGGGTAAAGCTGGATACGGTGCGTGTCGGCGACGTGACATTGCACAATGTGGATGCCCTGGTGCATCAGAACGACCTGCCGGTGGCGCTGCTCGGCATGAGTTTTTTGAACCGTATGGAAATGCAGCGCGATGGCGGTACGATGACGCTGAAAAAACAATATTAGGAGAGAGATCATGCCAAGTCGCGATAAGGAAATAACACTGTTGAGTCGGGAACTGGAAATCCTGATGAATGAACGCCAATCCATACTGCGCGTAGTAGGTGCTTCGGCTGCCCTGATTGCTTGTCTTGACAGCAAACGTCTTCCGCTTGGTGCGGTCGAGGCTGCCGATATGGTGGCAACCTCGATTAATGACCTCTCCGAAGAAACCTTGCAGGATGCGTTGAATGCGGTTCACGCCGAGATCGAGGATGACGCCGCGACGGCATGAGCGTCGATCTCGATAAAATTCGCAGCAGCCTGCTCGCTGAACCCCTGGATGGGCATTTTGTACAGGAAGATGGTGGCGAAGGCTTGCCACTGACCGCAGCAGCTGTGCTTTTCCCTATAGTCTTGCGTGACAGTGGTGCAACGGTGCTGCTGACTCAGCGTACCGCTCATCTCAGGGATCATGGTGGCCAGATCAGCTTTCCCGGTGGGCGGGTCGAGGTGGAGGACATTTCACCGATTCATACCGCACTACGGGAGACGGAAGAGGAGATTGGCCTTGATCGTGAGCGTATCGAGATCATTGGCTTTCTCCCTGAATATCGTACCGGAACCGGTTTTCGTGTCACGCCGGTTGTGGCCTTGGTGCGCCCGCCTTTCGATCTGCTCCCTGACCCTTTTGAGGTGGCTGAAGTCTTTGAAGTGCCGCTCAACTTTCTCCTCAATCCGGAAAATCACCAGCGGCATTCTCTGCATTACCGGGGGGCCTTGCGTCACTTCTTTGCCATGCCCTATGGTGACTATTTCATCTGGGGTGCGACCGCCGGCATGATTCGTTCGTTGACCGAGCGCCTCGGTCTGCATCCGGCCTGAGTGGTGGTTTTTCAAAATGGATTTCAGCTGTCAGGCATCAATTCCGGTGACGATCAAATGCTGCATAGCACAATGAATTCTCTGTATTCTCCGGGCAAAATTTGGGTATCATCTTTTAGTCGCCTTTGCGCGCCTTTGAATCCACCTTTGATAGGGTGGATACACTAAGTTACACGCAAAGTGCCGTAGGGCTCGACTGAAGCGCCACGGTAGTGTGAATGTTGTTGCTCTTTTTGTTGGTGCTTGCCAATTTGGCGAGCTGAATAATTTCTATCAGGAGGTTTTACATGAGCAGAGATGTCGTCGTTCTAAGCGCAGTTCGTTCCCCTATTGGTGCTTTTG
>CAXYZX010000075.1:0-12490 GCA_964293845.1 uncultured Dechloromonas sp.
TGCCAGCGATACCGAGTAATTTAATAGAGGCCAAAATATTCCCCTTCCTTAGTTTCCATGCACCTGCTCGATTCACGCTTTCGCGGGAATGACCGTTGTAACGCACAATTGGTTGCCTGCCACCTTAATAATAAGCAATGATTGCTTTTACTGAACATTTTTCTGCGACAAAGCCGGTACTAGAAAAGGCTTGCAGCATCAATTATCTAACGTGCGAAAGAGTTCGAGTGGCGGCAAACTGGTTGCGGTGTTAAGCGATCAGAAAACGATGCATCACGTAGGCATCCACGTAGCCCAATTTTTGGTGGCGAAAAACCCTGGGCAGTGTTCCAACAATAAAGCCCAGTATCTGCCAGAGAGCGACTTCGGCATCGCCAATGCTCAACGGCTGTGAGTGATGGGACTTGACCCAGAGCGATAACCCCTGCCAATCGATGTCCCGCCTGACGCGGGTTATTTTGCTCATGCCCAGTATTAGGTATCAGCTGTCCCGCCAGAATTTCAGCAGGTCTGCCTAAGGAAGTCTGCTTGAAAGACTCTAGCATCAGCTTCAGCACTCTCGAAAAGCGTTCATCGGTTCCGAAAAATGGTCAGTGATCGTGCCAAGAAAGCCGTGGCCATCGAAAAATATTAATATTCAATGCACACCTTCCACCCCCTCCTGAGAGTCGAAACACGCTTGGACCACAGCGTCGATTCGGTCGAATAACGCAACCGGTAGATGGCATTACGGTAGCTCGTTGGCTCTCGCATCCTGCGCCAATGACGCCCGGTTCGTGACAAAAAGCGTCGTTATAGAGTGATTTGACGGTCAATTTATTTGCCAATGCCGCTCAGACCGGGCATATTATGCGAAGCGATTGGCAATTACTGCTGTTGTTTGTCGGTTCAGTACCGTTTTGATGTGGTACTTTTCCTTGCAGTCTTGATATTCGCTTTATTCAGGGGCTGAGCCCCACAAATTAATTGGAGTTTCGAAATATGGCAACAGGTACAGTCAAGTGGTTTAATGATTCAAAAGGTTTTGGTTTCATTACGCCGGACCAAGGTGGTGAAGACCTTTTCGCACATTTTTCTGCGATTGCGTCCAGTGGTTTTAAAACCTTGGCCGAAGGCCAGAAGGTCAGCTTTGACGTAACGACTGGTCCTAAGGGACAACAGGCGAGCAACATCAAGCCAGTTTAATGTTAAAACCGGGATGAAGATCCCGGCTTGCGCGCTAGCCGAAGGCTTGACGTGTAGCTGACTTGACTAAAGGCTGCAGCCCACTTGGGGTAGCAGCCTTTTTTGTTGATAGCCAACCGATAGAGGATGTCTCCGCCCTTTAATCAGACGGCGACCACGATGGGAAAGCCGGCCCGCCAGCCATCATTCCCCGGCGCGAAAGTCACGGTTAGCGCGGCACGCTCCTCGGCGCTCAGGCTGCGCCAAAGGAAGTCGCGTGGATTGCCCGGGTCGTCCGCGACATAGACCTGCGTCGTTAGTAACTCACGCCCGCCCAGCCTGACTTTGACGTGGATATGCGGCGTCCGGCCGGTGTAGGGCGCTGGCCGGATGGTGCGAAAACGGTAACGGCCGTCGGCTGCTACGGTGAACCGCCCAAAACCCTGAAATCTGCTGTCAGCCTTGGCGCCATCGCCGGGGTGGTGGTAGTGGCCGGCATGGTCGCATTGCCAGATTTCCACCTGCGCACCGCTCACCGGCCGGCCAGCAAGATCGCTGACCGTACCTTCGAGCCAGACGACTTGTCCTTCGGGATAATCCAGGGCGCCGTTGCGCAGCAGGTCATGGTCGGAATCCGCCGGAATGGCCACCGGGTAAAACGGGCCTTCGGTTTGAGGCGGCGTGGCGCGCAGCGCCGGGGCGGCCCGAGCGTGCCCACCCCAGCATATTGACGGCGCAACGATCACGGCCGCAGCGACAATCCGGCGGCGCAACTGCCCGTAGGGCGTCATTGAGAAAGGTGACATGGCAGAACTCCTTTGTAATTTCCAGTCACTTATTTCGAGATTAAAGGTGCAGCGAAGTTCCGGCGTTCATTCGGTTTCGCGGGTCGCTTTCCCGTTCCGCCCCAACTGCCAGCCCAGCAGCCCCCAGAGCACGGCAACCGGCGCCGCGGCCAACGCGATGGCGCCGGCGGTCATGCCGAGTGCGGCGAGGCCGGCGTAGATCCAGCCGTTGAGCAGGTCGCCGCCACGGTACACGGCGGCGTCGATGAAGGCCTTGGATTTGTAGCGCTGCTCGCGACTGAGGCGCGTGAATAGCACCTCGCGGGCTGGCTTGGCGAGGGCGTGGCGGCTGCTGTCGTAGAGCACGCGCACGATGAGCAGCGCATTCAGGGCGATGGCAGTCGACGCGCTGCCGAGCGTGATGAAGCCGAGTGCCGCCACTGCCGGCAGCACGGCGAGCGTCGCCCCGACGCCAATGCAACGCAGGATGCGCGCCGTGAGCAGTGCCTGTGTGATGATGGTGACGCTATTGACGGCCAGATCGACGCGCGCCAGAAAGGCTCGGCGCAGCGCCCGATCGGTGATCGCCTCGCCGACCAGATGGGCCTGCATGAAATAGAGGATGGTCGAGGCGAAAGTCATCAGCAGGATCCACAGCGCGATATTGCGCAGTGCCGACGAACGGAAAACCGGGCCGATGCCACTCCAGGCATTGCCGCCGATGCGCGCTTCCGGTTCGCGCTTGAGCGTCGCGGGCGTCTGCTCGGCACGGCGGTCGAGGGCGCGGGCGAGTTGCGAGGCGACTTCGAGCGGCAGCACGGCGAGCAGCAGGAGTAGGAAGACCGGGACGTGGGGCGCCAGCAGCGCGGTGCTGGCGGAGCCGAGGATGCCGCCGAGCGACGAGCCGACCGTGATGAAGCCGAACAGCCGTTTGCCCTGGTCGTCATCGAAAAGGTCAACCAGCAGTCCCCAGAAGACGGTGACGACAAATAGCGCAAAGACGCTGACCCAGACGTAAAAAACGCGGTCGATCCAGAGGCGCGCCGATTCGGGCAGCAGCACCAGGGCCAGATAGAAGAGGATCAGGTTGGCGGCGAAGAAGCGGTTGGCGAGCGGGATGAACACGCCGCGCCGCAGTCGGGCGACGGCGGCCGAATAGAGCGGCACCGCGAGCAGCATGACAATGAATACCGCCGTCCACAGCAGTTGCAGGTTGCCGCGATCGGTGGCGCCGATCTCGTCGCGCACCGGGCGCAACAGGTAGTAGGCAAACAGGATGCTGAAGCCGTAGGCGGTGGCGAGCAGCATCGGCAGTGTTTCGCCAGGACGTACCGGAACCACCCGGGCGAAAAGGGCGGCAAGCATCGCTCAGCCGCCCACGATATCGTCGAAGTAACTGGCGATGCGCTGTCGCATCGTCGCATCCGGCATTCTGCCGCGGGCGGCGCCGAGGTTGTCCTCGATATGGGCGACCTGCGTGCTGCCCGGAATGGCGCAGGTGACGGCTGGATGCGAGAGCACGTACTTGAGGAACAGTTGGGCCCATGAGCTGCAGTCGATTTCGACCGCCCAGATCGGCAGCGGCCGGTTGCCGACGGCGCGAAACTGCTCGCCGCGACCAAACGGCAGGTTGACCAGAACCGCCATGCCGCGGTCGGCGGCCAGCGGCAGCAAGCGATCTGCGGCACCCCGATTGCCGAGCGCGTAGTCAACCTGGATGAAGTCGAGGCGCTCGCGGCGCATGATCGCTTCCATCTCTGCGTACTGTCGGTCGCTCGAACTGGTGATGCCGATGTGGCCGAGCTTGCCCGCCGCCTGCTCCTCGCGCAGGACCGGCAGTACCGTGTCGACGCCGCGCAGATTGTGCAACTGGAGCAGATCGAGACGCTCCGTGCGCAGCGCTGCGCGAGATGCGGCAATGCTTTGGCGGCCGTCGGCGGCACTGTCACGGTCAACCTTCGTGGCGAGGAAAATTTGCTCGCGCAACCCGGTCTCGTCGAGGATGGCGCCGATAACGCGCTCGGAATCGCCGTAGGCGGGCGCCGTGTCGACCACTTTCCCGCCGAGACGGGCAAAGGCCGCCAGCGTCTCGTGCAAGCGGGCGACGTAGGCCGGGTCGCCTGAACGGAAACGATTGGTGCCGATGCCGACGAGCGGCAGGCGAATGCCGGTCGATGGCACCGGCCGGGTGAGCAATGCCGATTGCGCCTGCACGGAAGACGTCGGCAGAATTGTACTGGCGCCAAGGGCGAGTCCGGCCTTGAGGACTTCACGGCGCGAAATGCAAACGTTGATAGCCATGATCCTGCCCCCCTCAGTGTCCGGGATGCGGCGCCGGGCGTAGTTCCAGCGTAGTCAGTACGCTAATGAACAGCACGCTTGTCCGTAATGGGCGGCGCCATGGATGGTGTACAGAAGCCTTCATAGGGAGTACCTCATAAATTAAATAACTCGGGGTGGCGACGCCAAAAGGCGGCGTCTGGAATGTGGCCGATTCCGGCACCGGCATTGTCGGCCATGTGCTCGGGTCGGCTGGTGCCGGGAATTGCGCAGGTCACTGCCGACTGGCTGAGTACGAACTTGAGCAGCAACTGGGCCCAGCTTGCGGCACCGATTTCACCGGCCCAGGCTGGCAGCGGCCGGTCGCGCAAACGGCGGAGCAGGCCACCGCCGCCGAACGGGCGGTTGATCAGGACGGCCATGCCGCGCTCGGCAGCCAGCGGCAGGATGAGTCGTTCGGCTTCACGCTCGTCGAGCGAATAATTGATTTGCAGAAAATCGAAACGCTCGGCGCGCATCACGGCAGCCAGTTCGTCATAGGCGCTGGCGCTGTAATGAGTGATGCCGAAATAGCGGATGCGCCCCGCCGCCTTCCAGTCGCGCAGCGTCGCCAGGTGGATGCGCCAGTCCACTAGGTTATGCACCTGCATTAGGTCGAGGGGGTCGGCGTGCAACAAGCGTAAAGAGGCTTCCATTTGCCGCAGCCCTTCAGCCCGGCCGCGCGTCCACACCTTGCTGGCGACAAAGGCCTTGCCTCGGCTATTGCTGGCGGCGAGCAGTTCGCCAGTGGTGGCCTCGGCCCGGCCGTACATCGGCGAGCTGTCGATGACCGAACCGCCAGCGGCAAACAGCGCCTGCAGGACGCCGTGCAGCCGGCCGTATTCCGGCGAGCCGGGGGCCACGTCAAAGCCCTGATAGGTGCCCAGGCCGATCACCGGCAGCGCCTCGCCGCTGGCCGGAATCTTCCGCGTCTGCATCGCCGTGGCCGGCGCTGCCAATGACGATTCGCTACGCCCGCCCAGAATCAGCGCTGCAGCAGTAACCGTCGCCAGACGAAGAAAAGCCGCTCGTGTCATGGCAGGTTGCCGGGTCGACCACTCATTCATGCCATTCTCCTGAAAGCCCCAGCGCTCAATGGAAGTGCGGGTAGTTATGCCAGGACCATGGAACCCATCGTCAAGTTCCCATCCGCTTCAGGATGGCGGCGCCGCTGACGGAGGCCAACCCGCAGTATCTCGATCAAACAGCGCTGGCCGACATCCATGGGCAGCGTGCAGTTGATGAAGGAGTTCTTGTCCCTCCCCATTGAGCTGCACGCGTGCGGCAAACGTCTTGCAGCGTTGACGGAATCACCGACCATGCTTTGTGTCTAATTCCCACAGCTTGTTCCCGGTAGTCCGAATGTCACATGTTTGTAAAAGGAGACAAAGCAATGAGTACACAGATCAATCCAACCCAGCAACCGCCGATGCAGGCCGTACCACAAGAGGAACACCGCTGGCTGCAGCAACTCGTCGGCGAATGGACCTCCGAGGCTCAGATGGCAATAACGCCCAACCCTGCCGAGACATGCAAGGGCACTGAGAGCGTGCGAAGCCTGGGAGGCCTGTGGATTCTGGCGGAAGGGAAAGGTGAGATGCCTGACGGTGGCAGCGCGATTATGCTGATGACGCTTGGCTACGACCCAGCGAAGAATCGTTACGTTGGCACTTGGGTCGGCTCGATGATGTCGCACATGTGGCTGTACGAAGGTGAACTGGATTCGAGCAGAACAGTTTTGACACTCAACTCCGAAGGGCCTGACATGTCGCCCGGAGCGGCTCCCGGGAAACTGGCCAAGTACAAGGACGTCATTGAGATCAAAGCCGCCGACCACCGGATATTGACCTCCCATTGCTTAGGCGACGACGGCAAGTGGCAGGAATTCATGAGAGCCCACTACCGGCGCACAAAGTAGGGAATATTGGTGCTTATGCCTCAGTCTATTCCGAATACTGGAGGGCAATATGGCAGTGCAACTCAATCACCTCATCGTCATGGTGCGCGATCAGGAGAATTCGGCAAAATTCTTCACTGAGATTCTCGGGCTCCCTGTAGCCACGCGCTTCGGCCCGTTTCTCGTGGTGCAGACGGCAAACGGCGTGAGCCTCGACTTTGACGAAGCCGAGGGCGACGTCACGCCGATGCACTACGCCTTCCTGATCACCGATGCCGAGTTTGACGAGATTTTCGGCCGCATCCGAGAGCGGTGCGTCGATTACTGGGCAGACCCAGGCCAACGCCGACCGGGCGTGATCAACCGACACGATGGAGGCCGAGGTGTTTATTTCCGGGATCCGAATGGACATCTCTTGGAAATTATCACCCGGCCCTATGGTGGTGGCCAATCGTAGGCAGTTCAATTTTTTGTGTACGCGGGAGCGGTCATTGGAACGTCCATTGGCTCTAAAGCCTGCTGTAACGCCTATGCCTGCAGTTCTGACACTCTCGCCATTTGGATGCTTGACCATTTCGATCAGCAATAAGCTGGTTATGGAAAGAACAACACGGCGTTCATTATCTTCGGCTCTGAAACCACGCCTGCAAGTTTGCGCCATCCGGCAGGAGAAGCGCCCTCCCGCTTCGTGAACGATCGGGAAAATGCCGTCGCGTCCGAATAACCGAGCATGGCGGCGATCGCCGTTAAGCTTCGTTTGGTGTCGCGCAATAGTTGACGCACCATTTCGTAACAAGCGGCGGCCTGTAATTCTCGGAAGCTGGTGCCTGCCTCCTTAAGGCGACGATTCAGGGTGCGAGGATGCAGGGCCAAGTACGCGGCCAGCGGGTCGCGCGTGCAACGCTGCTGGCCGAGAAGCATGACCAGTACTTTATGGGCTTGTTCCCGAAAGCTGTGGTTCAAACAATTTCGCACCTCCTCGATTTTCCGCTGGATATGCTTCCGCAAGGCAGGAACTCAACGGCGCACATTATGTGCGGCATCATACAGACGCACAATGCGTGCGGCGCGCACAGTGTGACTGACGTTGGCCTCATCCAATACGGGGTAAATTGTGCAAACGTCACGGATAAATTGCCCCGGCGTGCGCTTTGCTCCGCTCCGGCTAATCGGGCGATTTCTACTGGAACCACCAATGCAATTCGCAAAACACGTCACGGCAACAGACGAGATTCAGCGCTCCTGGCAACTGACGCTCGCCCTGTGCGTTGTCGTGTTGGCGGCCATCATCGGCACCGCCGTGCTGGCAGAACGCAACCTCAAGCAAATGTCAGAAGCGCGCGACGGTGTCGCGCATGCTCGACTCACTGACAAGTCGTTGACGGATTTGATGAGCCATATGTTGAACGCCGAAACCGGTCAACGCGGATTTCTGCTTAGTGGGCGTGCCAGCTATCTGCAACCCTACTACGTTGCACTGACGGAAATACGCACGTCGCGTGCCGCACTGGCCGTTACCTTGAGTAACGAACCTTCCACCGCCTGGCAGCTGGATACACTAGACAAGACCATCGCGGCCAAGCTGCAAGAACTTGACCGTAGCATCAGCCTCAAGAACGAGGGACGCTCCCAAGAGGCAGAGGAACTGCTGCTGGCAGGAACCGGCAAGCAGGCGATGGATGCCGTACGCGAAGCCGTGGGGGTGCTTGCCGCCAGTGCAGATCGCCGCACGAAACAATGGGAAATTGAACAAACCCAGGAAACCCGTAACAATTATTGGACTCTTTTGATATCCCCTCGTTGTCGACCAGATGCGCCTTCAGCGTATCGACGTTGCCTTCCTTGTCTTTGCTCTCGGCTTGCAATAGAAGGATGGGGCGGATAGATGGATCATGCTTACCCGCCTTCGCTGCAAGGCTCGCACGGGTTTCCAAGGCAGCGTGTATAGCATCTTGCCAGTTGCCATGCTCAGTTAGAACGATGGGCAACTTGATCATGTCTGAGGTTCCCTCGGTTTTTCGTCTGCCAAAGGGTGAGTTTCATGCTACCAGTTTCTCCTGATGCTGCTCTCTGATCCAGTTCTCCAGGAACTGAACTGGCGACTTGTAGCCGAGGGTCGAATGCTGCCGTTTCCGGTTGTAGAAGACTTCGATGTACTCGAAGCTGCCTACGCTTTGCCCGTCCTTGACGCGCTTGACTGCCAGTTCCTTGAACTCGGCCGTGTATGCCTGCTTCGGTATCTTCATTTCCTGCCTTCCAAAAGTGACGCTAATTTTAGGTCACCCTTGGCAGACGAAATTTCGGGGGAAGCTCAGTCTTCCGCTTTCAACTCAGAAGCAGAAACACGATAGAGGACATTGCTACCCGTTTTCTTGTCGTGGTCAGGTGTTGCGGTCAATTCGATAATGCAGGCAGGGGCAACGCGCGCCAATACTTCAAAGGTCAGTTTGGTGCGGGCGTTATGGGCCTCGTCCATAATGACCAAGGGCCGATGCAAATGCAGCAAATTGGCAAAAGAAAACTTGATTTGCTCCGTACCTTCCAAGCGTTCAAGGGCGGGATGGTCTTTGCGCACCTTGGCGAAGTGAGGTTCTAGCGCTTCCTTATGGGCATACACATCGCGGCCAACTACCTCCATGCACGCAACATCAACCGCGGGATCGCAAATTTGAAATCGATTGCAATGCTTTTGATGGATGGCTTAGGGCAATTGAGTGACTTTCGGCAACGAATCGAGCAGGCAATTGAATCCCACTACAGCCCCTGCCAAGACCCTACGAACGCTCGATACTCCCAACGCCAGATGTCGATCTGGCGCAAAAAGTATCGGCTACCTTGCATAACACGGTGGGTCGATGTACAGCCTGTGGCCGATGATCGATTTTCCGTACCGATTCCGTACAAAGCAAAAAGGCCAATCCGAGGATTGGCCTAAACGCTTGATTCTCTTCGCATTTATTGGTCGGAGTGACAGGATTCGAACTTGCGACCCCTGCGTCCCGAACGCAGTGCTCTACCAGGCTGAGCTACACTCCGACGTAAGAAAAAACCTAATGATTTCTCTCAACTGCGAAGAGCGTCAATTGTAGCAGAGCTTCTTTATAATTTGAATCCCTCAAACAAGATATTGCTTCTCTTGCGATCTCTGCCTCATTGGCAGCCTGATTTCTTGCATGCGCCAAGGCACCACTCGAGCGGATTGCTTCAAGAACCGCCGGGAAGTCCTCGCGCCCCCCCTCTTCGATCGCGTGACGTACGCAGGCTGCCTGAGCAGGAGTACCGTGTTGCATGACATAAATCAGGGGCAAGGTTGGCTTGCCTTCGGCAAGATCATCACCAATATGCTTACCGGTATCGGCCTCCTGCCCGGAATAGTCCAGAACATCATCCACCAACTGAAACGCCGTCCCCAAGTGCATCCCGTACGCAGCCAGCGCCTGCTCTACCTCCGGGTTTGCTAAGCCAAGAATAGCTCCAAGTTGGGCTGCAGCCTCGAAAAGCTTCGCCGTCTTGTAGCGAATCACCCGAAGATAGCGCGCCTCGTCCACATCGGCGTCATGGCAGTTCATCAGTTGCAGGACTTCGCCCTCCGCAATAACGTTGGTTGCATCGGACAGGACGCGCATGATGCGCATGTCGTCAACTTCAACCATCATCTGAAAAGCGCGCGAATATAGGAAATCTCCGACTAGCACACTTGCCGCATTTCCGAACATCGCGTTGGCAGTGTCGCGCCCACGTCTAAGAGCCGATTCATCGACCACATCGTCATGCAGCAAGGTGGCAGTGTGAATAAACTCTACTACCGCTGCCATTTCCTGATGATGCTTTCCTTCATAACCCATGGCCCCGGCTGCCAGCAAAACGAGCGCCGGCCGCATACGTTTACCACCGCTGCTAATGATGTATTCCGCAACCTGTCGGACAAGGACGACATCGGAATGCAGACGCTCTCGAATGACCGTATCTACGGCCTTCATATCAGACCCGATCAGGGCGTAAAGCTGTTCAAGCGTCACATTAGACTCGCCGTTAGTGAAGCGCGGAATGTTAGGCGTGACCACTGCCCTAGTCAAGATCGCATCATCGACTCAGCGCATTCTGATTTACCCTGTCTTTCAGCTAAACTTGTCGAATTAGTTCAACCATGCGGGGCTTGCCTTGAATACACAATCAATTATCGCACCCGTGATTCAGGATCGTGAGGCATTGGAAGACTTTGCCGACGCCCTCATCGACCGAGCACCTGAGATTGAGCGAGATGTAACGCGCCTGAAAAAAACGCCAGGTGACCGAGATCTGATCGCTGATCTTTTCCGCGCTATCCACAACATTAAAGGAGATGCCTCTCTCTGCAAATTTGATCTAGCCGTTGCCATTACCCACCCGATTGAAACCCTGATGGCACGCTTCCGTGAAGGTGCTCTGCCATTCTCCGATCTGCTCGCCGAGTTGATACTGCTTGCTGTTGACCGACTGGAACTCGCGACAGAGGCTATGCTCTCGCACAAATCACTGGAGCATCTGCATCTTCTGCCGATGATTCAGGGCCTTGAGAATATGGCGAATGCCTCAGCAGATGAAATTGATCAACTTGGTGCCAACATAATTGAAGGGGTTACCGGTTTCAGACCGGTAGCAGGAAAAGCGGCCAGCCGGAGTCCTCGTGCTTCTGTTCATCACGGCAATGACAAGGCGACGGCTGATGACCTGCAGTTCTTTCGTTCTTTGGCACTGCAATTGGAGAGTCGCTCACCTTTGTTCAAGGGGCGCACCATGCGTATTCTTCGACTTGCTCAAGAAACCAACAGAGCCGGCGGAAACATGGTCGATCCACTACAACTGGAAGCTGCGATCTATGTACACGATATTGGGATGATGCTTTTACCTGAAAGCATCTGGCTTAAGATTGGTCGAATGACGGATGATGACAAACTCGCATTGCGCAACCACCCTGGTTTTGCCGCCGGGTTGCTCCAGCGCATGCCGGGCTGGGAAAATGCTGCCGAAATAGTTTCCCAGCATCACGAAATGCCCGATGGCGCTGGCTACCCCGCCCAACTCCAAGCTTCGTCCATCTGCCCCGGTGCCAAGATTCTGGCCATCGTCGATGCCTTCGAAGCAGTAATGCTTAAGCACATACATCGTGGGAAAAATCGCTCAGTACTGCGCGCAATAGCTGAGGTAAATGCCTGCGACAAACAATTTGCCCCTGAATGGATTACGCCTTTCAATAACGTTATTCGCAAAACGATAGAAAACTGATGTCAGCCGATATTTCTCGCCGCTTTGGTGGTGTTGCGCGGCTTTATGGCTATCTTGGTGCCGACCGATTGCGATCAGCACACGTGTGCGTCGTGGGAATTGGCGGGGTGGGTTCATGGGCCATGGAGGCACTGGCCCGCACTGGAGTTGGGCAATTGACTGCGGTCGACCTTGATATGGTGGCTGAATCCAACACCAATCGTCAGATTCATGCGCTCGACGGCATCTATGGTAAAGCCAAAGTGGATGCAATCGCGGAACGCATTGCCCAGATCAATCCAGAATGCCGGGTGACCTGCATCGAAGACTTTGTAACCACAGATAATCTGGCAAAAATACTTCACTCAGAACTAACTGTTGTGGTCGACGCCATAGATCAAGTAAAAATCAAGGCTGCCATGATCGCCCACTGTCATCAGCAAGGCACTAGGATCGTCGTTGCTGGGGCTGCTGGGGGCCAAATGGACCCAACCCAGATACAGATTGCAGATCTCACACAGACTGTGCAAGACCCACTCCTCGCCAGAGTGCGAACCATACTACGCAGGGAGTATGGTTTCAGCCGCGAAGGAAAAAAGAAATTCGGTATTTCTGCAGTATTTTCGACCGAGCCATTGCGTTATCCCACCGAGTATTGCGATACGGAGAACAGGTTGTCCGGACTCAATTGTTCCGGTTTTGGGTCATCGGTTTGCGTTACTTCGGTATTCGGGATGGCCGCTGCCGCGCATGCCATTAAGCTAATTCTTGCTGAATAAAGAGTAAGCACCCGGCGAACCCAGGTTAATTTCTGAGTCAGGCGGAGATTTCAGGCTGCCAACGATGTGGCAGCAATTCCTCGATCTTGCTGTTGGGCTGAGTCGGTAAGCGAGACAGGATGTCCTTCAGATAGGCGAAGGGGTCGTGGCCGTTCAGCTTGGCCGACTGGATCAAGCTCATGATGGCAGCGGCGCGTATGCCGGCGCGCAGACTTCCGGCAAATAGCCAGTTCTTGCGACCGAGCGCCAGTTCGCGCTCATTCTGCCCATATCGGGCAAGAAGTTGAAGTCTATTATCGATG
>CAXYZX010000076.1:0-12102 GCA_964293845.1 uncultured Dechloromonas sp.
GCTTCCGGCACACACTACCGGGGCGATGGGGCCAATTTTTACACCCGGGGTGACGACGCGATCCTGGAAGACGGCACCGCTCAGATACGCCGCTGCACGTTGGGCGACAAACCGCCCGCCATCGCACCCCAGCCGGCACCACCCGTCGCCGTCAGCAGCTTCGTCGACATCGCCGGTAGCGTAGCCTACCGCCAGCGCATCGCCCTGCCACCCGACGCCATTCTCACGGTGCGCGTTCAGGACACCAGCCGAGCCGATTCCAAAGCCCGCACGCTGGCCGAGCAGACTATTGAACTGGCTGGCCAACAGGTGCCGATTAATTTTCAGCTGACGGTCGACCGCGACCTGATGGGTAAAAAAGCCAGGATCACGCTGGCCGCACGCATAGAAAGTCGAGGCAAGCTCTTGTTCATCAGCGACAAGGTTTATCCGGTCAACATAGAGGCCGGCAAAAGCCATATCGACATGCAACTGCGCCAGGTCTCCGCACCGCGCAAGCCCTAACTGGCTGGCCTTGTGCTGAATCAAGGCCGCACGCCCCTCTTCCATGCGAGAGTTCGCCCCCTGATTCATTTGCTGGCCTTTACTCTGTGATATCTCCCAAACACCCCTTCTGGCTCGTTGGCTTCCGGCCATTTTTCAGCCTTGCCTGCATCGCCGGCCTGAGCCTGCCTATCCTCTGGATACTTGTCCTCAAAGGGGTGCTGCCAGCGCCCAGTGCAGTCTATTCACCAACGCAGTGGCATGCCCACGAAATGTTCTTCGGTTTTGGCTGGGCAGTACTCGGTGGCTTCCTGCTGACGTCCACCAAAAACTGGGTCAATGTACGCGGCTATCACGGCAGCGTCCTGATCTACCTCACCCTGGCCTGGCTGGTCGAACGCGGCATCATGGCCTTCGGGGGCCACTTGCCAAGTGTTTTATTCTGGCTTGGCAGCCAGCTGTTTCTGCTCAGCATTGTCGGCTTGTTGCTCGCCACCTTGATCCGGCATCGCCAGAGCGACAGTTATCGTCAGGACAATCAGTTCTTTCTGATCATTTTGCCGGTCTTTGCCCTGGCAAAAATTCTCATCCTGCTGCCGGACAGTTTTCAAATTGGCTGGACCATGACCCTCGGCCTCTTCCGCATCGCCTTCCTGGTCATGCTGGAACGTACGCTAACGCAGTTCATGAAGAGCATCTTCAAAGTCGACATCCTGCGCCATCCGCTGCTCGACAACAGCATCAAGGTCCTCGGCATTCTGCTCGTGGCGGCAGCATTCGTTCCGCCGGCCATCGCTGCTGCCATCAGCCTGCTGCTCGCCACCCTGCTCCTCGGCCGGCTCGCCTATTGGCACCCGTTCAAAGCCCTGACCCGGCTCGACGTCGGCATCATGTATCTCGGTTACCTGGCGATCGTCACCCAGTTGCTGATTGAAGCCTCCAGCCTTTTCTTCAATATCGCCTGGACTGGCAGCGTCTCGGTACATGTGTTCACCTTCGGCGCCATGGGCCTCGTCATTCCGGCGATGATCATCCGCATCTCGAACGGCCATACCGGACGCAAGGTGGCGTTTGGCACTTACGAAAAAAGCATCCTGTGGATCATGATCCTCGCCTTTGCCGTGCGCCTGATCGGCCCGCAACTGGCGCCCGCTGCCTACCTGCGCTGGCTGGACATGGCCGCCACCTGCTGGTTTGTCGCCTTCATGCTGTTAGGATGGCGCTTTATTCCCTACTTTTACAGGCCGCGCATCGATGGCAAGGATCATTAAACAACTCGTTTGCAGCGCCAGCCTGCTGGCGCTCTCCGGCGCGGCACTGGCAGAATCCATTGTCTGTCATGTCAGCTATGGCGGCACGACGCAGTTGATCGAAGCACTCCCGGTTGGCTCGCCCTATCGGGTTGCACCGGTCGCCGTCGGTTCCTACTTCCTATTCCGCATTGTGTTTCAGAAAGAACCCGCCGACCTCGCCGGGATCAAACTGTACACCTACGCCGACCGTGACCGTGGGCCGGTGATCATTCATCAGGCCAATTACAGTTACCCGCCGGCAAATGCTGCGGTCAACGGCTTTAGCGGCTTGAATTATGTCTATGAACCGGTGCGCGATGGCGAACTGCAATACTGGTGCGAAATAAAATGAGCAAAAAATTCTGGTTGACCGCAACATTTGCCCTCGGCCTCAGCCTTAACGTTGCCGCCGAGCCGGTAAACCTCATTTTCACCGGCGACATCATGCTTGATGACGGCCCCGGCCGTTTTATCGGCGAAGGCGGCGATCCCTTGCTGCCCTTCTCCAGCATTCTCAAGGAAGCCGACTATCGCATCGGCAATCTGGAATGCCCGATCGCCAACAACGGGGCCCAGCTCGACAACAAAATCTACAATTTCCGCGCCAAGCCGCGCGTGCTGCCTGTACTGCAAGGCCGCTTCGACGCCCTCTCGCTGGCCAACAATCACTCCGGTGACTACGGTCGCGAGGCCTTCCTCGAGACGATGAATCACCTCGACCAGGCCGGTATCAATTACTTCGGTGGCGGCCGCAACCTAGCCGAAGCGCACAAGCCGCTGTGGATTGATCGCAAGGGCCTCAAGATCGCCGTCCTCGCCTACAACGAATTCAAGCCGCGCTCCTTTGAAGCCGGCGCCGACCACCCCGGTGTGGCATGGAGCGAAGACACCCAGGTCATCGCCGACATCCGCGCCGCCAAGGCCGCCGGCGCCGATCTCGTCATCCCCTTCATGCACTGGGGTTGGGAAAATGAAAGCAAGCCGAGCGAACGCCAGCAACAGCTCGCGCGCAAAATGATCGATGAAGGCGTCGCCCTCGTCGTCGGCAGCCACCCGCATGTCACCCAGGGTGCCGAAATCTACAAGGGCAAGCCAATCATCTACAGCCTCGGCAATTTCGTCTTCGACGGCTTCGACTACCCGGCCGGCAAACGTGGCTGGGTTTTACGCCTCAAGCTTGACAAATCAGGCGTGGTTTTCTGGGACACGCTGGTCGCCCAGATGGACGACAACGGCACACCACTCCCGGTTTCCGGCTTCACGCCATGCGGGAGGGCCGGAGACGAAAGTCTGTCGGAATGTCTGAACCCTTAATTTGACGGAGCGCAGCATGGATACCCGCTACCTTGATGATCTTTTCCCCGGCCAGCATTTCAAGACGCCAGGCATCACGCTGACCGAATCCGAGATTATCGATTTTGCCTGGCGCTACGATCCACAACCCTTTCACCTCGATGTCAATGCGGCGGCCGAATCACCCTATGGCGGCTTGATTGCCAGTGGTTTCCAGAGTCTTGCCCTGTGTTTCCGGCTATTCATTCAATCCGGCGTGCTCGCCGAATCAAGCATCGGCTCGCCCGGCATCGACGAACTGCGCTGGCTGGCGCCGGTACGACCCGGCGATACCTTGCATACGGAAATCGAAGTACTGGAAGTACGCCCGTCCAATTCCAAGCCGGATCGCGGCATTGGCCGCCTGCGCTATCACGCGGTCAACCAGCGTGGCGAAGTGGTTTTGACCCTGATCATCAACCACCTGCTGCGGCGCCGTCAGCCCTGATCGCTGTCTGAGCCAGATCAGGCAATGAGCTCGCTTCGGGAATTCACCCAGCGCTATCTGATTCCCGACGCCGCCCAATTGTCACCGGCCGAACGCTGGCGCAGTACCCTGGCGGCACTGATCGGCATGTTGCTGATTCAGGGCATCCTTGCCGTCATCCCGGCCCAGCCCGGCATCAGTTACCTGCTCGCCCCGCTCGGGGCCACTTCGGTGATTCTGTTCGTCCTCCCGCACAGCCCGCTCGCCCAACCGTGGCCGCTGGTTGGCGGACTGTTGCTGCCAGCCATCATCGGCCTGCTCTGCGGCACCTGGATACAGCCGGCCTTTCTTGCCGTCGCCATTGCCCTGGCGCTGGCGATCTGGGTAACTGCCTGGCTGCGCTGCATCCATCCGCCGGGTGGGGCGATGGCCGTAGTCTTTGCCCTTGCCGCCAGCCAGCAGCCAGTTTCTCTGGTGACCGCCCTACTCAATGTCGGTGCCGTGCTGATTGCTGTTCTTGTCGTCAACAACATCATTCCTGGCCGTCACTACCCGCAATTCGCCCCTAAAACACCAGCAACGCCCACCCCACGTACGCAACGCGGAAGTATTCGCCACGAAGATCTCCAGTACGCGCTGGAAAAGATAGACACCTATCTCGACATCAGTGAGGAGGACCTCGTCCGAGTTTACGATCTCGCCACCAATCACGCTCACCAGCGCCACGAGCAGCGGATTTGCGCCGAGATCATGACGACTGAAGTGGTCAGCGTTGAATTCGGCACCGAATTGAATGAAGCCTGGGCGCTGCTGCAAAATCACAAATTACACGGCCTGCCGGTGGTTGACCGCAGCAAACGGGTAATCGGCCTGCTGACCCTAGATAATTTTCTCCGCCATGTCAAACCTGAAGTGGATCAGGGTATAGGCGACAATATCCGGCGCCTGTTACGCCCGACACCATCCGCCTATTCGGACAAACCGGAAGTCGTCGGCCAGATCATGAGCGAACGCTTTACGGTGGTGCGTAGCGCTGACTCGATCAGCCAGACGGTCAGCCTGCTTGCAGCCAGCAATCATCCGGTCATCCTGCCGGTGATTGACGAGAATGAACGACTGGCTGGCGTCATCAGCCAGACCGATCTGCTGGCCGCGATTTATCAGAAGCAGGCAGCAACTGCCGCGCGCTATTGAACCTTATTGGTAGCGCAGCGCCTCAATTGGGTCGAGGCGAGCCGCCTTGCGCGCCGGATACCAGCCGAAAAAGATGCCGACCGTTGCCGCCACGGCAAAGGCAACCAGCGCCGCACTGCCGGAAATGACCACGACCATGCCGGTAAAGGCGTTGATCCCGAGCGCAATCGCCAGGCCGAGCACCAAACCGAGCAGGCAACCGGCGAAAGAGATCATCACTGCCTCCAGCAAAAACTGGGTCAGGATGTCTTTCTGACGGGCGCCAATCGCCATTCGAATGCCAATTTCCCGCGTTCGTTCAGTCACTGAAACGAGCATGATGTTCATGATGCCGATACCGCCAACCAGCAATGAAATTGAGGCGATGGCGCCAAGCAGGATGGACATCGTGCGCGTTGTTTCGGCCTCGGACTCAGCTGCTGCCGAGAGATTGCGCATGAAGAAGTCGTCGGGCATGCCATCGCGCAGGCGGTGGCGCTGCCGTAGCAACGATGTGATACCGGCTTCGACCTTGGGCATTGCTGCGGCCGACTCGGCCTGAACCATGATCATCCGTACCGAACCCAGAAAAGGCGTGCCAAACACCTTGCGCTGCGCGGTACTGAGCGGAATGATCACGGTATCGTCCTGATCGCGGCCATCGAGATTCTGGCCCTTGCTGCCGAGCACGCCAATCACCGTAAAGGGGTTTTGCTGGATGCGCATCGTCTTGCCGACCGGATCATCATCACCAAACAGATTCTGGGCAACGGTCTTGCCGATCAACGCGACACGGGTTGAGGAGCGTACGTCGGATTCACCAAAGGCTGCGCCATTCACAATGCTCCAGGCACGCGCCTCAAGGTAGGACGGCGTCGTGCCAACCACCTGCGTACTCCAGTTTTGCGAGCCGTAAACCAGTTGCCGGGTGCCCTGATGGGTCGGGGCAACGTTGCTTACGCCATCGAGTTCACTCATTGCTTCGGCATCGGCTACGTTCAGCGACGGCGCCCCGGCTGAACCGCTGCGCACACCACCAGCGGTAAAGGAGCCGGAAAGCACGATATACAGATTGGAACCCATGGTGCTGATTGTCTGCTGCACGGCGTACTGCGCGCCCTGGCCGATGGCCAACATGATCACCACGGCCCCGACACCAATCACCATGCCGAGCATGGTCAGCGCCGTGCGCAGGCGGTTGGCCCCCATCGCCAGCCAGGCTTCGCCAAGCATCGCCTTCAGCATGGCACCTGGTCCGTCAGGTGATCACTGACCAGTTCACCATCAAGAAAGCGCACCTGACGTTTGGCGTGCGCCGCAATATCCGGCTCGTGCGTGACCAGCACAATAGTGATGCCCTCGGCGTTGAGTTCGCCGAACAGGCGCATGATTTCTTCGCTGGTATGGCTGTCTAGGTTGCCGGTCGGCTCGTCGGCAAGAATCAGGCGTGGCTTGTTGACCAAGGCACGGGCAATCGCCACGCGCTGCTGCTGACCACCGGAAATCCGGCTGGGCAACGACTCGGCGTACTGGCCCAGGCCCACCTTGTCGAGCAACTCACGCGCCGCCACACGGCGGGTTTCTTTATCGGCACCGGAATAGACCAGCGGCAGCGCGACGTTGTCCTGCAGGCTCATGCGCGGTAAAAGGTTGAATCCCTGAAAGACAAAACCCAGCGTCCGGTTACGCAGTTGTGCCAGATCATCATTATCCATCTGCGCCACATTCTGCCCAGCCAGGTAGTAATCACCGGTCGTTGGTGTATCAAGGCAGCCAAGCAGATTCATGAAGGTCGATTTACCGGAGCCGGAAGGCCCCATGATGGCAATGTATTCGCCAGGCAGAATCTGCAGATCCACTCCACGCAGGGCCGGGAACAATCCGGCTGCCGTTGCATACGATTTGCCCAGGCCAGCAACCCGGATTACCGGCTCGGCCATCAGAACATTCTCATGCCGACGCTGGAAGGCTTGCCGGTGGTTGTGGTGTTTTCGCCGGTCACCAGACGATCCCCCGCCTTCAACTCGCCGCTGACAATTTCGGTATTGCGGTTATCGGTGATGCCAATCTGCACGCTAACCGGTTTGATTTCGTCGCCAGCAAGAACATAAACCGTCCCGCTCTGGCCGTCGCGCTTCTTGCCCCTCTTGTCGCCCGCCCCGGCCGCCTGACCGGGAACGGTTGCGGTCGACGCCGATTTTTGCCCGTTTTCTGCCTTCTTGTCAGCCGCATCGGCGGGCTTGAAGCGTAGCGCCGCATTTGGCACGAGCAATACATTCTCGCGCTTCTGCACACCAATATTGACGTAGGCTGTCATCCCCGGCAGCAGCACCTGCTCCGGATTGGCGACGTTGATGCGCACGTTGTAAGTCACCACATTCTGCTGATTGGTCGGATTCAGGCGAATCTGCTGCACCTCTCCGGTAAAGCTGCGGTTGGTAAAGGCATCAACGGTAAAGCGTGCCTTCTGTCCCTCACGAATACTGCCGATATCGGCCTCTGCAAAACTGGTGTCGATACGCATCTCCGAAAGATCTTGCGCAATTTTGATCAGCACCGGCGTCTGAAAACTGGCGGCGACCGTCTGACCAAGATCGACCACCCGATCGACAACGACACCTGAGACTGGCGAACGTATCGTCGTATTGCCATGATTGACACGATCCTTCTGTAACTGGGCGCGAGCCAGGGCAATCTGGGCTGTTGCCGACTTCAACGCCTGGTTCGACTGATCGTACTCCTGGCGCGAGACATACTCCTGGGCAAACAATGACTTCATCCGCGCTTCATTGGCCTGCGCCAGTTCCAGCCCGGCGCTGGCATTGGCCACACTGGCTTCGCTCTGCTTGACCTGCGCTGCTAGCAAGGAATCATCCAGCTCAAGCAAGGCCTGTCCAGCTTCTACCTTGTCGTTGAAATCGACATAGAGTTTCTTGACCGTCCCCGAAACCTGCGTACCAACACTGACCAGCACCACCGGGTTAAGTGTGCCGTTGGCCGACACGGTTTGCGTCACATCACCATTTTCAATGCTCACCAGCTTGTAGCGCTGCTCCGGATTCTGCGCCGCGCGCTGCTTGCTGTACCAGACGCCACCAGCGACCAGGCCGCCGACGAGTACCGCACCAATAACGATTTTGCTGATGAGTTTCATGGTCTTCCTTGCACTGCGGGTTGCAGCAGCGTGTAATCCAGCGCGCCGACGGTCTGGGCCAGGGTGGCGCGATAAACGTGCCAGTCAAGACCGGCCTGAATGCGCTGCAGGCGGGCATTGGCGAGCGCCGTCTGAGCCGTCAACAGATCAAGCACGGTGCCGACACCAGCCTTGTAGCGGCCGAGCGCAACGCGTTCGGATTGCTCGGCACTGGCCATCAGATCAAGCGTTGCCTTGAGGCTTTGCGTTGCCGTATTAAGATTTTGGTAGGCTTTCCAGACATCCAGCGCCACCTGATTACGCAAACGATCAAGTTGCGCCGCCCGGAGATCAACCTGCGCCTCCGCCGAACGCACGCGATAGCTTGTCTCGAAACCGGAAAAAATCGGCACGCTCAGCGTCACACCGATATTGCCGGTATTGGCCGACACTCCGCCGATGTCCTGCCAGAGCGGTCCGGTAGACAAACTGACACTGGGCAGCCCCTGGGCACGCGCCACCTCGACACTTGCCTCGGCCGCCTTGACTTGCGCCTCGGCCGACTTGAGGTCGGGGCGACGATTGCGTGCCTCCTGAATCAACGCATCAACATCATTCTGAAAGGCCAGTTCAGGGGTCGCGCGCGGAATTTCACCGAGGACAATGCTCTGCTGGGCATCAAAACCCATGGCATTGGCCAATACTCCCAAGGCATTGCGGGCATCGCCTTCGGATCTGATTCGATTAAGCGTTGCCTGCGACAAGGCGGTTTGCGCCTGCAAGCGATCGGCTGGCGTCCCGGCACCAACACTGTAACGACTTTCCGCCGCCGCAAAACTTTCACGTGCTGCGCGCTCCGCTTCGGTGGTCGAGACAACTGCCGCGCGTGCCGCCTGGGCTGTGTAATAGGACTGCAAGGCAGCAAGAAACAGATTTTGCACCGTCGCATTTTGCGTGGCCGCCGCCGCACTCAACAATTGCCGGGCATTTTCAATATTGGCTGAACGTTGGCCAAAATCGAAAACCAGCCACGACAATGTCAGCGCCGCGCTGCTTTGATTGAAATTTCGTGCCTCAGTGAAATTGCGACCCGAAGTGAGTTTTGCATCGAGATCCGGCAGCCAGGCTGATTGCGCCACACCGACCATGGCGGCCTGAACCCGGGCCGCAGCCCAGACCTCACGCGTCTGCGGATTATTGCAAAGGGCGAGGTCGACCGCATCGATCGCCGTCAACCCGGTGGCTGGCAGTGTATTGGTGCAGGGTGCGTCACCGACCCGCGCCGCGAGCTGTGGCGACGGCTTGAGCGGAGCCATGCCGGTCGTGTCGAAAGGATCGCTCAGGCCGGCCGCGGCGACGGGTAGCGCCAAGGCATATAAAACAGGGAGAATTCGGTAATTTGGCAGCAACATGGAGGCGTAGTTTAGCCGCCCTCCGGCTTTTCAAGCTGTTACAGTTTGTTTCTACAAGTTGCGCTATCTTCCCGCTCGATGAAATTCGCCACAAAAACCCTCCCCCCCGCCTTCCTGAGCGGCGCCCGTGAAGGCTTCAACGCTTTTCTGCCGCTTTCGGTCGGCCTCATTCCCTGGGCGCTGGTCATGGGCATGGCGATGGTCAGCATTGGGTTTTCGCCCTTGCAGGCGATGGGCATGAACATCATCGTCTTCGCCGGCACGGCACAGCTCGGCACCTTGCCGCTGATTGCTGCCGACGCCCCCGTCTGGCTGATCATCACCACCGCCCTCGCCCTCAACCTGCGCTTTGTCATTTTCAGCGCCGCCATCGCACCCGGCTTTCGCGGAGTTGGCGCGCCGGGCCGCTGGCTGGCGGGGCACGTGCTGACTGATGGTGTGTTCGCCACTTGCCTCGACAAGCTAATACGCGTGGACGACCCGCTCTGGCGCCTCGGCTATTACCTGGCGCCCGCGTTATGGGCCTGGCTGCTGTGGCAAGTCTTTGCCCTGACCGGCATTTACGCTGCCGGCCTGATCCCCAAAACCTGGTCGCTGGAATTCATGGCGACCATCGCCCTGATCACGCTACTGGTGCCGATGGCCAAGGTACGCCCGATGCTTATTGCGGCGCTGGTTGGCGGCGCCAGCGCAACTTTGCTCCGTAACCTGCCCTTGCGCCTTGGCGTCGTCGCTGGCATCTGTGCCGGTATTGCAGCCGGATTTGCCGCCGAACACTGGGAAGAAAGACGGAGCCAGCCATGAATTACGACGCCTCACTGTGGCTAATTTTCATCTTGATCGGCCTCGCCACCACCTTGCCGCGTGCCAGTTTTATCGTCCTTGGCAACCGCGTCGTCCTGCCCTCGGTGCTGCAGCGCGCCTTGCGCTACGCCCCGGCGGCGGCGCTGGCCGCCATCGTCGTTCCGGATGTGCTGGTTGTTGGCGGCACGCTGGAAGTTTTCAATCCCAAACTGGCGGCAGCCATTGTTGCGGTGGCCGCTGCCAGCCTGTCGCGCAACCCGTGGCTGCCGTTCATTGGCGGCATGGCTGCACTGCTTGGCATTCGCTTTCTCAGCGGCACATAAAAACCAAGCAAAAACCGCCGTCGACCGTACGATTTTGCTGCATTGCGGTAAAATCGCGCCCACTATGCTCTATCCCCTCATTCGCAAGTTCTTTTTCTCCCTCGACGCCGAAACTGCCCACGGCATCGGCATGAATGGTGTTGATCTGCTCAACGCCAGCGGACTGGCCGGCTGCCTGGCCAAACCTGTGGCGGCCTGCCCGGTGGAAGTCATGGGTCTCAAGTTCCCCAACCCGGTTGGCCTCGCCGCTGGTCTGGACAAGAATGGCGACCATATCGACGGCCTCTCGCGCCTCGGTTTCGGCTTTATTGAAATCGGCACGATCACGCCCAAGCCACAGGATGGCAACCCCAAGCCGCGCCTCTTCCGCATCCCGGAAGCACAGGGCATCATCAACCGCATGGGTTTCAACAACGCTGGCGTCGATAAGTTGCTGGAAAACGTGCGCGCCGCGCAGTTCCCCAAAAAGGGCGGCATTCTCGGTATCAATATTGGTAAGAACGCGACGACACCGATCGAACACGCGGCTGACGACTACCTGATTTGCCTGAACAAGGTTTACAACGACGCCAGCTATATTGCCGTCAATATCTCCTCACCGAACACCAAGAATCTGCGCGAATTGCAGAAGGATGAGGCGCTCGACGATCTGCTCGCGCAACTGAAATCCCGGCAGGAACAACTGGCCGAGAAGCATGGCCGCTATGTGCCGATGGCTTTGAAGATCGCCCCCGATCTCGACGACGAACAGATTCAGGGCATTGCCGATGCCGTGCGCCGCCACCGCATGGATGGCGTGATCGCCACCAATACGACCCTGTCACGCGCTGAAGTCGCCGGCCTGCCCAATGCGGATGAAACCGGCGGCCTGTCTGGCGCCCCAGTTTTCCGGCGCTCGACCGATGTGCTGAAGAAGCTGTCAACGGCACTGGCTGGCGAGTTGCCGATCATCGGTGTGGGCGGCATCATGGGCGGTGAAGATGCGGCCGAGAAGATCTGTGCCGGGGCCAGTCTGGTCCAGTTTTACAGTGGCTTCATCTATCGCGGCCCGGATCTGGTCAGTGAAGTTGCTGAAACGCTGGCCCACATCATGCACAAGAAAGCCTAAACCCTTAGTATCCGCGCGGTTGTTTGATTTCAGTCAAAGCCCGATAATACGGGCCTCAACTCTCCCCAATCCATGAGCCACTATCTATTCATCCTCGTCGGCGCTGTTCTGGTCAACAACGTCGTCCTGGTGAAAATTCTCGGTCTTTGCCCCTTCATGGGCGTTTCCAAAAAGCTGGAAACCGCTTATGGCATGGGCGCCGCCACGACTTTCGTGCTGACCATGGCGACCGGGGCGAGTTACATCATCGATCATTTCCTGCTCATCCCCTTCGGGCTGGAATATCTGCGCACACTGTCCTTCATCGTCACGATTGCCGCCATCGTGCAATTGACTGAGATGGTAATTGCCAAGACTTCGCCGTCGCTGCAGCAGACGCTAGGCATTTACCTGCCACTGATCACCACCAACTGCGCAGTACTGGGCGTGCCACTGCTCAATATTTCAAACGGCTACAACTTCGTTGATTCTTTGCTCTTCGGTGCCGGCAGTGCCTTTGGTTTCTCGTTGGTGCTGATTCTATTTGCCGGCATGCGCGAACGCATCGAGGGTGCCGACGTACCGATTTATTTCCGTGGTGTCGCCATTGCCATGGTCACTGCCGGCTTGATGGCA
>CAXYZX010000077.1:0-12029 GCA_964293845.1 uncultured Dechloromonas sp.
GTTCGCTGGCTTGTGCCGCGGCCTGACTGGATGCGGCGCGGGTCGCTTGCAGGCGCGATTCGGCGATCAGGCCTTCGGCAAAAAGCTGTTCGTCGCGCTTCAGATTTTGTTGCAGCAGGCTGGCCTGGCTGGCTGATTGCAGCACGTCACGCTGCAACTCAAGCGCTTGCGGGCTGGCCAACTGGGCCAGCACCTGGCCACGTTTTACCGTATCGCCCGGCGCCACCGCCAGCATCTCGACCATGCCACCAACCGGCGCGGCGAGGACGCGCATCTGCTCGTTGGGGACTCGAACCTGGGCCGGATAGCTGGCGCTACGGCCCGGCGCTGACTCGCCGGCGACCACGGTTTCAATGCCCAGCGCCTTGAACTGCGCTGCCTGCAAGGTAATGGCGGCTTCTGTTGCCCCGGCTTGAATGGTTGCAGTCGACAGCAGAAACACGGCAAAAATTGATGATCGGCGCAGCATGGGCAAGAATCCTCTCAAGGTTCCAGCCAGTTTAAGGAGGTGAGATTAAAGAAAACTTAACAGGCCGTTGAACTGTTCCCTGTTCCGTCGACAACAACGCCATCCTCAACCAGATGCTGTGCAAGATCGAGCATGCCAAGCAACGCGGCGAGCGCCGCAGTCAGCAGGCGTACTTAGAATGGCTGGTGAGTGCCTGATAACAAATCAAAGCACTCTGGCAGCTTACTGAACAGAAAGCTGCTGCTGGTGGATTTCAACTAGCTGACTCTTGGTCGGCTACTTGTCAAAAAGCGCTATTTACCCTTTGTGCCGATTGCTGCCATTAGCCGGTATCGGACAATCACCTGTCGTTCATTGACCCGGCTTCTCCAGCCACTTCAGCAAGGATTCATAGAGCACCTCTGGGATAACCGGCTTGGCAATGAAGTCATTCATCCCTGCTGCGAAGCACTGATCCTTGTTCTCGACAAAGGCATTTGCCGTCATCGCCAGAATGGGGGTTGTTTCGCGCTCAGGTAGTTGCCGGATCTGTCGTGTCGCATCGAGGCCGTCCAGTACAGGCATCTGCATGTCCATCAGGATCGCGGCGTAGCTGGCAGCGCCGGCCTTCGCCACGGCTTCACGGCCATCCTCGGCGAGGTCGACCTTGAGGCCGACTTCCTCTAGAAGCATCTGAGCAATTTCCCGGTTGGTCGGTTCGTCTTCGACCAGCAAGATACGCTTGCCGGCATGGTAGCGCTGTATCGCCTGCTCAGCGGTGACGGCCCCGGCCTTGGCAGTTTCCTCGACAGAATGTTGCCCCTTCCTGAGTACGGCGGTGAACCAGAAGGTGCTGCCCATGCCTTCGGTACTGCTCACGCCGGCTGTTCCTCCCATCACTTCGGCGATCTTCCTGGTGATCGCCAGACCGAGGCCGGTACCGCCGTATTTGCGGGTGGTTGTGTTGTCGGCCTGCTCGAAGGCAACGAAGAGTTTTGAAAGCGCATCGGGGGCGATGCCGATACCGCTATCCTCGACTTCGAAGCGCAAGGTGGCGGTCGTATTGGTCTGCAACTCTTCCTTGACCCGAAGGGTAATGTGGCCAGTCTCGGTGAACTTGAGGGCATTGCTGGCGTAGTTGAGCAATGCCTGCTGCAAGCGGGTGGCATCGCCATGAAGGTTGTGGGGCAAGGAAACTGTTTCGATCTGCAAGCGCAGCCCTTTGCTTTTTGCCTTTTGACCAAGCATGGAGGTGATGTTGCCGAGCAGGGCTTCGATATGAACCGGAGCATCATCCAGCGTGAACTTGCCGGCTTCGATCTTGGATAGGTCGAGCACGGCATTGATGATTTCGAGCAGGTGTTTTCCGGCACCCTCAATCTTGTCGAGCCTGTCAGTCTGCTGCGGTGTCAGTCCACTGCGACGCAGGATGTGGGCCATGCCGGTGATGGCGTTCAAGGGCGTGCGGATTTCGTGGCTCATATTGGCCAGGAAGGCGCTCTTTGCCACGTTGGCGGTTTCTGCTGCCTCCTTTGCCAAGGCCAGTTCCTGGGTGCGATTCGTGACCAGCTCTTCGAGATGGTCGCGATGCTGTTCCAATTCGGCTTCGGCTTGCTTGCGTTCGCTGATGTCAATGCCGACGCCAAGCAGATACGCATCACCATCAATCACCATGCGGGTGCCGCTAAAGAGATAGGGTATCCCTTGCCCTTGCCGATTCTGGAATAAAGCCTCGACGCTTGTCGTGCCATCCCGGAAAACTTCCTCCATGGCCGCAGCAATTCGTTCCTGATCCAGTCCGGAGAAAAAGTCCGGCCCATGCATCATCGCCAGTTCGTCGTCGCTGTAGCCGGTTATCTCGTTGAAATGCTTGTTCCAGCGTACGAATCGGCCGCTGGCATCAAACAGGTAAAAAACACCAGGCAGGGCGTTGATGGTCTCGCTAGAAAACAGTCGCTCTCGGGTCAGGGCGATTTCTACTTTCTTGCGCGCCGTGATGTCGTCGTAAAGCCCCAATACACCGGTTATCGTGCCTGCGACATCGCGCAGAGGCACCTTGGAGGTTCGCAGCCAGATAATTTCGCCATCGGGGGTGGTCTGAGGCTCCTCAAAATCGAGTCGCGGCTGGCCTGATTCCATCACCTGCCGGTCGTCGGTCCGATAAAGATCGGCTTGCTCAGCCCAGCTCAAGGCAAAGTCATCCAGCCCGATCAGTTCGGCAGGCGCATTTTTGCCGGCATCGCGCGCAAAGGCGGGGTTGCAGCCAAGGTAATGACAGTCACGATCCTTCCAGAAAACGCGGATCGGTGCGGTATCGATGACTTGCCGCAGCAAGTCACGCGAGGTGGCGAGCGCCGCAGACATTTCCTCCATGGCCAGAGCGGCAGTGTGGCGCTCGGTGATGTCGCGGGCGAAACCGACGGTGCCCACCACCTTGCCAGCATCGTCGAATACCGGGGCCTTGTAAGTCTCGAACCACTTTCGCGCGCCATCGGCATCAATGATTTCCTCCTCCACGCTCTTCTTTTCACCGGAAGAGAGGACGACGCGATCGTCGGCCTGATAGCCTTCGGCCAATTCGCCGGGCCAAATGTCGAAATCGTTCTTGCCGATCAGTTCGTCGGCGTTGCATTCCCCTTGCAACTGCGCGAACCCCTGGTTGACAGCGAGGAAGCGGCTCTCAGTATCCTTGAGCCAAACGGCGAAGGGGAAGTTGTCGAGCAAGGCCCGCTGATATTGATCGCGCTGCTGCAGTTCAAGCTGACTTTGCTTGCGTTCGGAAATATCCTCAACCATGGCGACCACATAATCCAGGCTGCCATCCCGTTTGCGCACATGACTGACCGCCAGTCGGGTATAGACCAGGTGGCCGTCCTTGTGGATGAAGCGCTTGTCCATGGCGTAGCTGTTGATTTCACCAGCCAGCATGCGGTTGAACTGTGCCAGGTCGGGTGCCAGATCTTCCGGGTAGGTGAGCTCCGTCCAAGTCTTGCAGGTCAATTCATCGCGCGTATAGCCCAGCGTGGTGCAAAGCGCATCATTTACCTCAATCCAGCCTTTTTCCAGGCTGGTGATGGCAAGACCGACAATGGAGTGATCGAAGTAGGCATGAAAGCGTTCCATGCTGGCGCGTTCTTCTGCAATTACGGCATTCTGAGCCGCTTGCACTGCCTCCCGGCCAACAAGCTGTTGCTCGTAATTATGAAAGATCTGGCACATCAGCATGGTCGCGAGGGGATAGAACAGCAGGAGTACCCACCAAGCCTGCTCGATGAAGGCATAACCAGCCCGATTGGGGACTTGCGTGAAGGCGGCTAACTGCATTAACTGCACCACGACGCCCAGTGCCAGATAGTGGATGGGGTGTGGTGGGCTGCTGCGCCGCAGCCACAAATGCCTGGCCAGCGCCCCGAGCAAAGCTGAGAGCAGGATGACCATGAGGCCAATTGGCGCACCGCTACCACCGAGTTGGTAGCGATAAACCGCTGCCATTCCTGCGGCGATGGCAGCAGTCATGCCCCCACCCACCACGCCGGCCACCGTCAGGACAATCGAACGACCGTCAAAAAACACGCCGGGTGCAAAGTTCACCGGATTCGCCATGCCCAGCAAAGCCACACCGCCGAACAGGAGACCGAGCAACAGCTGGCGGTTCAGCGAAAATTTGTGGAATCGTGAAATAACCAGCTGGCCTGCTGCTACTAAAGCAACCAGGAAGGCGATGTTGTTGATCAGATTGATAAGCATATTTTTGATTGGCGCGGGTTGGAGGCTCAATCATTCTTGTGGCAAGGCCCAACTCATTGCAGGATACTCTTAATACGATGTTCTCGTGTATGCACGGCAGGTTTCTAATAGCGACGAAGTTCCGGGTCTGGCCGTTCTCTGCACGATGATGCACAGATAATTGAGCGGCAAGAGATACGCGCCCTTTGCGAGGGGATGACATTTTGAAGCGCTATAGTTTTTTATTTCGTCCCCCCGGTAATCCCCCTATTTTTTTGGCAGGATCGCCGACCAATCACGGCTTGCTTCGCTAATGTCTAACAAGATCGCCATCCTGCATACGACGCTAGTCGAATTTTGATTTCCCTCGGCAAGTGGACGCCAATAAGTTAATGGCTTTCGACAATCTATTTCTGGAAACTTCATTGTTGACCGCGAGGATCAGCTTTGGAATGTTGTTCGACGGTATGGCAACAACCCCGCCTTCAATCGTCAGCATGTGAAAGTATTCATAGACAACATTTTGGTTGCGCCACATGCCAATCTGGCCGTCACTGGCTTGTGCCTCGTTGGCCAGTGCCCAGTTGAATTCGATATTTACCCCATTGCTCAGGGTGATTGCTGAATTGCAGGCGACACCTTTATATTTGCGAACAGGGAAATTGACGTATCCAAGAATGTCGCCATCCCTACTTACCGTATAGAGCGCAGCCACGCCGTTGTTGGAAACAACAGACTCGACAAATTGATGGGCGTCCGAAAGTGTCGGTGCTTCGGGAGGTGTCTCAGCAGCGAGTGCATTAAGGCAACCGATGCCACATCCGGATATTAAAAATACCGTAAGGGCAGCTATTCGAGTAGGCATGTATTTCCTAAGCTTGGCTTATCCATTGAACAATGCAGCACCTCGGTGCTGAAGGTTGGTGCAGTCCTACATATGTAAGGAATTCGTCTTGCGTTGCCGGTAACCCAAGGCCGGGTTGCCATCACGCCCGGGTTCAGCCCCAAGCTTGCTCAGGGCGGAGATGGCAGGAATTGCGATGGCAGGCTTTATTTCCTAGAGCCTGATCGGCGGGGTAATAACTGAGGGGGACTGTGCCATAGAAGCGGCCATGCCCACGTAGTGACTAGCGACCAGATTGGGGTAGGCGGGGTTTTGCGCGACAGTGGAGACTGCCTGCATCGCAGAGTCAGAGGTGGTGTTTCTGGCCGGTGTATTCACGACCTCAGAAATGGCACTTGGGTTGTTCGTTGTTGCACTGCTCGTCGCAACGACATTTGTCGTCGTAGTTGGTGTGCTAGTCGTTACCGTGCTGGGCTCTGTCGTAACGGACTGGGTTGTTGGCGTAAGTGATGGCAGTGTGGCAACGCTGTCAGTCTTGCTGACAGTCTCTTTGTTGGTAGTGGCTGCCGTCAATGTGACGGGCTGGCTGATACTGGCAGATAAAAGCTCATCCAGCATTTCAGCGCTGTCGGTGGCGCGTGACTGTTGGGCAATTTCAGTCAGCTTGCTTATTTCGCTGCTGTTGGCTGCACCACCCGAATTGTTGTCGGCTGCGATGGCAAGGGCGTTGACAAGAATCTGCTCGGTTACTGATTTGGCGAGTGCTTTGTCGAGAGCGCTCGAATTTTCTGCGAGGGTGACAGCTTCCAGTGCAGCGGCCAGCTTACGGCTGGCTTCGTCAGCAGCGGCGTCTGTGGTCGCAACGCTTTTCGCGGTTGAACTTAATTGATTGAATGCTGCGCTCAGGCTTGAACTAACGGTATTAAACAATCCGGTCGCGTTGTAAGTAAGGGGCTCATCGGTGCTCCTCAGATTTGCCGTGGTGCTTACGAGAACCTGTAGCGACTGCGCCAGGCTAGCCCGCTGTGCAGACGTTGATATGCCGATGATCTGGCTCGCTATGTAGGCACTGGGTATGGTTTGGATTGCATTGACCATGAGATGCGTGAGCTTCACCGATTGGGTTGTTGGATACGGGAAAATAAATCGGACGCGTTGCCAAGTCTGTGTGCCAACAGACTTAACAAAAAATACTTCCAATCCAGTGAATGCCGCGTGGGGAAATTCTTATCCGGGATAAGGCAAACAGCTAGCCCTTGGCGATTCGCTATTAGCGATAACGTCACTGGAGAGAGTTTTGGCCTCAGCGCTACGTCGGATGTGGCCTGTCTCTGCCTGATCAAAACACGTTTCAAGTATGCTCAGTTAAACTAAGGTTTCAAGACATGCCGTCAGGCGAAAGGGTGCCACCATGGCCAAGAAAACACAGGTTTCAGTTTCCAACGATGCAGCAGACTATAGAGATGTAGCCGTGCGCATCAACCTGGATGGAAAAACCGACTGGCTGTTTACGGTTAGTCTGGATAAAGAGTTTGATTTCATTCTCGAGGATGCTGCGCCGCGTTCTTCGGCGGCAGACGCCGAGACCTTCATCGAGAACGACAGGGTGCCGCCCGAGGTGCTCGCCGAGCTTGAGCGTGTTCAGCCGGAGGTGATGGCGCTGTTGCAGCCCGCTGTGTAATCGTGACTGCAGCAGGTTCCAGGCCTGCTGCCTACGCTTGGCGTCGGGCCAGGATTAGCGAACCTTTCTCGCGCGGATCAAGGTCGATGCGCGCGACTTCGCCCAATCCGGCCGCTGCCAGCCAGTCGTAATAGTCTTGCGGACGATGGGTCTGGGTTCCGGTTTCAAAGAGCAGGGTCAGGCGAAAGGCGGCGTCAAATGGACTGAGCGGCGTTTCGGCCAAGTATTCATGAATGACCAGCAAACCGCCGGGATTTAGTGAATCAGCAATACGCTGGATCACCCGGCGATTGTCGGCCGCCGTGTTGTTGTGCGCCACCGAGAGGTAAAACACCAGATCAAAATTGCCGCCCCAGTCATGCTCCAGGATGTCGCCGGGACTGAGCTGGATGCGCTCCGTCTGATTTGCCTGGGCGATGGCTGACGGCGTTGCACTCAAGGCGCTGGGCAGGTCGACGATGACCGCGCTGAGTTGAGGATAGTGCTGGCAGAAGCGTATCGAATGCAGGCCGTGCGAACCGCCGAGATCGAGCAGGCGTTGCGGCTGCGCGCCAATTGGCACGTGCTGAAGCAGATCGGGGCCGAGATCCTGGGCAAATGCCGCCATGTAGGCAGAAAAGAGCGGCCCGAGCAGGGGCTTTTCTTCCATCGCCTGCCACAGTGTTTTCTCCGGCGTGCCACGCCGTACCGCCTCGCCCAGCGCGCCCATCATTGGCCAGGCTTCGTGTGTCCACAAAAGGCCGGGGGTGTAATCAACCTGCCCGGCGCTGGTCAGCCAGCGCTGTGTGCTGACGGTGTTAGCGAACAATTCACTCTGCTTTTCCAGGTAGCCAATCGCCACCAGAAAATCGCCCAGAGTCAGCGTGCCGGTCGTGCTTGACTCAATTTTGCCGGCCAATTCGGCCAAACTCAGGGGGCCTTGGGCAAGCGCCTCGAACAGCCCGAGGCGCCCGGCCGAGATGATCGCTGCCGATTTCATCATCGGCATGTAGACATCGAGCATCGGCAGTTCTGCCGAACCGTTCGGCTGGCAGACGTCGGGCTTGGTGAGCAAGGCCTTGCTCATCCGAGGGCGGCTTCAATTGCTGCCACCAGAACCACATCATCCGGCGTCGTGTCCGGCGAAAAACGGCTAATAACCTGGCCGTCGCGACCAATCAAAAACTTTTCGAAGTTCCACAGGACATCGCTTTCCAGCTTGGGCAGGCACTTGTACTCAGCCAGCTTGGCGCGGAAATCACTGGTCGCCGGAAAGATTGCAGCGGGTTGTGCCGCAATCAATTGTGCGTAGAGCGGGTGGCGGGGTTCACTATTGATATTGACCTTCTCGAACAGCGGGAAGTGCACGTCGTAGCTGGTGCTGCAGAAACTCTGAATCTCCTCGGCGCTGCCCGGTTCCTGCGCGGCAAAGTCGTTGCAGGGAAAACCCAGCACCTGCAGGCCACGTGCCTTGTAATCTTCAAACAGCTTTTCAAGGCCGGCGTATTGCGGTGTCAGACCACATTTAGAGGCCACGTTAACCAGCAGCAAGACTTGCCCTTTGAACTCACCCAGGTTGAGTGGACGGCCATCCAGGCTTTTTAGGGGAATCTCGTATAGGGATGTATTCATGGCGATTTCTTTCTGGGAGGCAGGTGAAAGGTCGGAGCATTTTACGCATTGATCGCGTGTTGCCCGGTTGCATGTGAGCCGCAATCGTCAGGATAGTTCGCTTGTGAACGGAGATGTCAGCTCGTGCAAGGCTGTTTTTTTTGGCATTGAAGAGGGCATATACTTGGGTGATTACAATTGGTCAGTAGAAAACCTTGCATGGCCTATTTTGAGTTACATAAAGGCGCGATTTCAACTAAAAAATGGCCAGTGGAGGCAAATTGATCGTTGCGTTGAGTCGTTTCACCATCGCCAATGGCATGGCCGATGAGGTGCAGCTTGCTTTCCGCCAGCGTCCGCATTTTGTTGATTCCGCGCCCGGCTTTGTCGGCATGGAAGTCATGAGCCCGCTAGAAAATTCGGCCGAGATCTGGCTGTTGACGCGGTGGACCGACGAGCAAAGCTACCGGACCTGGCACCGTGGACACGAGTACCATGAGGCGCACAAAGGGATTCCCAAGGGTCTGAAACTGGTCCCGGGTAGTAGCGAAATCCGCTTGTTTGAAGTGTTTGCCGATTAAGAAAGCGACGCCGATGGAGGTCATTTTAAAAACACTTGATGCCGAAGGGCTGCGGCGCTTTCAGAACCTGCAGGGCGCGGCGATCAGTGCGGTGACTGATCGTTTTTATGCCACTCACGGCTCGCTCTACCAACAGTTTGGCGAGCGTGGGCGCGATGCCTGTCGTGAAGATCTGGTCTTCCATCTGGAGTTTCTGCGCCCGGTTCTGGAGTTTGGCTTGGTGCAGCCGATGGTAGATTATCTTTGCTGGCTGGGTGATGTGCTCTCCGTCAGAATGATTCCCGGCGACCATCTGGCGCTGTCACTCGATTGGCTGGCTGAATTTTTCGCCGGCCAGTTGGCGGCGGATGATGCTGAGGTGGTTACCACGGCCTTGCACGCAGCACGCGTAAAGTATGTTGAGGCAAGTGGCACTGCGCTTGTGCCACAACAGTCACCGGCCCCGTGGCCACAGGCCGCGAGCTTTGAGGCGGCGCTACTGGCCGGCAAACAGCATGAAGCGTTGGCCATCGTGAATGACATGATCGACGCTGGCGGCAAGCTCGTTGATATCGAGCTGCACGTTATTCAACCTGCGCTCTATGGCATCGGGGAAAAGTGGCAGGCGAATCAGGTGACAGTGGCTCAGGAGCATCTGGCAACGGCGATTGTTCAATCAATAATGACGGTTGCCCTGCTACGCTCGCAGCCACCGGTAGCGGTCAACAAACGGATAGTGCTGGCCTGTGTCGAAGGCAACAATCACGCGGTCGGGCTACGCATGGTGGCCGATGCCTTTCAGATGGCGGGCTGGGATGTGCAATATCTGGGAGCTAACGTGCCGACGCTAGCGCTCGTTCAGCAGGTGGTCGAGTGGAAGCCCCTGTTACTTGGACTTTCGGTATCCTTCGCCCAGCAGCTGAAAGGCGTCAAGGCGGTGATCATCCAGCTTGAAAAGCGTCTCGGCGCCGCCCGGCCAGGTGTCATTGTCGGTGGTCTGGCGATCAACCGCTTCAATCAGCTGGCGGCAGCGGTCGGGGCTGATGCTTACAGCAGCGATGCAGAGTCAGCCCTTGATTGCGCCAATCGACTCATTGGTGATCGGGTGATTCAGTGAGCGGGTTTTTACCCGAACTTCGGCATTTGCAGGCCGTCGTGCTGGCGACGTTGGACGAGTCCGGCATGTTGGTCGATGCCAATGCCGGATTCATGCGGATTATTGGCGCCGAAGGTCAGCTACCGCATGGTTTTCAGGCCGCTGGATTTTTTATTCAGCCACGCTTTTCAACGCTGCTTGGCATATCCGCCGAGCCGAGTGGAACGCTTTATCAGGGGCTGCTCACCCTCGGCGAATATATGGGGGTCACACGCTCCCTGCGCGGTTGCGTGACCCGGCAGGGTAATCAGATTGTGCTGCTTGCCGAGTACGATATTGATGAGCTTGAACGGCTCAATCAGAGTGTTCTTCAACTTAACCAGAACTACGCGAACGCCCAGCTGGAACTGGCGCAAACCAATTTCAAACTTCACCAACACAAAGTTTTGCTTGAGCAGACAGTAGCCAAGCTGAGTGCGGCCAATACCGATCTCAAGCAGGCACAGAGTCGGTTGCTGCAGTCCGATAAACTGGCTTCGATTGGCTTGCTGGCTGCGGGTGTGGCGCATGAAATCAATAACCCGGTCAGTTTTGTCAGTTCCAACCTGGGCGCTCTCAAACGCTACGTTGATGACCTGCTGGCGCTGATAAGTGCTTATGAGTCGGCAGAATTGTATGACGTGGCCGAGTGGCCGACTGCGTTTGCTGCGGTCGGCAGAGTGAAGGCCGAGATTGGCCTTGCTTTCCTGAAGACTGATGTGATCTTGCTGTTGGCGGAGTCCCACGACGGGCTGGGCAGAGTCAAGAAAATCGTCAAATCACTGAAGGATTTTTCGCGGATTGATAGCAGTGAAACCTGGTTGCAGGCCGATATCCGGCAGGGAATTGAAAGCACGCTCCATGTCGTGTCGAACGAGCTACGCTACAAGTGTGAAGTAGTCAGCGAGTACGGCGAACTCCCTTTGGTTGAATGTGTGCCTTCCCAACTCAATCAGGTGTTCATGAACCTGTTGGTCAATGCCGCTCAGTCAATAGATGATCATGGCTTGGTCACCATCCGTACCGGCTGCCAAGGCGCAGAGGTCTGGGTGGAAATTGCTGATACGGGCTGCGGTATTCCGGCAAAGAATCTGCCGCAGATATTCGATCCATTTTTTACCACCAAGCCAATCGGCAAGGGAACTGGCCTCGGGCTCTCGGTTTCGTATGGGATTGTCGAGAGCCATCATGGTCGCATCGAGGTGAGTAGCGAGATCGGTAAAGGCTCGATCTTTCGTGTCTGTTTGCCAATTACCCGGGAGCACACGCCATTGGTGGACGACGCGGGTAAGGTGCAGGAGCAAAACGGGCAATAGGGTAAAATGCCCTACGCTCACCCATGCGCCTCGCTTGTCGGGGCGTTGCTTTTTCTCTGACCCATGTCCGGCCTTAATCCCCAGCAACGCGAAGCAATCCACTATCTTGACGGCCCTTTACTGGTGCTGGCCGGGGCCGGCTCGGGGAAAACACGGGTCATTACGCAGAAAATTGCCTATCTGGTTCAGGATTGTGCCTTTCAGCCGCGCAATGTTGCCGCCATTACCTTCACCAACAAGGCAGCGAAGGAAATGCAGGAGCGCATCGGCAAGCTGATGTCACGCGCGATTGCCGATCAGTTGCAGATTTCGACCTTTCATTCGCTGGGGGTCCGCATCATGCGTGAAGAGGCCAAGGCGCTGGGTTACAAGCCGCGCTTTTCGATCTTCGATTCGGCAGACTGCGCCGGCATCATCAGTGACGTGGCGAAAACGGTGGATAAGGCGACCTTGCGCCATCTGCAATCGATCATCTCCAACTGGAAGAACGCGCTGGTTTCTCCGGAAGCGGCCCGCCAACTGGTCAGCAATGATCATGAGGTGCTTGCCGCACACGCTTATCTGTCCTACGAGGCGACGCTCAAAGCCTATCAGGCAATGGATTTTGACGATCTGATCGGCCTGCCGGTCAAACTGTTCACCGAGTTTCCCGAGATCAAGGAGAAATGGCAGAACCGCCTGCGTTATCTGCTGGTCGATGAGTATCAGGACACCAATGCCTGCCAGTAT
>CAXYZX010000078.1:0-11957 GCA_964293845.1 uncultured Dechloromonas sp.
CTGGCCAACCAGCGGCAAGCTCAACGCTACGGCAATCCAGAAACGCTGCAGTTCGTTGCGGTAAACGCGCAATTTTTCGGCTTTTTCACGCTCGCGCGTCTGCCCATCAACGACGGCTGCAACAAAACCAGCCTTGGCCACTGCTTCCATCACCGCCGCTTCATCAGCAGCACCGGAAAGCCTTACTCTGGCTCGTTCCGCTGCCAGATTAACATTGGCCTGAATACCCGGTTTGCGGTTGAGCACCTTCTCCAGTCGTGCCGAGCAGGCAGCACACGTCATGCCGCCAATGGCAAACTCGACGACACGCCCGCTCCCGGCTTCGCTCATTTCACTATCAGGACCGGGCACGCAGCCAGATGAAGAACATTGGTGGCAACCGAACCCATGACCATACTGGCCAATGCACCTCGTCCATGCCCACCGATCACAATCAGGTCACACTGCATTTCGCCCGCCATTTTGGCAATAATTTCCGCTGGCTGGCCAACATGAACATGCGTCGTGTGAAAGCGAGCTGCAGCATCAAGCCGGGCCTGCGCAGGCGCCAGATGAGCCTTACTTTCTTCCAGATAATAATCGTGCAAGGTTTCCTTGCCAATATGCGACTGGACACGACCGATAGGAATCGGCGGCTGAACGTAAAGCAGGTGAATTTCTGGCACCTCGCGGAACCAGGTAATGTGGGTTAGCAGATGCTCGACTGCACGCAGCGAACATTCTGAACCGTCTACCGGCAAGAGAATTTTCATAAAGTTTTCCTGTTCCTAAATCCAGCGCAACAAACGCATGACACCAAGCAGGCCGTATAGCCCGAAGCCCAACACCAGCAGACCGGAAATGATACGGACGGCGGGCAGACGGACAAATTCATTCAGCCGTGCCAACAGAATGCCGGCCAACAAGAGATTGGGCAAGGTGCCGAGGCCGAAACTCAGCATCATCAGCCCCCCACGTTCGGCAGAACCCGCTGTTAACGCTGTGGCCAGCGCACTATAGACCAGACCGCACGGCAGCCATCCCCACAGCAAACCAAGCGGAAAAGCCTGGGTAACGCTGCGCGCCGGCAGAAAGCGCCGGGTCAGCGGCTGAAGATGACGCCACAGATTCTGGCCCAGACGTTCACTGAAGGCGAGTGCGCGGGTCACGCCCAGCAAATAGAGCCCCAGTGCCACCAGCATCAGATTGGCCAGAAGGTAGAGAATCAGGCGAACCGGCGCCTGACCTTCAAGCGTCAAACTGGCAGCCCCCAGAGCGCCAGCAATAGCCCCCGCCATGCCGTAGGACAAAATGCGCCCAGCATTATAGGCAAGGTGCATGGACCAGCGCGCCGGTGCACCCAGCGACAGCGCGCCGACAATGCCGCCACACATGCCGACACAGTGCGTGCCGCCAAGCAGGCCGACTAAAAACAGGGCGAGAAAAGCCGAATCAGGCATCGAACTATCAGCAAAATCTTAAACGTGCAGTTTAACCTGCACGCCGCCGACAAACGATCTTCAGATCACCTTGGAGTAACGGGTACGCTGGCGGTCAGCACGCAGATAGCGATCAAAGACCATGGAAATGATGCGCACCAGCATGCGACCCGGTGGTAACACCGTAATCCAGTCGCGCTCCACTTTGAGCAGGCCGGCGCTTTCCATTTCTTTCAAATCTTCCAACTCGGGCGCAAAGTATTTACTGAAATCAATGAGGTGCGCACTTTCTATGCTTTCAATTGAAAGCTCGAAATGGCACATCAGGGCACCAATGATGGAACGCCGTAGAATATCGTCGGCATTCAGCTCTATGCCACGGAAGACCGGCAACATTTGCGCATCAAGGCGGTCGTAATACTCGTCCAGGGTTTTGACATTCTGGTTATAAGTCGGACCAACCTTGCTGATTGATGAAATACCGAAGGACAGCATGTCGCAATCGGCATAGGTTGAATAGCCTTGGAAATTTCTATGCAACCTTCCCTGACGCTGAGCAACGGCCATTTCGTCATCCGGCTTGGCGAAGTGATCCATGCCAATGAAGACATAACCGGCCTCAGTCAGTTTCTTGATCGCCAACGCCAGTATCTGCAGCTTGGTGTCGCCGGAGGGTAGATCCGGCTCGGCAATACGGCGCTGCGGCTTGAACAGGCTGGGCAGGTGCGCGTAGTTGTAGATTGACAAGCGATCAGGATCCATCGCCAGCACACGCTCAAGCGTGCGGTTGAAGCCCATCACTGTCTGGTGTGGCAGACCATAAATCAGATCAACTGAAACCGACTTAAAGCCACTCTCACGCGCCGAGCGAATGACATTGAATGTCTCCTCCTCGGTCTGAACGCGATTGACCGCCAACTGCACGCGCTCGTCAAAATCCTGAATGCCGACACTCATGCGATTGAAGCCCAGTTCACCGAGCAAGGCGACGGTCGCCGAGTCGACCTTGCGTGGGTCAACTTCAATGGAATACTCGCCGCCATCAAGCAGCTTGAAGTGCTTGCGTGTTTCGGCCATCAACTGGCGCATTTCATCATGCGACAAGAAGGTCGGCGTACCGCCACCCCAGTGAAGTTGAATGACTTCATGCTCGCCATCGCGACCTTCCAGGCTGGCCGCCTGCAGATCAAGCTCCTTGGCCAGATATTTCAAGTATTTGGCGCTGCGCCCGTGATCTTTGGTAATGATCTTGTTACACGCGCAGTAGTAGCAAATCGTATTACAGAACGGGATGTGGAAGTATAATGAGAGCGGACGGCTGATCCCGCCGATGTTGCGTTTACCGAGCCAGAGCTTGGCCGCATCGGAATCAAATGCTTCGACAAAACGATCAGCGGTCGGATATGACGTGTAGCGCGGGCCGTTGACGTCGAAGCGGCGAATGATCTGTGGATCGAAGACGAGGTTATCTGTTGCGAAATTCATTAGACATATCACCAATAATAGGTTGGATTATGTGTGGTTCTACCGAAAAATCGGTTGACCTGGATCAAGCTTGCGCGGGTTGATGATTGATGACGCCTCCACAGAGTAACAGTGCAGATACTACGCCGCTAGCCGTCCTGAAAACCGCCTGCTCCAATTGCAACCTGCGCGAACTCTGCCTGCCCCTTGGTTTGAGTGATGAAGAACTGAATCGCCTTGATCACCTCGTTTCAGCCCGACGCCGGGTTAAGCGTGGCGAATATCTCTATCGATCCGGTTCCACTTTCGACGCCATTTACGCAATTCGTAGCGGATTTTTCAAAACCGACGTGCTGCTTGAGGATGGCAGGGATCAGGTTACAGGGTTTCAGATGGCAGGTGAACTGCTGGGCCTCGACGGCATCTGCACTGAACGCCACACCTGCAATGCCATTGCGCTGGAAGACAGCGAGATTTGCGCCATTCCGTTCGCTCATCTGGAAACTCTGTCACGTGAAATGCAAACCCTGCAACGGCATTTTCACAAGGTCATGAGCCGCGAAATTGTCCGCGACCATGGCGTCATGATGCTGCTTGGCACCATGCGTGCCGAAGAACGACTGGCCGCTTTCCTGCTCAATCTGTCACAACGTTTCACGGCGCGCGGCTACTCGCACGCAGACTTTTTTCTGCGGATGACGCGCGAAGAAATTGGCAGTTACCTTGGGCTCAAACTGGAAACCGTCTCACGTTCCTTCTCACGTTTTCAGGAAGAAGGCCACATCGCTGTCCAGCAAAAGCATATTCGCATACTAAATGTTGCCGGCCTCAAGGCGCTGATGAATCAAAAACCGATATAAGGCGAGCGACTCAGCGCCACACTGACAATGTAGCCGTAGGCCAGAATGGCAAGATAGAAAAACACCAAGCGGACCGTTTTGCTCTTGCCTCGTTTCAAAGCCACTGCGCCAAAGGCGATGTAGGCCAGCAAACCAAAGAGCTTGGCCGTCAGCCACCCCTGTGCGAAGGGATACTGGCCGCTGAGATAGGCCAAGATCAACGCACTACCCAGCAATAGGCTATCCAGCACATGCGGCAAAACTCTGGTCATCCGCGCCTTGAGTTGCGGCGCCTCCCTCAGCATCCACCAGCCACGCAGGCAGAATCCGAGCCCGCTGAGAATAACGCAGGTGACGTGCAAATGTTTCAGGGCCAAATAGGTCACAACACCGCCATTTTCTCGGCGATTACCGTCAGATGCTGACGATAACGATGCGTTGCACCCAGCAAATTCCACAGCAAAAAACCGTTGCTGACCATGAATGCAAACCCCGCGGGTCGCGCCATCCATTCAGGAATAAACACAGCAGCAACCAGCGCAGAAAAGGCGACAACATGGGAAAGCATTTGTCTTTGCATCAGCGTTTCAGCAAGTATCTTGTTCATGGCCGGCGCCATCACCTTGCCCTCACCGAGACTTTGTAGATGCATCCAAGCCAGAAATGGCACTATCTTGTAGAACATGCCCGCAATAAATGAAATGAAGCCCCCAACAAGCAAGAGGAGACCAAGCAGCAGAGGCCACTCGGCACGCTCGGCAAGTGCCGGCCAAACTGTTGCGGTCAACCCCATAATCAGGGCAAAAATTGCACAGCACAGCCCCAACTGCCAGTAATGATAGGTGGCATCAGCACGCGCCCGTCGACGCTTGGACTGCAAACGCAGAGTAAAACCGGAGAAAAGGATGCCGAGCAGGCAGACCAGACCTTGTGCCACGTCACCCACGCGGGGCATGGCGGTTAACACCGCAATGCTCCACAGCGCAAGACAAGCCAGCATGAGCCACGGAAAGACCCAACTCAGGCGCGCCGGATAGCCTGGCGTTAGCTGAAACATCGGGACAACAACATAGGCCACAGCAGCAAGCAAAACACCACCCCAAGCACCCAGTCCCCAAGCAACATGGAGATCAGTCAGCGCGATCAGCGGAACCGGCCAGCCGCGCGCCAAAGCCATGACCAGAACCACACCCAGCGCCAATACACCAGCCATTCCGAACATGGCCAGTTTAATACCACGGATAGTAGGGCTGGTTGGCCTCACCAGGAACATGGCAAAGCCGACGACCAGCAGGAAGCTACCGATCGATAGCGCGAGCATGCAGGCGGCCAGTATCAGCAGATCAGGCAGACCAAAAACAAAACCTGCCGCCAGTAGCAAGGTACCGCTCGACAAGCCGATATGGAGCCAGCGAGAAATATTGAGCGGCTGGGGAATATTCACCCCGGCAACCACCGGCAAAATTTGAATCAAGGCACCCAGCATGGCCTGCATCATGAAGCCGATGGTAATCAGGTGGGTTGCGGCCAAGGCACCCGGCGACCAACGGGAAGCAAATACAGCCGGACCATCCCACAGCAGAAGCAATCCAGCCAACATGCCGAATAACGGTGCTGTCAAAAAGAAACGTAGCGGCGCGGCGAAAGGCGGCGCCTTTTCGAACGACAGCAAGGCTTGCATCAATACTTGCCGCGGCTACGGCCAGATCAGGATTTCAAAGGTGCCATCGGCAACCAGTTCAACCTCGTAGGCATGGCCATTCTGCTTGAGTACCTTGTAAAGTGGATGCGGCTCACGGAAAAGCAGAAGCAGCATCTTTTCACCCGGCTTCAGAGCATCGAGCATTTCCATGGTTTTGACGAACGGCTCTGGCGGTTCCATGTAGCGAGCATCAACCACATGCGGTGTTTTTGGATGTGTCATGCTTCGCCCAGCTCTGTTTCAAGACGTGCCAGCAACTCCGGGGTTTCACCGGCCAGATGCTGATCGCACATCGGATAAAGAATATTCTCTTCCTTCATGTTGTGCTGCTGCATCATGATTACCAGCGTATCAGCCAACCCTAGATAATCTTCCGCATTCCCCTGATTCAAGGTATCGAGTGCATCGTCCATCAGCGAACGAATTTGAACGTGCTCCATGCGCATGACCTGGGTTGGCCCCATGCTCATACCGGTTTTGGCTTCAAAGGTCGGGAAAAGTGTTTTTTCTTCGGTATCGAAATGGGCCAGCATCGCCGTACGAAAGTGACTGAATGCAGCCTTGGCAGCTTCAAAATTTTTCTTGCTCATGGCCTGCTCGGCATCAGCAAAAAGATCATCGCAGTGGCGATGATCTTCGGTCATGAATGTGCGGATAGTCGTCATTATTTTCTCGCGGGGTCAGGGTGCAACCATTCTCGGCGCAGCGGGCGCTGCAACTCCTTGACCGCCGTCAAAATTGCTCAATCAGCCTTTTACAATACCAACCTGCAGATCATCAAACCAACTGATGAAGCGCTGAACGTCCGCACCACGATAGATCGCCCCATGTTGCGGACAAAGCATGTCGATGTCCAGTTGAGACACCCGCTCACACCAGCGACGCTTGGCCTCATTGGATCCCATCCAGCGCCGATGAAAACCTTCGGAATGGCGGATATGCTTGTCAAAATTCTCAACGAATAGCGAGTTCTGATCGGCGGGCAATAGTGCCGCACCGACATCACCGGAAAACAGCACTTTGGCGACCTTGTCGTAGAGATTGAAGTTTCCTGACGAATGCAGATAGTGTGCTGGCACCGTGCGCAAGGTGAGGCCCGCCAAGGAAATATCCATGCCCTCGTCTGGTATTTGAGTAAAGGTCTCGGCAGTACCACCAAAATGTGGAATAAAACTGCTCCACAACCAGCTCACGTAGCAATGCATCTGCGGGTTGAACTCAAGCCACAGGGCGAGCGATGAGCAGACATCAGGATCCTGATGCGAGGCAAAAATGGCACTGAGTGCAGATGGATCAAACTCGGAAGAAAGTGCAGAAAAAACTGCCGGAAATATCTCGGCACCACCCGGATCAATCAACATACCCTGACCGGCATGGGTAACCAGATACTCATTGGTATCGACCAGGTAATTCTGCTTGTCCGGATCACGAACAATCGCCACCCATTTGTGCGTGCCGTCTTGAAAAATTGTTTCTGTCGTTTTCATCTTCCGTTCCCTCAATGTCCGGTGAAAAACGCCGAGCGCCGCAGCGACTCAAGCGACGCGCGAATCTCTTCGACAATGCCATCAAATTCGCCAGAGACTTGGGCCAGCGGCATGGCAAATGACTGCCCGTAGGCCGCTTCAATTTTGGCCGACTTGGCCAGTACGCCACCAAGTTCAACCATTTGAAAAGCGTCTTCAAGGGCCCTTTTTAGCTGGTTGCGTAATTTGGCAAGCTTGCCGGCATGCATGTCGTTTTCAGCTTGGCGGCGAGCGAGCACGGATGGCGCAGCAGATTTCGGTGCCAGTTCTGCAGCCTGGACGAGCAGACGGGTAAAGCGGATATCCTGAAGAATGATGGATACTTCGCCGACACAACCATGGATCAAGTCTGTCAGCGACTCCATGCAAACGCGCAAGTCTGTAGAAAAGACGCGCAATTCGTTGGACAGGACGCCAAAGCCCAACGCCGCAGTTCCTGCTCTCTTGGCAAGAAAGATAGCATTTAGGGCCATGATATTGATCTTGAAGGAGACGCTGACAACGCGCTTGATCTCCTCATTTATTTTTACAATGCGCAGTAGATCGACCCCGGCGCGCGGCATTTTGCGCGTCGTGGTTGTCATAGCGTTCATCGTCATGTCAGCCCCTAGTTTTGCCGAGAGCGACTAATGTACCAATTCGCCCGGCAGACCGGAAGGGCTATTTCTCGTAAACGTAGGTCCCGGGTGCGTCGGCAAGCGTCGGGAACTTCCGGTTTGCCGCCGGGTAGGCTTCAACCAGTTCGCCACAATTGCCATTTAGCCATTCAGTCCAGTCTTCCCACCAAGTACCCGGCTTCTTCTCCGAACGTTCAAACCAGTGCTCCCAGTGTTCATTGCGCTCGGGTTCGGCAATCCAGTAGGCGCGTTTGGGTGGATTGGCAGGTGGATTGACAATGCCCAGAATATGCCCCGAGCTAGAAAGTACGAAACGCACTGGCGCCTTGACGTTGACGTACTTGCGGATGCGGTAGCACTGTTGCCAGGGAGCAATATGATCATCCTCGGCAGTCACGGCATAAAGCGGTTGTACGATCCGATCAAGATCAATTGGTTCGCCGGCAATGGTCAGTTTGTCGCGTTTGATCAGGTTGTTCTGCAGATACATCTGATGCAGGTAATAAGAGTGCATGGCCTGTGGCATGCGCGTTGTGTCCACGTTCCAGAACAGCACATCAAACGGTGGTAGCGACTCACCTAGCAGATAACTGTTCACCCAGTAATGCCATACCAGACTATTGGCACGAAGCAGGCGGAATGAGGTGGCCATTTCGGCACCATCAAGATAGCCTTTCTTGGCCATCGTCTCATCCAGCGCATTGATACACGCCTCATCGATAAATACATCGATATCACCAGGATGGGCAAAATCAGTGAGCGTAGTGAATAAACTCCAATGCGCCACTGGCACCTTGTCAGCATCAAAGCGCTTGTTGGCCCAAGCCATATAGGTGGATACCAGCGTGCCACCGATACAGTAACCAACCAGATGAACCTTTGGCACCTTGCAAAATTCGGTGGCAACATTCACGGCCTCATTGACCCCCTCGAGCAGGTAATCGTCGAGCCGAATTTCTGAAAGATCGGCTCCGGGATTTTTCCAACTGGTAATGAAGACAGAGAAACCCTGATCAGTCAGATACTTGACCATGCTCTTCTTGGGTGTCAGGTCAAGAATGTAGAACTTGTTGATCCACGGCGTAATGATGACGATAGGCGTCGCACGCACTTTTTCTGTGGTCGGTGCATAGTGAATCAATTCAACCAGACGGTTACGGAAAACGACCTTGCCGGCAGTAGTCGCTAGATCCTTGCCAACGGTAAAGGCATCCGGTTCGACCATTTGAATATTCTTGGCCTTGGCGTCACGCATGAAATTACGCATGCCTTCACCCAGACTTTTGCCTTGGGTACTGACGAAACGCTCCATAGCCACCGGGTTAAGCCAGAAGAAATTACTGGGCGCCACCATGTTCAACCATTCACGAGACCAGAAGGCAGCGCGGCGACGTTCTTTATCAGACAAGCCGGGCGTTTCAAAAGCCATGTCCTGCAAGCGGTGAGTCAGCGCCAAATACCATTCTTTGGTGATGTCCCAAGTTGCTGAATTCGTCCAGATCGGATCAGCAAAACGTGGGTCATCCGAATGAGGCCGAATTACATCTTCGGACGGCATGCCCATCGCCCGTCGCATGACGTGAACCTGCAGAGCAACGAGATCCCCTGACAACGCGCTAGCAGCGCGCATCAACTCCTGCGGATGCATCATCCACGCCATTTGTGCATTGAGTAATGAGGTGGTTACACCAAATGGGTCGATTTTTTTGCTGATCGCTGCACCAGCCGTTTCAAGCGGACTAAGGGTGCTGATATCGATGCTATTGTGGCTGGCGGAAGTGCTATTGGGCATGTTAACGAACTCCAGATAATTACCTGTTTCTTATACCACAGACCACGTATCGTTTTTTGGGTGAGCTCCCCTAATTGCACAGCATTCAGCGCTTTTCGTTCGCTTCGAGTTGGCGTAGCATGATCTTCAAGAAGGCCGAACTCTCGGCTCACCTGTAGAGGAGGAAATCCATGTTCAAGCACATCCTGATTCCGACCGATGGTTCCGAACTTTCACGTGTTACGGCACGCCGCGCAGTGTCATTTGCCAAAGAAACTGGCGCCCGGGTTACGGTCTTTTTTGCCAAGCCGGAATATCCGATCGCCTACTTCGGGGAAGGTGCACTGATCGATCCTACGACACCTGAAAAATTTGCCGAGCTTGCCGATCAGCAGGCCAATGAATATCTCACCGAAGTGCAACAGCAATGCGTTGAAGCTGGCGTTGAATGCAGCACGACATCGGCGACCAGCGATATTCCTTATGAAGCAATCATTGAGGCCGCTGAAAAGTCCGGCTGTGACTTGATCTTCATGGCCTCGCATGGTCGACGCGGAATCAGCGGCTTCTTACTCGGCAGTGAGACCAACAAGGTACTGACACACTCCAAAGTACCGGTGCTTGTCTACCGCTGATTTACTGCTTTGCTGACAGCGGCATCAGTCGCTGCAGCAACTTGCCACTCTCGCCATCAATAAAAGAAACCGTTTCGAGCTTGCCGACCATATAGCGCTTTTTCAGAGTGAAATCTATGGGCTTGGCGTGGACGGCTTTCCAGAAGGTAGTGCTCTCGCTAATCACCGGTTCGATCAGGCGGGCCGTGGCGCGCATGACTACTTTCTGCGCCTTGCTCAACGGCACGCGGGCGACAAAGCCTGCATCGTCATCAACGACGCGTGGATAGAAATCATAAAGGTTTTCGAAAGCCAGAAAGTAGTCGTAGCGCCAGACTACTTTCATCTGCTGAATGTCGCCTATCATGTCCTCAAAGGCGTATTCGCCACGCGCTTCGGTCACCGACTGCAAGGGCAGAAATTTGAAACGATAATAGTCGTCGACCGCAACATTTGCTAGCGGTTGCCAACTCCAGCCCTCAGCAATGTTATTGAAGGCCATACGATAGCGAATTTCGGCCAAATCACCGATCTGCTCGACGCTAAAGCCAGGACTGGAGAGCAAATCGATGTCGACTTCAATCAAGTCACCAACAACCGGCTTTTGATTGGCGCGCACCTCCGCTGCCAGTCGCTGGAATTGGTATTCAGCCGTTTCCGTTGCGTTCGCGGTGCTCAAAAAAACGGTGGCCCAAGCCACCGTCAAAATATATTGGAGATAAAACATGTCGCTTTCGTAGCGCTACCGAAAGGATAGCGAACAGGAAGAAGAGTGCGCCTCCCACAGCATTTTCCCCATGATCCAGATCAACAGTTTTGACACAAGCAGGTCCGAACTATCGTCATGCCGCACTACCCGCTTTTAAATCGACAACTGCACCCACATCGGCCTGTGGTCAGATATGTAGTAGCGCAGGTAGGTTTTGAAGTCCTTCATGTTTGCCCCGTTCTTCCATAGATCAGGGAAGATCACCGCATCGAAATCAAACACGCCTTTCTTTCCGGTGAAATGATTACGTGTCGTCTCCGGAAAAAAGGCAATCTGGTCGTAGTTTGCGCTATTGCTGATGCTCGAGGCAATTTGAGAGGAATGTTCCGGGAGTTCGAGGCCGAGTTTTGTAAGGGCTTTGTAGATTGGATCACCAGGCTCGCATTTGGGCATATTGAAGTCCCCCAGGGCCACCAGCTCACGCGTGAAAGAATAAGAACTCCTTTTTCTCAGGTCCGCCCATTTGGCCACCGCGAATGTCTCCAATGATCGGCGTGCCATTGATACCGGCTTCTCGTCCCCGAAATACAGATGGACATTGACGAACATCATGGACGTATCACCTACTGCAAATGCAGCCAGATACGGTGTGCGGTCAAAGCCGTTGAACTGAGCATCTATTCCGGGAAGTTTGATCGACTTGAGAGTTGAAGGCGAAAAAGCGATCTCGCCAATTTCCTCCAGGATGGAGAGCTTCCTGCTGTCATAGATAAACGCCATCCGCTCATTATTTCCCGATGCATCAGACATGATGATGCGGTAAGACTTCGGAAGCTTTTTCTGTATCTCGAACAGATCGCCAAAGTTCTCCCGACATTCCTGCACCGCAATGATGTCGAACCAGCTGACAACCTCGGCGATGATCGAATGGTCTTGATCTCGCCGCTGCTGGGCGCCGAGGTTCGCAATATTCCATGTGGCTACCATAAGTTTGGCTTGCTCTCGTTTGGGAATTGCGCGCACATTTTTGTGCTTTCGCAGGCGGCCAACCTCCGCGCTCAGATCGTATTCAAAGGCAAACTTGGGCTTTGGAAAAACTGGCATGTTTCACCTCCATTTACTACCGTAGCATAGGACAGACTTGCATTCTTTGATAGCTGCCTATCCACCCACTGCTGCTGAACTGCGTGAAGAATTCGAGGTCAATCTCCTTCTTGGTTCGGGGCGCTAGTTATCGACCGCCTGACTTCAAATGTCACCACCTCCATTTGCAATGACCATTGCGCTGGCCTTTTCG
>CAXYZX010000079.1:0-11896 GCA_964293845.1 uncultured Dechloromonas sp.
CTGAGTTTGCCGCTGGAAAGCGGCGAGGTTTTGCTTGCCGAAATTCCCTTGACCTACCTGCTCAATATTGTCCGGCAAGCAGAAGGAGACCGGCAGCGCGGAGCCATCTGGGTAATTGACCAACGCGGCGAGCTACTGGCCGATACCGAGTCCTCAACGCTGATGGGCGGACTCAACCTTTATTCGTCGCCACTGCTGCGGGCGGTACTCAAAGGTGAAGCCCTGCCCACCCAGTTTGCTTTTGACGGCCGCCACTTCTATGTCGGCGGCGCGCGCTCGACAGCCCTCGGCTGGTCTTTCATCGCCCGCCTGCCGGCCGGGCTCGATCACCCCGAAATCCGGGCAACAGTACTGATCGTTTGCGGCGGCTTTCTGGCCTCGCTACTGATTGGCTCACTGCTTGCAATTTATGGCGCTGCGCGGCTCTTACGCCCGCTATCGGGCATAGTCAGCCAAGCACATCAGGTTGCTGTCGGTGAGCAGATCAGTCAATGGCCGCGCGGACGAATTACGGAGTTTAATAATCTCTCCGCTGATATCGGTCTGATGGCGAACAGCATTCTCGAACGCGAACAAAAGTCCCTGGCCGTCTTCAATGCTTCGCCGGTACCGATGCTGTTCAGCGAACTGAACGAAGACTCCATCATTGTCGACGTCAACCAGGCCTGGACACGGATGTTCAAGCGCCAGCGAGCGGAAGTAATAGGACACAGCGGCAAGGAAATCGACATCTGGTGCTCGATTGCTGATCGCGATGAACTGCTGCGCAACGTCCTGCGCGGGCAAGTCCTGAAGGAGGCTCAGCTACGTTGCGGCGACGGCACCTTATTGCTATGTAAAATCTACATCCAGTTGATGCGCTTCGGCGGACAGCAATTTCTCATCTGGGTCATGGAAGATGTCACCGAAATTCGCCGTATCGAACATGAACTGCGCGAACTCAATGCCGGCCTGGAAGCCCGCGTCAGCGAGCGAACCGCTGACCTTTTCATTGCCAAGGAAGCTGCCGAGTCCGCCAGTCAGGCCAAGAGCACCTTTCTCGCCAACATGAGCCACGAAATCAGGACACCGCTCAATGCCATCAGCGGCATGAGCTATCTGATCCGCAAAGCCGGTTTGCCGCCACCTCAGCTTGAGCGACTCAACAAACTTGAATCAGCCGCCGATCACCTGATTCAGGTCATCAACATGGTGCTCGACCTTTCAAAAATCGAGGCCGGCAAGCTGGCTTTGGAAGAAATCCCCTTCAACCCGGGCAGCCTGTTTGAAAACGTCTGCTCGATGCTGCGCGACACAGCCAACGCCAAGCAACTGCAACTTGTCATCGAGCTCGCCGATCTGCCCCACCAGTTATTTGGCGACCCCACCCGCCTGCAACAAGGCTTGCTCAACTTTGCCAGCAATGCCGTCAAATTCACCGAGAAAGGTAATGTCATCCTGCGTGCCGCGCTAATTGAAGAAGATGCCGAGCGCGTGCTACTGCGCTTTGAAGTCAGCGATACAGGCATCGGCATTTCACCGGAAGCACAGAGCCGCCTGTTCGCCGCCTTCGAACAAGCCGACAACTCGACGACACGAAAATATGGCGGTACCGGACTCGGTCTGGCAATCACCGCAAAAATTGCCAAAGCCATGGGCGGCGATGCCGGGGTCCGCAGCGTGGAGAATCAAGGCAGCCTGTTCTGGTTCACCGCCTGGCTGAAAAAATCACTGGCCGCGCCGGAAGCGGTCTTGCCAAAAGCGCTCGATACTGAGGCCAGCTTGAGGGCCTCCTTTAGCGGAGCACGCGTTTTGCTGGCCGAAGATGAGCCGATCAATCGTGAAATTGCCGAGATGCTGCTGGCCGATGTTGGCATGCGGTTCGACTCGGCCGAAGATGGCGAACAGGCTGTAGAACTCGCTAGTCGAAACACCTATGACTTGATTCTGATGGACATGCAGATGCCCAAAAGCGATGGTCTGGAAGCAACGCGACGGATTCGTCAGTTGCCCGGCTGCTCCAGCCTGCCGATTATCGCGCTGACTGCCAATGCCTTTGCCGAGGACAAGGCGCGCTGCCTTGCTGCCGGGATGAACTATTTCACGACCAAGCCGATTGATCCCGCCACCTTGTACGAGCTGTTGCTCAAATGCCTTTCGGGCAAACAACAGCGGTCTGACTAATCAATCACCAGCGGGCACCAGGCCTCGACTGGTGCCGCTCCAACGCTGAACAACTGCTCCATATTTGATCAGCATCACTTCATGCCGGGCAGCTCACTGAGTGCCGTGAAGTTGACTAATCAACTGATTTTAAGCAATTTTTATTCAGCTTGAATTGATCCACCCGGTCTGGCACATAGCATGCGACTTATCAGGCACGAGTCACGGCAGGTACCAATGTTCTCCTGAACCACGGCCTGCTGGTCTTGAATCAATCATCCGCAACTCAATTCAAGAATCTGGAGACAAACATGCTATATGCCGCTCCCGGCCAAGCCGGTGCCAAAATCGAATACAAGGCCCAGTACGACAACTTCATTGGTGGCAAGTGGGTTGCCCCAACCAAGGGTGAATACTTTGATGTAGTCACCCCGGTGAACGGCAAGGTTTACACCAAGGTTGCCCGTTCCAGCGCCGAAGATATCGAAATGGCTCTGGATGCCGGCCACGCTGCTTTCCCGGCCTGGGGCAAGACCTCCGCCGCCGACCGTGCCAATGTGCTGTTGAAGATCGCCGACCGCCTGGAAGCCAACCTCGAACGTCTGGCCTATGCCGAAACCGTTGATAACGGCAAGCCGATCCGCGAAACCCTGAATGCCGACATCCCGCTCGCCGTCGACCACTTCCGTTACTTTGCCGGCTGCCTGCGTTCGCAGGAAGGTGGCATCTCGGAAATCGACGAAAACACCATGGCTTATCACATCCACGAGCCACTCGGCGTCGTCGGCCAGATCATTCCGTGGAACTTCCCGATCCTGATGGCGGCCTGGAAACTGGCCCCGGCCATCGGTGCCGGCAACTGTGTCGTGCTCAAGCCGGCCGAATCAACCCCGATCTCGATCCTGATCCTGGCTGAACTGATCGCTGACATTCTGCCAGCCGGCGTGTTGAACATCGTCAATGGTTTCGGTCGCGAAGCCGGCATGCCGCTCGCCACCAGCAAGCGCATCGCCAAGATCGCCTTCACCGGCTCCACCTCCACCGGCCGCGTCATTGCCCAGGCCGCCGCCAACAACCTGATTCCGGCGACGCTGGAACTGGGTGGCAAGTCACCCAATGTCTTCTTCGCCGACGTCATGGACAAGGATGACAGCTTCCTCGACAAGGCTATCGAAGGCATGGTGCTGTTCGCCTTCAACCAGGGCGAAGTGTGTACCTGCCCGAGCCGTGCGCTGATTCAGGAATCGATCTACGACAAGTTCATGGAACGCGTCCTCAAGCGCGTCGCTGCGATCAAGCAGATCAGCCCGCTCGATACCGATTGCATGATGGGTGCCCAGGCTTCGCAGGAACAGATGAGCAAGATCATGTCCTATATGGACATCGGCAAGCAGGAAGGCGCCGAGTGCCTGATCGGCGGCGCCCGCGCCCAACTCGAAGGCGACCTGGCCGGCGGTTACTACATCCAGCCGACCCTGTTCAAGGGCCACAACAAGATGCGCATCTTCCAGGAAGAAATTTTCGGGCCGGTGCTCGCCGTGACCACATTCAAGGATGAGGCCGAAGCCTTGGCGATTGCCAACGACACCATCTACGGCCTCGGCGCCGGCGTCTGGAGCCGTAACGGCAACGTCGCCTACCGCATGGGTCGCGCCATCCAGGCCGGTCGCGTGTGGACCAACTGCTACCACGCTTACCCTGCGCACGCAGCGTTCGGCGGCTACAAGGAATCCGGCATCGGCCGCGAGACCCACAAAGTCATGCTCGACCACTACCAACAGACGAAGAACCTGCTTGTCAGCTACAGCGAAAGCAAGCTGGGCTTCTTCTAAACCGTGCATCTCCTCCACTTGCCCATCGTCTAGTGGGTAATTTCAGGGGGCGGGCAACCGCCCCCCTTTTTTAAGGAGAAATCGATGGTCGACCGCGTCATTGCCACCCCACTCACCCTCGCGCTGATCGCCACTCTGCAAGAGCAGTACGGGCCGGAGCTGATGTTTCATCAATCCGGTGGTTGCTGCGACAACAGCGCTGCCAACTGCTATTTGCCGACTGACCTGACCATCGGCCCCTACGACGTCCACCTCGGCAACATCGGCGGCGTGCCCTTCTATATCAGCGCCTCGCAGTATGAATACTGGAAGCACACGCAACTGATCATCGATGTGGTCGACGGCCACGGCGGCACGTTTTCTCTCGAAGGCAACACCGGCAAGGCCTTTCACACTCGATCCCGGCTGTTCACCGATGCCGAATGGGCCGAACTGCAGGCTGCCGGCCTCGTTTAAGTAAAGGAACAAGATGAACAAGCAACTGACCCATACCCTGCTCCCCCTGCTGGCCGGAGCAATCATCGGTTTTTCCAGCCAGGCCAAAGCCTCGGAAGCCATCGTCAAAAAAGCCCGCTGCGTCGCCTGCCATACCGTCGACCAGAAACGCGTCGGTCCCGCCTACAAGGATGTTGCGACCAAATATCGTGGCGACAGTGGCGCCCCCGGCAAGCTGTTTGAAAAGGTCCGCGCCGGCGGCAGCGGCAACTGGGGTGAAATCCCCATGCTCGCCCACCCTGCCGACAAGATCAGCGACGACGACCTGCATGCGGCAATCAAGTGGATACTGGCACTGGAATAGACATACCGTCACCTCCCCCCTGACAAGGGGGGACCGCGGGGGTTGCTCTACCCCCGCCCAATCCCTGGCGCTATCAACAACCAGCCCAGCACGCCACAGTTGATCAACACTGTCGCCCAAAACACCACGAGAAACGACTGCTTTTTCGATTTATGGCGTAACAGCTTTTGCGCCAACAGTGCTCCCGGCCAACCACCCAACAGTGCAATCAGATGTAGCGTGCTTTCCTTGGTTCGCCAGCGATTGCCCTGCGCCGCCGACTTGTCCCAAGCGTAAACCACAAACGCAACGAGACTGGCAGCGAGATAAACCCCCACAATGCTCCCCGGTAACTTGCCAGCAAAAGCCAACGCAGCCACCACAGTCAAAAAGCAAAGCACCTGAATTATCGTTATCACCGTCGTCGGCATTCAAGAACGCAAGGTAAAGTAGCTCGGCGATCTCACTAGATACGCCGTAAAAGCTGGCCGGAAAGCATAACACGGCGTAACAAGGCACTCAGAATCGCGGTTTGCCTCCACATATTTTTAGATCATTCACCCCACTCGCCCACAAAAATGCCACCCGGAGGTGGCATTTTTTGCTCGTTTTCAACCGTTGACCGCAACAGTTGATATGACTTTAGTCAGAACACTTTGCTCTAGCATGGAGCAGTTGTTCAGTTTTTGAACAACTGCCGGGCAACATGCGTTGCAGCGTACCGTCACGTTTCAGCGCATGTTTGAGTCCGCCGGCGATATGCAAGACGATCAGGCCGGCACCGGACCAAACGAAAACAACATGCAGCAGCTTGAATAGGCTGTTGAGCGACTCGTCCGGCCAGCCAGTTTTGGGTAGTTCAATACCAAAAAACTTGATGGCGTAGGGCGTAAAGGATGAAGCCAGGTAGCCGGCAACGGGGGCGAGGAACAGGAAGGCATAGAGTGCATGATGGGTAGCAGTCGCCAGACGAGCTTCCCAGCCGCTGGACAGGGTCGGCGGCGCCGGATGGCGGCGCCGCCAGAGCAGGCGAATAAGCACCAGCAACAGCGCCAGCAGGCCCAGCGATTTGTGCAGGCCGTAAGCGGCAGTGCGCTCTGCCCCCTTGGGCAGATCAGTCATCGTCCAGCCCAGCCAGAACAGCCACAGCACGACGATGGCCTGCGCCCAATGGAGCAGGATGGCGGGCAAGGTATAGCGTTGCTGGCTCATCGTATGCTGACACCCCAGGGCAGTTCGCCGACTTCGATATCGTGCAGTTTCTTGAAGCTGGCGGTGTCGATCACCGAAACGCTATTCGAGCGGCCATTGGCGACGTAGAGCTTGCTGCCATCCGGCGTCAGCGCCATATTCCACGGCCGTTTGCCGACCTCGACGGTGGCGACGACGGTATTGCTGGAGGTGTCGATGGCCATCACGCTGCTATCACGGCCGTTGGAGACAAATATACGTTGCCCGGCGGGGTGGACCGCAACACCGTTCGGGTACTGTCCGGCAGTGATTTCAGCAATGACGCGGCGTTCGGCAACGTTGATTGCGTAGACCTTGCCGGCCACCTCGCTGGCAACATAGGCGCGACTACCGTCAGGCAGGAAGGCAATGCCACGCGGTCGCTTGCCTACTGCAATGCTGGCCACCTGCTGGCGCGCAGCAACGTCAATCACATCGACCTGCTCGGCCTCTTCGGCGCTGACGTAGAGCCAGCGGCCATCGGGGCTGAACACCGCGTGCTCCGGATTACGCCCGTGCACCTTGATGCGTGCCAGTTCCTTGCCTTGCGGGGCAGAGAGCAGCACAACGCTGTTGTCGTCTTCGACTGCCACGGCCAGCAACTTGCCATCGCCCGAGAGGCTCACCCCCTCCGGCGAATCACCGACCGGGACACTGCGTTCCAGTTTGCCGGCTCGCCTATCGACAATCAGCAAGCTGCCGGTTTTACCATCGCTGAGGTAGAGATGATCGGCACCGGCAGCGATACCACGCGGCCTGACACCGGCCGGAATCTGGCCTCGTGTCTGGTCGTTGGCGGTGTCGATAATAGTGATCGTCGCTGACTTTTCATTGGGTACATAAGCCAGCGGTTCGGCGACTGCCGGCATGGCAAAAGCGAGCAGCAGCACCAGATAGTTGGGCTTGAAGCGTTTCATGGTTGCCCTCAGCCAGACAGGTGAGAAATGCCGTGACGCTTGAAGATTGCTGCCACCGCACCGTCACGTTTAAGCTCAGCCAGTGCACCGCCAATGGCTTCGGCAAGCTCCAACTCCTCAGCCTTGACCGCCATCCCCAAGGGCCAGCCGTTAATCTTGAGCTCACCCAGTGTCGGTGTCTCAAGCGCCATGCGGCTATCGCCCTTGAGCGCGGCTTCAAGCTCGGCACGCGGCGCCAGCACGGCAGCAACGGCGCCGTCAGACAATCCTTTGGCCGCCTCAGCAACGGTGCGAAAATGAACAACGTTTTCGCGCAATCTGCCGTTTAGCACGCCGAGCAAAAACGAGTCGGCCAGAGTAGCCGTTTCGACACCAATTTTTTCGCGGGTGAATACCTCCAGCGCGATTGCGGCAGAACCCGAGAGTGCCTGAACGCGCTGCGGATTACGCGCCAGGGCCAGGGTTTCACGATGATAGGCACCGAAGATACGAACCTTGTCATTGGCGCGTGCCAGATGCTCATCGACCGGCACATGCATCATCACATCGGCCGGCTGAGTGCCCAGGTAATGCCCTTTCCAGACCATGTTGCGCAGGTCATCGTTCATGTCCTCATCAGCAGTAAAGCCAACGATTTCCGGCGCCAGTCCGAGCTTTTCGGCAAGTGCTCTACCGAGATCGGCGTCGATGCCTTTGCCGCCAGCCAATGCATAGGGCGGAAAGTTGTTATAGACAGCAATGCGCAGGCGGCCACGCTGGCGAATAATCTCCAGCGAATTAGCCGCCGCCGGCAGTGCGGCGATCAGCGGCAGGCTGGCAAAAGCCTTGAGCCAGAGGCGGCGATCAGTCTTCATGGACGGTTTCCAGCCAGGTACGGATCGCCCACATGGCTTCCTGACTCAAGGTGCCTTCAAAGGGCGGCATGTAAACACGGCCATCGCGTACAGCGCCTTTGCGGATACGCTGCATGAACACCTCATCACCTTCGTCACCCAGTGGCAGGAAGCGCAGGTCGGGTGCGATACCGCCGGAAATGGCGCCCAAGCCGTGGCAACGCGCACAGTTCTGGTTGAAGGCCGAATCGCCGATACGAATAGCGGTCTTGTCCTTGCGGAAAGGATTGGCTGCCTGCCAGTCGGCCCCCAGATTCTTCATTCCAGTGGTGTCGACGGCTTGTGGTACAACATCACCGTGAGCAAAAACCTCTGGCACACTGACTAAAGTAATAAAAATAGCAGCAATAGCGCCAAAATTTCGCAAATTATGTTTCACAATGTCTCCTTTTGTTGATGACGGGTCTGCCTCAGTACCATCCATTCTGCAAAGCTTGTGCCAGGTACTCGGCACTGGGTGCTTTTCCAGCCTGACGAACGCCATGCGAAGGGGCGGGTCTTACAGGCATGGCGCGCTTTGAACTGATCGGTGCCTGGCACGCCACTTGCTGAACTGTTCCATAAGAGTGTTGAGCACATTGCTACCCAAAAGGACAGGTGCTACTTTATGAAGCAATAACAAAAAACAGACTTTGGAACACCGGAGGAGAGATGGGAAAACTTCAAATGCTGGCCGACTCGCACGATCTGCGACTACAACAGGCTAGGCAGCTTTTCTTCGATCAGGGGACGCTTCCTGATGGATTGGTTGCGACACAGATTGCCCGCTCCTGGGAACGCTGCCGGCGTTTCGGACTGGATGAACACAATCCACTGCCGATCATCGAAGGCCTTGATCGTGTTGCCCTGAAAACAGAGCAGGAGCGCAATCGCTACCTGCTACTGCAAGGGCGACCGATCATGGAGCACGTATACGAACAAATTCGCGAATCGGGCAGCATGGTCATTCTGGCCGACGCCAACGGCCTGCTTCTCGAAACCGTGGGCGATGCTGATTTTCTGAATCGCGCTGACCGTGTTGCCCTGGCCGCCGGTGCGTCGTGGGATGAGAACCAGCGCGGCACCAACGCCATCGGCACCACGCTGCTCGAAGAAATGCCGATCGCCGTGCTGGGCGGCGAACACTTCATGGCGCGTAACAACTTCCTGACCTGTTGCGCCAGTCCGATCTTTGGCCCCGATGGTCGCCTGATCGGTGTCCTCGATATTTCCGGCGATTATCGAAGCCAGCAGCACCATACCCTGGGCTTGGTCCGACTCTCATCACTGATCGTCGAAAAGCGCCTGTTCGAAGCCATGCATGGCGGCGACATCATCGTCAGTTTCCATAGCCGCGCCGACTACTTGGGCAGCCCCAAGGAAGGCCTCGCTGCCGTTTCTCCCGACGGCCAAGTATTAGCCATCAATCGCAATGGCACTGAAATCCTCGGCATCCGTCAGGTTGACGCGGTACGCCGTGATTTTTCCATGGTGTTCGAGAGCAACCTGGCAGCACTCATCGACCGTTTGCGCAACCACCCTCAAGCCAATTGCGAAATCAACGTCAATGGACGCAGTATCCACATGCAGATGCGCGGCCAACTTCCACCGCTGGCCGCTGGCCGCCTTTACGATGAAGTGCCGGTGGCACGCGCCCCGCGCCGCCCCGACACGCCGACCGTCAACGGCCCGACCCTGGACACCCTGAATACTGGCGATGCCCGCCTGCAAATGGCCATTGACCGCGCCCGCCGCATACTGGGCCGCGATATTCCCATTCTCATTCAGGGTGAGTCCGGTGCCGGCAAGGAAATTTTTTCCAAAGCCTTTCACAACAGCGGGCCACGCCACAGTGGACCGTTCGTCGCGCTTAATTGCGCCTCAATCCCGGAAACCCTCATTGAGTCAGAACTTTTCGGCTATCAGGGCGGCGCCTTTACCGGCGCGCGCAAGGAAGGCGCCCCAGGCAAGATTCAACAAGCACACGGCGGCACCCTCTTCCTCGATGAAATCGGCGATATGCCACTCAACCTACAGGCCCGCCTGCTGCGAGTACTGCAGGAACGCTGTGTGACACCGCTGGGCAGCACGCGGTCAATACAGGTCGACATCTCGCTGGTTTGTGCGACGCACCGCCGTTTGCGCGAAGAAGTCGCGCGTGGCACCTTCCGCGAAGACCTTTACTACCGACTGAATGGTTTGTGTGTCACCTTGCCGGCACTGCGTGAACGCACCGACATCCGGCAGATGGTCGCCAAACTGGCCGCTGCCGAAGCCGGCGACCGGACTCCTGTACGCTTCTCCGAAAGTGCGCTGCAGGCGATGGAAAAATACGACTGGCCCGGCAACATCCGCCAACTGTTCAACGTCATCCGGGTCGCAATTGCCCTGCTCGATGAGGGCGAAACCCTGATCTGCGAAAGCCATCTGCCGGAAGAACTGTTTGAAACCATGCCGTTCTCCGGCAATGTCATCCAGACAACACGCCCTTACGACCCGTGGGCCGCCGCACCGCTCGAAAGCAACCAGGGCAGCCTGGAAGAAATCGGCCGCCAGGCAGCCTTGCATGCACTGGACACCGTGGGCGGCAATATTTCAGCAGCAGCACGCAAGCTGGGGATCAGTCGCAACACGCTCTATCGCAAACTTGGGAAATTTTAACTCTGGCTCCGTATTTCAGATTCAGTAGGCTACTGAGCTTATCGACCTGCATATACCATCAGGGGTAAGCAGAATGTTTTTCAAGGCTCAGGGATTTCTGCCTTTTTCCGGCAAAGCCATTGTTCGGTCAATGGCTTTCCAAACTTGCTCAAGCAAGGCCAATGTTTCAGGTGTATTTTCTCCTGGGCGAGTGGCGTAAAAAGCGATGACCAGGCGTTTGTCAAAATCGATGTACAGACTTGTCCCATGAGCGCCAATCAAGGCTACACGATTCCGCGATCCTCCCAGGTGCACAAAACCGTAGCGCCGCTCACTACCCTTGGAAAGCCCCTTGACTTCCGTCGAGCGCACGCCTGAAGAAGCAGTTAGCGTTTCGATGAACCAGCCGGGAATCTTGGCGCGGCTGCGACTGCTACGAGCCTCGACAAGCAGTTGTCCCAACTTTGCAAAATCCCGCAAAGCCAAACCCAGTCCAGACGCCAATTCGACCCCTTGTGCGTCACTGACCCAGAGTACAGGATGCTCCGCTTTGGTTCGGCTCAACAGCTGTTCGCAGAATAGCCTGGAGAGTGGCATGGCATTACTTTCTGCCAATGTCCAAGCTAACAAATCGTCATCGGGTGAACTGCTGAATAGCGATGCCTCCCGCTCGTCCAATGGCTTTTCCCAGCGCCCTGATTGAGATAGCCAAGCACGGATGCCGCTATTGGCTTGGTTCGGAATCCAACCGCTGGCCCGCTGCCAATCGTTAACCTCCTCCGGAGCCCAAGCGTGATGCTCTTTGTTTTCCAATAAACGCTGTATCGCCACTTTGCGCAGACCAGTGGAGACAGCGAGGCTGGGAAGATAGCGAATCACGGACTTGTCGGCGGCCAGCTTGCCCTGGCTGACGCTCATTGCCCCAAGCAGATTGAGTAAAGGACGGGTTGCCTCCAACAATAATCGGGGTTTGTCAGGCGTCAGCCCATTGCGATAACGCTCTGCCACGACCCGACCGTTGTGCAGGACGACGACGCCGTCGGCATAGAGGCGACTGTCGAGCAGAAATGCGAGGTCGCGCCGGCTGCCATCAAGCGGATCGACAACCGGAAAATCATCTATCGGGCGTTGCTTCACGGCCGTGCGCTGACCATCGCCAGCCGGGGCCAGCCGCCAGGTGGGCATGAACACTTCGCCGGCCTGTAAAGTCAGGCGCTGGTTTTCAATGGCCAGCCAGTTGCTCTTGTCGATCCAGGGGCCCAGTTTTTGTGGGCCGACCGGCACCTGCTCAAATTGACAGGTCGAGTTCGCCGCCCATGTGCCCGTAGCGATGAACAGTGACAACAAGGCTGCAGGCAACCGGCGGATCATTTTTTTCTCCTGAAATTAATTGTTTTTGCCCATCAGCCGTTCGCTGGCTTCGCGCACCACATCGTTCAAGTTGCCATGCTGCTTTTCTCGTGCCCGCAGCCAGGCTGCATCGCC
>CAXYZX010000080.1:0-11859 GCA_964293845.1 uncultured Dechloromonas sp.
CACTACATCACGACCGGCAACGGGAATGACAGCGGCAGTGTCAGCTACGACAAGACAACACCGATGCTGGCAGCGCTTTATAAACTGACGCCGGCTACCAATATCTATGTCAGTGCTGCGCGTGGCTTCGAAACGCCAACCCTGAACGAACTGTTTTATTCCGGCCCGGGCGGCAGCTTTAGTTACGATCTGAAGGCGGCGACCAGCAACCATCTGGAAGCGGGCATCAAGGCTTTCGTCGGTAATGACAGTCGAGTCGATGTGGCGTTGTTTCAGATCAAGACTGACGATGAACTAGTGGTTTCTTCAAGTAGCGGCGGTCGCACCAGCTATCGCAATGCCGGCCAGACGACACGCCGTGGTCTGGAGGCCGCCCTCGACAGTCGCTGGCAGGGTGGATTCAGTACGCGCCTAGCCTATACCGGACTCGATGCGCGCTATGACGAAGCCTTCGCGACTACCGTGCTCGGTGCGGCAACCGTTGTTGAAGCGGGCAAGCACCTGCCCGGTGTCGCAACTCACACCTTGTTTGGCGAACTGGCCTGGCGTCATGCTCCCAGCGGTTTTCATAGTGCCGTCGAAACCATCGCGCGTAGCAAGGTTTACGTCGAAGACAGCAACACCCAGCAGGCGGCGCCGGGTTACGCCATTGCCAACCTGCGTTTGGGTATCGACAAGCAACTGGGAGCCTTCAAGTTGCGCAGCTTCCTTCGTCTCGACAATATCTTCGACCGTCAGTACGTCGGTTCGGTGGTGGTCGGTGATGGCAATGGGCGTTTCTACGAATCGGCACCGGGCCGCAACTGGTTGCTTGGTTTGAGCGCGCGTTACGCCTTCTGATCTGCCTGTAGCACGGTTTTGAGAAAGCCCGGTTCGCCGGGCTTTTTTGCGTTTTCTGTTTGTTTTCACAATGTTTCGTTTTGGCTCACATGAACAGTTCAGTGTTCAAAGGTTGAACGCTGAACAGTCGCAGGGCTTACTTCCGGCGTTTTTTCTGTTTGTCATGAACCTTCTGGCAGAGCCGGTTTGCGGCATTTTCTCCGGTCTTTCGGTAACTGGCACGCGCTTCGCAATAAGTCTGGCACGCGATGCCACCGGGGGAAACGGGTTGCAACGTGAGGGCGCGGAGGGAAATACCAGTCGTGCCGGTAGCCAACAAACACAAAACATCCGGAGATATTCCATGAAGAAATCCTTGTCAGTTCGTCCCTTGATTATTGCCTTGCTTGCCTGCGGCAGCGCCAGCAGCCATGCCGTCAGTTTTACCCAGAACGATGTCACGCTGGACATTAACGGCACCGTCAATGGCTACTATGTTTATCGCAATGCAGAATCGATCAACCGCGCCACAGGTGCTTCGACAACGATAAACAACAGCGCGCTGACCAACGGATTGCTACCGGGCTGGATCAACTTCGTCATGACTACCCAGAGCAACGGTCTGGATATCAAGGCGCACATCAGCTTCGCTCCCGGCATCAACAGCAACTCTCAGGTGATTGGCTTGCCGATCGGCAACAATGCAGCGGGCGCCGGCAACGTTGATCCCTACAGCCAGATTGATACCCGCAACCTTTACTTTCAGTTTGGTAACAACGATTGGGGTACGCTCAAGTTCGGTCGTGACATTGGCCTCTTCGGCCAGAACATCATCCTTTCCGACATGACCCTGATCGGCGTTGGTGGTACCAGCAATGCCGGCATCCCGTACAACACAACCTTCGGGATGATTGGTCACGGCTACATGTACACCGGTTTCCAGCCGCAAATTACCTATACAACGCCTGCTATGGGTGGCTTCCAGGCATCCGTTGGTATTTTTCAGCCAAGCAGCTTTGCCGGCGACGAAACCAGCACACCGGGTATCCAGGCGATAGCCAACTATGATTTCAAGGCGGGCTCAACGGTCGGCAAACTTTGGGGCGGACTGGTGACTCAGAGCACCAGTTGCTCGGTTAGCCCATGTGCGACCAAGGAGTTCACGGCAACTGGCTATGAACTTGGTGCCAAAGCCGCTTTCGGTAACTTCGAGGCTGTTGCCTATGGCTTCTCGGGTAGTGGTCTTGGTCTATCCACGGTGGGTGCGCAGTTCTATCTCGGTAGCAATGGCGCCGGGGATAAAACTGACTCCATGGGTTATTTCCTGCAGGGTACTTACAAGTTCGGTAATACCAAGGTCGGTCTGAACTATGGTGAGAACAAGGACAAGAACGGTTATGTCGGTGTTACCGGTGGCGCTGGCGCCCAAAGTGCGATGAACGACATCAAGAACCGCGCTTATACCGCGGGCGTCTATCACTCGCTTAACAAGTTTGTTACGCTGGTCGGCGAGTTCAACGACGAGAAAATCACCAATGTGGCCGATACCAACTTTGATAACAAAAATCGTACCATTTCCCTCGGTGGCATCATTTTCTTCTGATCGTCATTAAGCTGATTTCCCTCCAAAACCAGATGTCTTCATCGAGTCTGTTTCGGGCGTCCTGCGGGGCGCCCGCTTTTTTCTCAATAGCTTGCTGGGTGCTGGCCGCCCTCATTTTTTGCCAGATTCCGAAAGCCGTTGCTGCCGATGATGTGCGAGCAATTGCTGTCGTTAATAGTGATTTTTCGTCAGCCCGTGAAGCGCTGATCGAAAGCATCGAGGCCGATGGATTGGTCGTCAGTTCGCTCATCCCGTTTGGCGCCATGCTCGAACGTACCGCCAGCGATCTGGGCAAAGGTGCCAGCCCATATATAGATGCAGAAATCATCCAGTTCTGCAGCGCACACCTGGCCAGACAATTAGTCGAAGAGGCGGCGGCACAAATCGCCCTGTGCCCGCTCTCGATTGCTGTTTACCGTACTCGGCAGGCTCCTGAGCAGGTTATGTATGCTTATCGCTTGCCCGGTATGGGCAGCGCGGGGCGCATTGGCGCCAGTCGTCTACTGGAAAAACTGGTGGGCAGGGCTATCGAACTTGCTCGTATCAGGTAATTCGTTGCCTGGGTGGCGAGCAATCGGTGATGGTGGCCTTGCAATTCGACTGCACTCAAGCGTTTGAGCGCCTTGGCCTTAGGTCAGTTGGCCGGGCGTCGTGACTGTTGCCAGGCCAGAACGGCCTGCCCCGAATAGGCAAGCATGGCCTGGAAACGTTCTTTGGGGAGCGACTGGCGTAAAGCTTCGAATAGCTGCTGGGTCGCTTCCTGCGCCAGGGCGGATGCTGCCAGTGATTCGGAGAGCAGGCTGATCTGAATACTGGCTAATGCATCAGCCAGCAGACGCCAACCAAGTTGCGGCATTTTTCCATCAAGCACCAGCATCATGCTGGCCAGGTTTTGGAGGATTTGTTGTGATTCCTCTGTGGCCTCACAGGCAATCATGGCGTGCCAAAGTGCCAGATGGATACTGCGGCGAATCTCTACCTTGAAATCGACTGCATCAGTTTCAGTTTCATCGATTTGACTAAAAAACCGCTGAAACTGGGCATCGGCTTGCGGATCAAGGCGGGCGCGCAGATTGCCAAGCAGGGCACTGACGCCAGGAATGGCGTTAAGGTCAAAAGTCTGACTGTAAGCCAGGCCCCATTGATCAATCCCGCTTACCAGCAAAGCCAGACGTAACGCCCGAGCTTCCTCGGAAGCACCGGCCAGGCTCCAGTTGAAGCAAAGTAATTCAGCTTCCGGCAGGGTCTTTTTAAGCTGCTCAAGATCACCGCTCAAGGTCAGGCGGAATAGGCCGGCAAAGGCATCCTGCGCCATGCGTGCGGCCAGACGCTGAGTCTCAGGTGAAGCTATGGCGCTTAGCTGGTCGGCCGCAAATTCAGCGGTAACAGCCATGGTTATTCCTTGACCTGCGCCTTCATGCGATTCTGGTTCAGCGAGCGATTGATCGAGGTCACCGTGTTGCCGAAGGCATCACGTTCAGAAGTGGGCTTCTTGGTGGCTTCGATACTTTTAATGCAGCGCCAGCGTTTGCCACCTTTGGTGACAACTTGCCGCATTTCTTCAATGGGATGGTGTTTTCCACAGTGATAACAGTAAGCGGTGTCTGCAGGCATGGTTGGGGCACTCTTGAAACGATATGTAGCCAGAAAAGCAGAAAGCCCAACTTTATGAGCTGGGCTTTCTGCTTCAAAATTTTGGCTCCCCGACCTGGGCTCGAACCAGGGACCTACGGATTAACAGTCCGGCGCTCTACCGACTGAGCTATCGAGGAACAGAAGGCAGTATTATAGAGGTTGAATCCCCATGGGTCAAGCGACTTGGGCGATATACTATGAAAAAATGTGAAGCTTATGGACAATCATCTCGTTTATGTAAAAACCCCGATCGGTGACGAAGCAGTTCGTCAGAGTACTCGCGTGGTCAAACGCAATCTGCGTATGGTCCTTGTGCAAGTCGATGGCAAGCTTTCCGTGGCGGAACTGAGCGACAAAATCGGTAACCCGCAAATGGTTGAAGCTGCCTTGCGTGAGCTTGAAAGCGATGGGTTTATAGCGCCTACGCTCGAAGGTGTTTCGGTTTGGGAGGCGGCGAAAGCGCGGGCGGCGGCCCCTGTCTCGGAGTTCTCGACATTTGGGCCGATGGCTGGCGCTTCATCGAACTCGGGCTATTCAAAAGCCATGGCCAGTAATTTCTCGGACTTTGGCAAGTTGAATCAAGCCAATCGTCCCTACGAAAACCGGCTTCCTGATGCACCTGGTGTCATGGTTGCAGAGAAGCGGGAGGTGTTCAGCGACAGGAAGCCATTGCCTTGGGGGCGCTTGTTTTTTCTCGCAATCCTTGCTGCGCTTCTTGTTGGTGTGGGAACACTGCTTTTCTATCCGTACGAGAGGTTATTGCCGGGTCTCGAAGCGGCAGGCAGTCAATACCTGAAGATGCCGGTAAAGATAGGTTCGCTACAAATCAGATATTTGCCAAAACCGGCACTGGTCTTGTCAAACACCCGGCTTGGTAGTCAGGGTGATGTTTCGATTGAAACAATATCTTTCTCACCGTGGTCACTTTTGGGGTCGGGTAAGCATGATATTCAGCGTCTTGATATCGCGGGGGTTTCTTTCCCCGCTGAGCGATTGCAAGATTTGCCGCTTTTTGCTTCGTCGGTGAGTGCTGCTCAAAATCCATTTTCTGTGCGACAAATCACCATTGATCGACTGAAGGTGAAGGCTGGTGACCTGCATCTTGACGGCTTGATTGGTAAAATTTTGCTGCGCGGTGACGGGATCGCAGAAAAAGCCGAGTTTCAGACGGTTGACCGCAGCATTCGCTTATCTGTCGCCCCGAGCGCTTCTGGCGTACTCCTTGGGGTCGAAGGATTCGGCTGGAAGCCTTTTTCGAATCAGGCGATCTCCTTCGACCAGCTTCAGGCAAAAGGCCAGGTGCAAGGCAGCAAGCTGCTTATTCACAGTTTCGATACCACCTTGCTCGGCGGTGTCATCAAGGGAAGCTGGATGCTTGACTGGACTAACGGACTGGCGATGGCCGGTGACGCAACGCTGGCGCGCCTGAATGCGCGCAAGGTAACGGCTGCATTCGCACCAAATTTCAATCTCGATGGAGAAATGGCGGGTGTCTTGCGTCTGCGTAGTGGCGGGCAGGATGCGGCAAGTTTGTGGCGAAATATTGAAGCAGGGCTTGATTTGACGATGACGAACGGCATTTTGCAGGGCATTGATCTGGGCGAAGTGTTCCGTCGTGGTCCGGGTTCTGTGGTGCGCGGTGGCGGTACCAAGTTTGATCGCCTGACCGGGCAGGTGGCCATCAACCCGCGCCAGATTTCAGGGCGGGCCATGCAGTTGGATGCAGGGATGGTCGTTGCCAACGGCCAGTTTTCAACGACGCCGGATCAGCGTGTCGACGCGGACTTGTCGGTCACCATGAAGACCTCGGTGGCTATCCAGCGCCTGCCGGTGCGGGTGAGTGGAACGCTTCCTGATCTGTCGACGATTGGTAGCCGATAAAACCTGGGCAATAAAAAAGAGGCCGAGGCCTCTTTTTTTGGCGCCTGCTTTTGATCAGGGCTTGATGACGGTGGCGATGGCCTTGGCCACGTAATCGACGTTCTTGGTGTTCAGCGCGGCGAGGCAGATACGGCCGGTTGATACGGCGTAGATGCCGAACTCTTCCTTCATGCGCTCAACCTGTGCAGCGGTCAGTCCGGTGTAGGAGAACATGCCACGTTGTTGAATGACAAAAGAAAAGTCCTGAGCGACGCCTTGTGCCTTGATCGCTTCGACCAGGCCGGTACGCATGGCACGAATGCGGTCACGCATGCCACCCAGCTCGGTTTCCCATTGCTGACGCAGTTCCGGTGAAGAAAGTACTGCGGCAACCAAGGCGCCGCCGTGGATCGGCGGGTTGGAGTAGTTGGTGCGGATGACGCGCTTGAGTTGCGACATGACGCGGCCGGATTCTTCCTTGCCGGCGGTGATGATCGACAGGGCGCCAACGCGCTCGCCGTAGAGCGAGAAGCTCTTCGAGAAGGAGCTGGAGACAAAGAACTGCAGGCCGGAGGCGGAGAAGGCGCGAACGGCAACGGCATCCGGCTCGATACCATCGGCAAAGCCTTGGTAAGCCATGTCGAGGAAGGGCACGAGACCGCGTTCACGGCAGGTATCGACGACTTCCTGCCATTGCGCATCGGAGAGATCGGCACCGGTCGGATTGTGGCAGCAGGCGTGCAGAATGATGATGGAGCCGGCATCCAGGCTGCTCAGGCAGGCCTTCATGCCGGCAAAGTTGACGCCACGGGTGGCGGCATCGTAATACGGGTAGTTTTCAACGACGAAACCTGCGGACTCGAACAAGGCGCGGTGGTTTTCCCAGGATGGGTCGCTGATGTATACCTTGGAATTCGGGTTCAAACGTTTCAGGTAATCAGCACCAATTTTCAGCGCGCCGGTGCCACCCAGAGCCTGAGCGGTAATGACCTGGCCATTGGCGATCAGCGCAGAGTCGGCGCCGAGCAGCAGGTTTTGCACGGCCTGGTTGTAGGCAGGAGCGCCTTCAATTGGCTGATAGCCACGGGGCAGGGCAGCTTTGACGCGCGCATCTTCTGCGGCTTTGACGGCGGTGAGCAGGGGAATCTTGCCGTTGTCGTCAAAATAGACGCCAACGCCGAGGTTGACCTTGGTGCTACGGGTATCGGCGTTAAAGGATTCATTCAGGCCGAGAATCGGGTCACGCGGGGCCATTTCCACCGCAGCAAAGATCGAAGAAGACATAAGGACTCCATGGAATAATAGGCACAATGCTCGCACAGCAACCTTGCTGGGCGAGAGAAACCGTAGAATTTTAGCATGACAGAAACTGTGACCAGCACCCCTGTAGCCTGCTTTGATGGTAGTCCGTTCCGGCTTCATCAGCCATTTCCCCCTGCGGGCGACCAGCCTGAGGCGATTCGCCAGTTGGTTGAAGGACTGGAGGACGGGCTTTCGTATCAGACACTGCTCGGTGTGACAGGCTCGGGCAAGACTTACACGATGGCCAATGTCATCGCCCGCACCGGTCGTCCGGCGCTTGTTTTGGCGCCGAACAAGACGCTGGCGGCACAGTTGTATTCGGAATTCAAAGAGTTTTTTCCTGAAAATTCTGTGGAGTATTTCGTTTCCTACTACGACTACTACCAGCCGGAGGCCTATGTGCCGTCGCGTGATTTGTTCATCGAAAAAGACAGCGCGATCAACGAGCACATTGAGCAGATGCGTCTATCGGCCACCAAAAGCCTGATCGAACGGCGCGATGTGGTGATTGTGGCGACTGTTTCGTGCATTTACGGCATTGGTGATCGCGACGAATATCACAATATGATTTTGACCATGCGTGTTGGCGACAAGCTCGACCAGCGTGCCATCGTCAAGCGTCTGATTGAAATGCAGTACGAACGCAATGACACAGATTTTCATCGCGGGACGTTTCGCGTGCGTGGTGATGTGATTGATATTTTCCCTGCCGAGCACGCCGAGCACGCCATTCGCGTCACACTTTTTGATGATGACGTTGAAGCACTGCAGTTTTTTGATCCACTGACCGGCCATTTGCTGCACAAGGCGCTGCGCTTTACTGTGTTTCCGGCTTCCCATTACGTCACGCCACGCGATACGGTGGTCCGGGCAATCGAGGCGATCAAAACCGAGTTGCGTGATCGCACAGAGTTTTTCACGAATAACAACAAGCTGGTCGAGGCGCAGCGCATTGAGCAGCGTACGCGTTTTGACCTGGAGTTACTTGACCAGATTGGTTTCTGCAAGGGTATTGAAAACTACTCTCGCCATTTTTCCGGGCGCAAGCCGGGGGAGCCGCCGCCGACACTGATTGATTACCTGCCTGCGGATGCGCTGATGTTTATCGATGAATCGCACGTCACGATTGGCCAGGTAGGCGGCATGTACAAGGGAGATCGCTCGCGCAAGGAAAATCTGGTCGATTATGGCTTTCGCCTTCCATCGGCGCTCGACAATCGTCCCATGCAGTTCAATGAGTTTGAAGCGAACATGCGGCAAACGGTGTTTGTCTCGGCAACGCCCGCCGATTACGAAAATACCCATGCCGGGCAGGTGGTCGAGCAGGTGGTTCGCCCGACGGGTCTGGTCGACCCCATGGTGATGGTGCGTCCGGCCTCGACTCAGGTGGATGATCTGCTCTCAGAAATCACCAAGCGGGTTGCTGTCGCTGAACGAGTTCTTGTAACGACATTGACCAAACGCATGTCCGAGGATTTGACAGATTTTCTGGCAGATAACGGTATCAAGGTGCGCTACCTGCATTCGGACATCGATACGGTGGAACGCGTGGAGATCATCCGTGATTTGCGGCTCGGCGAATTCGACGTGCTAGTCGGCATTAACTTGTTGCGCGAAGGTCTTGATATTCCAGAGGTTTCTCTGGTGGCAATTCTTGATGCCGACAAGGAGGGATTCCTGCGTTCAGAGCGCTCGTTGATCCAGACCATGGGCCGCGCTGCCCGCCATATCAATGGTACGGCCATCCTCTACGCGGACAAAATTACCCAGTCCATGCAGCGCGCCATGGCCGAAACTGGGCGTCGCCGTGACAAGCAGTTAAGCTTCAACGAAGAAAACAGCATTACGCCACGCGGTGTGTCGAAAAAGATCAAGGACATCATCGATGGCGTCTACGATGCTCAATCAGCACAAGCAGAGTTGAAGGTGGCTCAGCAGCAGGCCGTCTATGAGGCGATGGACGAAAAAACAGTCGCGAAGGAAATCAAGCGCCTTGAGAAGTTGATGCACGAGTGTGCGAAAAATCTGGAATTCGAAAAAGCGGCTGCGGCGCGTGATGATTTGTTCAGACTCAAAGAGCAGGTATTTGGTGCGGCAGGTCACGACCGTGACCGGGAGTCTTAGGGCTTAGTGGCGGCAAAAAGCAAAAATGTTGCGGTCGACGCTGATTTTCTGCCTATTTTTTCTCGATCAACCTGCAATAACTATGCGGAATGGCAGGTGGGTAGCAGCTTCGGCCGCATAGCCGACAATTGCCGGCCACTGGCGTTCGAGATGCTGGCCGATCAATTGGCGCATGCGTGCATCTTCAATCCAGTGGCAGGAGCGGACGATGGTTGGCTCGAAGCCGCGTGAAACCTTGTGCTCGCCGCCGGCGCCAGGCTCAAAGGTCTTGAGGCCTTCGCGCAGGCAATAGGCGATGCCCTGATAGAAGCAAAGTTCAAAATGCAGGCTATGGTAATTGCCATTGGTGCCCCAGTAGCGACCATACAAGGTTTTATCACTGCGAAAACAGAGCGAAATGGCGACCGGCCCGTTCTGATTGCTGGCGATAAAAACAACTATCCGGCGTCCCAGTTTATGAGCAAGTTCGCTGAAACAAGCTGCCGAAAAAGCCGCGTAGTTGCCGTACTTGTCGAAGGTCATTGCATACAGCTGGTATAGCGCCGGCCATTCGTCAGGTGCAATCTCGTTGCCGTGGCGAACTTCGATGGAAATACCGCTTTCTGCCACCTTGCGACGTTCTGCACGAACCTTGCGCCGTTTCTCGGATGGGAATGCAGCCAGGTAGCCGTCAAAATCACCGTAACCACGGTTGCGCCATTGAAACTGAACATCGTGACTGACCAGCAGACCATTCGCGCGCAGCGCGTCAATTTCTTCGTCAGCGGGCAGGGCAACATGCCATGAAGAAAGCTGTTGTTCGGTAACCAATTCTTTGGCTCTTGCTATCAGTTGCTGGCGAATATCATCAGCGCAGTATTCCGTATTGACCAGAAAGCGGGGACCGCTGGCTGGTGTGTGAGGCAGTCCACTGATCAACTTGGGAAAGTACGGCTTGCCAAGCTGCTCATAAGCCGCTGCCCACGACCAGTCGCGCAGAAAATCACCGTGTGAATTCATCTTGATGTAGCTCGGCATAATGCCAATGAGCGCTCCTTCCGCAGTCTTTGCCACCTGATGATGGGCGTGCCAGCCGCACCTTGGTCCTGCGGCTTCATGCCGCTCTAGGGTGGTAAAAAAATCGGCGTTGAGAAAGGGGTGACCCGGTGGGGAAAGATGCACCCAGTCGTCGGGGTTGATCGCATCTGCGGATCTAACGGTCGTTATTGATACTGCAGACATTGCTCAAGCCTGTAAATGAGACCGGGGTCAGAGTGATGTCGAGGCCAGCAGTTCCGTGATCGCTGCCTTTTCTGAAGATATTTGCGCCAACGTGGCGGCGTAGCGGCGTTTTCCTGCAGGGGTTAGACGCTTGATTGAAAACTCTGCTTTTGAGGCTGCCGAGCGGTCAGGGTGCGTCTCCCAGCCGAGCAGGCGAAGTGGTGGGTGGGAGCACGTGTAGCGCGCACCCCTTCCCTGGCAGTGGGCGGCGTAACGGGCAATTACGTCGACTGTAATCCCGGTGTAGATGCTGCCATCTGTGCATTCGATCAGGTATAAAAACCAGGTTTTCATATGAAGTGAGTGTTGGTCAATGCCATAAGCTTTGACGGTAGTTTCAGGTCTTGGTCCACTTTATACTATACTGTTTATATGAACAGTATTCGTCGTATAGCCCACCTCGATATGGATGCGTTTTTTGCTTCAGTCGAATTGTTGCGCTACCCGGAGTTGCGCGGGCAAGCCATCGTGGTTGGCGGGCGTAGTGTGCATCAACCCGTCTTACGGCAGGATGGTGTATGGCATTTTGCCCGTTTGCGTGATTATGCTGGGCGTGGCGTGATCACCACATCAACCTACGAAGCCCGTGCCTTGGGTGTTCATTCAGGAATGGGTTTGATGAAGGCGGCACGACTGGCTCCCGACGCCATTCTCCTGCCCGCCAATTTTGAGGCTTATCGAGACTGTTCACGTCAGTTCAAGGCGGCGGTGGCGAGCATCGCCCCAAAGATCGAGGATCGTGGAATTGATGAGATTTACATGGATATCAGTGACTTGCCTGAGGAATCATATCCTCTGGCAAGTCGCATCAAGCAGGCGGTGTTTGAGGCTTGCGGTTTGACCTGCTCAATTGGCATCAGCCCCAACAAACTGTTGTCCAAGATATGCTCTGACCTCGACAAACCGGATGGCATCACCATTCTGAATTATCAGGATATTCCGAGCAGAATCTGGCCAATGGCGGCTAAGAAAGTGAATGGAATAGGTCCCAAGGCAGCTCAAAAACTGAATCAATTGGGCATCAGCACGATTGGTGAATTGGCGGTGACGCCGGTGCATGTTCTTGTCAGAGAATTTGGCCGCTCAACCGGGCTTTGGCTACACCAAGCCGCCCAGGGGATTGATGAGCGGCCGGTCATTACCGAGTCGGAACCAAAGTCGATCAGTCGTGAAAGTACTTTTGAGCGCGATATGCACGCCAGACAGGACAAGGCAGCGCTGTCGGAAATATTTACCTCGCTCTGCATGCGGGTGGC
>CAXYZX010000081.1:0-11625 GCA_964293845.1 uncultured Dechloromonas sp.
CAAACAAAATCCAAGGAGAAGTCAATCAAGGATAAAAAAAACGCGACTCAACGAGTCGCGTTAAATCCACACCAAAGGAGGAGGGTGGAGGAGACAAATCTGAACCGCAACGCAGAGACACTCACTGCAGTTCGTACGCTTCACATTTTGAACCATCACCAAGTGAATGGCAAGAAAATTTGTGCGGCGCAGCATGTTTTGATTTATAAGTAAATATTATTTACAGATTACAACTATCTAATTGATTATTAGTAATAAATATAATTATTTATGAATTATTTAAAAATTAATAAATAATTCCAAAAAAATTTTACAATCAGCAACTCACATTTTGTTGCGTTGCAACAATTATCGTTCAAAGCACACGAGTCGTATCTCCGCTAAAATTTCCCAACCTTTAGGAGAACATTTAATGGAATGCACAGTGAGATGGATGGGAAACGATGCCGGAATGTCGTTTGTTGCTGAAACAGGTAGTGGCCATGCGGTTGTAATGGATGGTGCACCCGAGGCAGGCGGACGCAACCTTGGTTTGCGCCCGATGGAAATGGTGCTCGCCGGCACTGGCGGCTGCTCAGCTTTCGACGTGGTGTTGATACTGAAGAAGGGGCGCCATGCTGTAAGTGGTTGCGATGTAAGCCTGAAAGCCGACCGGGCAAATAGTGACCCAAAGGTCTTTACCCACATTCACTTTCACTACAGAGTCAAAGGTAAAAACCTAAAACCTGATGCAGTAGCACGGGCAATTGAGCTTTCCAAAGACAAGTATTGCTCGGCATCAATCATGATGGCAAAAACCGCGGAGATAACACACGACTTCGAGATTGTCGAAGAAGCCTGATTAGACTCTGTAGGCTGTTCCTGTCATTATTTTGGCAGCCATAGCCATTGCAAGCTTGGCCACTCTCGGCAACTCGGCCGCACCAAGACTAACTGCGGTTTCAGCGTGTTGAATTTCATCCAGTCGCATTTGGTCAACAATTGATCTGGAGCGCTGATCCTGCAAAGGCAATGAAGCAAGATGGCCATTTAGGTGCGCCTCGACTTGACGTTCAGTTTCGGCAAGAAAACCCAAGTTCCATTGATCACCAAAACACCCTGCAACAACCCCCATAGACAAGGAACCCACATAAAGGAGTGGATTAAGCAAACTCTTACGCCCCCCCAACTCACTTACTCGCCGCTCCGTCCACGCTAAGTGTTCGGTTTCTTCGTTAGCTGCTCCGCGCAAAGCTTCTCGTACAGACGGGTCACGCGAGGTCAAGGCTTGACCTTGATAAAGCGCCTGTGCACAGATTTCTCCGCAATGGTTGACGCGCATCAGACCACAGGCATGCACCCTCTCGGTCTCACTCATCTCTGCTTCAGGCAACTCCACACCAGGCATTGCCCGCTGGCTGCATGCTTTTGCGAAAACCGTACGTAAAGCGCGATCGAACTCGAGAATGACCTGATCAGCAGTCATTGTTACCACCGCCTGTTGTCAGGATGAATACCTTGACGCAGAGCATCTCGTGCCTCATTGGCGTTGCGCACAATAGCGCCCCCGGGACAAAAATAATCGAGAAAGAGTGCGGCGTAATACCGGTTGCTGATCACATCCCTGACTCTCGTCCACTCGTTGTTACGCGATTTCGACCAAGTACCATCCTGGCGACCAGATGCATAGATTCTGCGCTCTTTTGTCAGACAACGCATACCCTCAAAACTAACATTTTGCGCACCGCCAGCCGCCTGGACGACAAGTATGAAACGCACGACACCATCTTCGCCTACAGACAAACTGGCACCGTCAATGAAAAAATCATTATCGGTTGACGCGCTGACATAAAACGGAAGCAGAGACTCCTTACGCGGTGGCGGCGGAAGCTGCACTGCGATTTCCTGCCATTGCTTGAGTTCGTAGTCATCATCAAAATCAGCTGCAGTCGACTGCATTGACACAAGCAAGGACGAAACACAAAGCATCTTGAGCAATAAAAGTTTCATCGGCAGTTGCATGCTGCTAAACCTCGGGATTTTCAATGGAAGCCGATGGCTCAACAGATCCATTGCGAGGTTTGCTGCGCCGCTCAAGATCCAGATAGCGAACCAACTCATTGAGCGCCTGCTCATACACCGTACGCTTGAATTCAATCACTGAGTCCAGCGGAACCCAATACTCGTTCCAACGCCAGGCATCAAATTCGGGTTTATTAGTCGCACGGAGGCAGACGTCATTGTCACGCCCAACGAGACGCAGCAAAAACCATATCTGTTTTTGCCCTTTGTAAGATCCACGCCATTCGCGTTTGATCCAGTGTGTCGGCACTTCATAACGCAACCAGCCCTTGGTTCGCCCCAGAATACGCACATGCTCGGGGTGTAGCCCGACTTCTTCGTGTAGTTCACGGAACATGGCCTGCTCCGGCGTTTCGCCGCGCTTGATGCCACCTTGCGGAAACTGCCACGAATGTTCACGTATGCGCTTACCCCAGAAAACCTCGTTCTTGGCGTTACAAAGAATGATGCCGACGTTCGGGCGATAGCCTTCACGGTCGAGCATAGAAATCCTGCAAAATTATCGGTTACCCCGATTCTTTCACAAAGGCCGGCCGCATGCAAAGGACGGGCAGCGTGTAAAATCGCCTTTTCGCAACGAATTCAAGAGCATCCCATGCGCACATCGCAGTTCTTTTTTACCACCCAGAAGGAAGCACCCGCCGACGCTGAAGTCATTAGCCAGAAAATGATGCTGCGTGCCGGTTATATCAAACGTACCGCTGCCGGCATTTATACCTGGATGCCGCTTGGCCTGCGCGTGCTGCGCAAGGTGGAAAACATTGTTCGCGAAGAGATGAACAATGCCGGCGCGCTGGAATTGCTGATGCCCGCCGTACAACCCGCCGAGCTCTGGCAGGAGTCAGGTCGTTGGGAACAATACGGCCCGGAATTGCTGCGCTTCAAGGATCGCCAGCAACGCGAATTCGTTATCGGCCCGACGCATGAAGAAGTGATCACCGACGTCGTACGCCGTGATGTAAAGAGCTATCGTCAGCTACCAATCCATCTCTATCAGATCCAGACCAAGTTCCGCGATGAGATTCGTCCGCGCTTTGGAGTCATGCGCGGCCGCGAGTTCCTGATGAAGGACGGTTACTCGTTCCACACCTCATTCGATGATCTCAAACGCGAATACGGCAACATGTACGCCACTTACACCAAAATTTTCAGCCGCCTCGGCCTGAAATTCCGGGCAGTGGCAGCGGATACCGGCTCAATAGGCGGCACTGGCTCACATGAATTTCACGTTTTGGCAGATTCCGGCGAGGATGACATCGCCTTCTGCCCCAACTCCGATTACGCCGCCAACGTCGAGCTGGCCGAAGCGCTCGCCCCGACAACACCGCGCGCTGAAGTCGCCAAGGCGATGGAGAAGGTCGCCACGCCTGGCAAAATGGCATGCACCGATGTCGCCGAGTTCCTTGGCATTGCACTGACCAAGATCGTCAAGGCGATCGCCGTATTCAGCGAAAAGGAAGATGGCAGCAAGACGTTTGCCTTGTTGCTGCTACGCGGCGATCACGAACTGAATGAAATCAAGGCCGGCAAAATTGCCGCAATTTCGCCCTTTCGCTTTGCCACCGAAAGCGAGGTTGAAGAATATCTGGGCTGCAAACCAGGCTATATCGGGCCTGTTGCGGTCGACGGCAAAAGCGTCGCCATTTTTGCCGACCGTTCCGTTGCTGCGCTGAGTGATTTTGTTTGCGGCGCCAATGAAGCCGGCTTTCACCTGACTGGCGTCAATTTTGGCCGTGACCTGCCCGAGCCACAGATTGCCGATCTGCGTAACGTCGTCGCTGGCGACCCTTCGCCTGACGGCAAGGGCAAGCTGGAAATCTGTCGTGGTATCGAAGTCGGGCATATTTTTCAGTTGCGCCAGAAATATGCTCAGGCGCTCAATTGCGCCTACCTCGACGAAAATGGCAAAAGCCAGATCATGGAAATGGGCTGCTACGGCATCGGCGTCTCACGTATCGTTGGCGCCGCTATTGAACAAGGCAATGACGAGAAGGGGATTTTCCTGCCGCCGGCGATTGCCCCCTTCTCGGTTTGTATCGTTCCGATGGGCTACCACAAGAGCGACGCGGTCAAATCTGCGACTGATGCGCTTTACGCAGAGCTCAAGACCGCTGGCATCGATGTCATCCTCGATGACAGAAATGAGCGCCCGGGGGTAATGTTTGCCGATATGGAGCTGATCGGCATCCCCCATCGCATTGTGATTGGTGAGCGCGGACTGAAAGAAGGTCAGCTCGAATACAAGGGACGGCTTGATACTGAAGCCACCATGGTCGCCCAGGCTGATGTCTTTGAGATGATCAAAGGGAAGTTGTGCGCCGGCTGATTGCCGCACTTGCCGTGTTTTGCGCATCGGCCGCCTTTGCCGGTGCGCAAAAATATGAACCCTTATCAGCCAGTGTCCAGGGCGCATTACACAAGGCAGTATCCGACGCGAAACCGCCCAGCAGTTCATTTCGTGACCCGATGGAAGCCGTGGCCTGGCTGTCAGAGATGTCGCGCCGTCTGGAAAAACGTATCCCAAGCCGTGAATACCGATTGGACCTGCTACGCAGTGTTCACTACGAAGCAACGCGTGCCGGCCTTGACCCGCAACTGGTACTCGGCCTGATGCAGGTTGAATCCGGTTTCAGAAAATACGCAGTATCGTCAGCCGGCGCACGCGGCTACATGCAGGTCATGCCATTTTGGCTGAAATTACTCGGTCGACCGGAGGATAGCTTGTTTGATTTGCGCACTAACCTGCGCTACGGCTGCACCATCATGCGCCACTACCTGGATATTGAAAAAGGCGACCTTTACCGCGCTCTGGGCCGCTACAACGGCAGCCTGGGCAAACCGGAGTACCCGAACATGGTCCGGGCCGCCTGGTATAGCCAATGGAGCTACGACAAACCGGCCCGACTGGCTCAGGCCGCGCGCTGATTAACGCCCCATGCCGGGCAACATGCCCTTCATGCCGCGCATCAATTTACCCATCCCGCCCTTGGTCAGTTGTTTCATCATTTTCTGTGACTGTTCAAACTGATTGAGCAGACGATTCACTTCCTGCACCTGAACCCCGGCACCGGCAGCAATACGGCGCTTGCGGCTGGCCTTGATGATTTCCGGCTTGGCACGCTCGGTCGGGGTCATTGAATTGATGATGCCCTCAACGCGACCAACCATCTTGTTTTCAGCCCCTGCCGGCAACTGACCCGCCATCTGCGAAATCTGCGCCGGCATTTTGTCCATTAAGGCTGAAAGACCGCCCATGCTGCGCATCTGGCCGATCTGTTCCTTGAAGTCATTGAGGTCAAAACCCTTGCCGGACTTGAGTTTCTTGGCGAAGGCGACGGCCTTCTCTTCATCCATTCCCTTCTTGGCATCTTCGATCAGCGACAATACGTCGCCCATACCGAGAATACGGGAAGCCATACGCTCGGGGTGGAAAGCCTCCAGGCCCGTCAATTTTTCGCCAACACCGGAGAACTTGATCGGTTTGCCGGTAATGTGCCGAACCGACAAGGCCGCACCACCCCGCGCATCGCCATCAAGCTTGGTCAGCACGATACCGGTCAGCGGCAAGGCTTCGTTGAAGGACTTAGCTGTATTGACAGCATCCTGACCCAGCATGGCATCAACCACAAACAACGTCTCGATCGGATTGATCGCCGCGTGCAGGCGTTTAATTTCCGCCATCATTTCTTCGTCGACCGCGAGACGTCCGGCGGTATCGACCAACAACACATCGTGGTAATGCCGCTTGGCCCAGTCGATGGCAGCCAAGGCAATCGCCTCGGGCTTCTCGCCTATCGTTGATGGGAAGAAATCAACACCAGCCTGCCCGGCAACCGATTTCAACTGCTCAATAGCTGCTGGACGATAAACGTCACAAGAAACAACCAGCACTTTTTTCTTGTGATTTTCTTTGAGGAATTTGCCCAGCTTGCCGACCGTTGTTGTCTTGCCTGCACCTTGCAAACCCGCCATCAAGATAATTGCCGGCGGCTGCGTGTTAAAACTGATGCCCTCATGCGCCCCACCCATGATTTTGGTCAGTTCGCGATGAACTACACCAACCAGCGCCTGCCCAGGACTCAGCGATCCGATGACTTCCTCGCCAACCGCCTTTTCCTTGACCGCGGCGATAAAGTCCTTGACTACTGGCAAGGCAACGTCAGCCTCAAGCAAGGCCATGCGCACCTCGCGCAGGGCATCTCCGATATTGGACTCGGTCAGGCGAGCTTCGCCTTTGAGCGTCTTCATGACGCGGGCAAGGCGATTGGTCAGGTTATCAAGCATGGGCAATGGGCTTCTAGTAGAATTCAAGGATGGCCGACATTGTAATTCAGCTTCTGCCCCACATTATCGCTGCGCTCCTTTATGGTGGCCTCGGCTTCCACTTTTGGAACACCCGTTGGCGCGAAAGCGAGCATCAGTGCGTTGCCTGCCCCATGCAAACCTGGGAGCGCGGCGCCATAGCGCTCGCCCTGATTATCCATGCCGCCGGCCTGTACACCGCACTCTTTGCCGAAGTCGGCATGCGCTTTTCCTTCAGTTTTGCCTTGTCCCTGATGATGTGGCTGGCTGTACTTATATACTGGCTTGAAAGTTTCATGGCACGCATGGAAGGTATGCAGCCACTGGTGCTTCCTCTGGCTGCGATGTGCACGATTCTTCCCGTTTTCTTTCCCAATGTGCATGTGGTTGCCCACGCCAAGGCGGTCGGATTCAAACTCCACTTTCTTGCAGCCATGCTGGCTTATAGCTTGCTCACGCTATCCGCACTGCACGCAATCTTTATGGGCTTTACCGAAAACGCGCTGCACAAACGCTCAGTCAAGCGCAGCCTGAACAGCCTGCCACCCTTACTGACCATGGAGTCCCTGCTCTTTCGCATGTTGCTGGTCGGCTTCATTCTTTTGACCATCACGGTTGGTAGCGGCGTTTTTTTCTCCGAGGCCTTGTTCGGCAAGCCGCTGACCATTGATCACAAGACACTTTTTGCCTTTGCATCCTGGGGTATCTTCGCCATGTTGCTGGTTGGCCGACATGCCTGGGGCTGGCGTGGAAAAAGGGCCCTACGTTGGACTCTGGTCGGATTCGCTCTGCTGATTCTGGCTTACGTTGGCAGCCGTTTCGTCGCCGAAGTTGTGCTCGGGCGCCTCTAGTTAATGGACGAAATCCCGCTTTCAGCGCTCTCGGCAACGCTGATCGTCTTGCTCGCAGTCTCCGGTTTTTTCTCACTCACTGAGACTGCGATGATGGCAGCAAACCGTTTCCGCCTGCGTCATTTGGCGCAAACCGGTCACCACGGCGCCATCAAGGCACTGTCATTACTAAACCGCACCGACAAGATGCTAGGCGTAATTCTGCTTGGCAACAATCTAGTCAACTCGGCAGCTGCAACACTAGTCAGTGTCATAGCTATTGAATTATTTGGTGACGACAAATGGGCTCTAGGTATTGGTACCCTGGCAGTTACCTTTGCCATTTTGGTCTTTTCAGAGATCACACCAAAGATCATTGGCGCCACTTATGCTGACAAACTAGCGCTTTTCCTCGGTTACATACTTACACCGCTACTACGACTTTTCTACCCAATTGTCTGGTTCATTAATTTGTTCGCCAGTGGTTTACTTGGTCTGTTGCGACTATCCCCCAAACCGGGAGCTGAATCCACAAGGCTTTCACCGGAAGAGTTGCGTAGCTTGGTCCTTGAGTCGGCACATCTGATTCCGCAGAAACACCGGACTATTCTCGGCAGCCTTTTCGAACTCAACAGCATTACTGTTGAAGACCTGATGACCCCGCGTGGCAGCATAGAAATTCTTGACATTGACTGCTCGTGGGAAGAGGTACTAACTCAACTCGGTACAAGCCACCACAGCCGCCTGCCAGTTTGTCGTGGCTCACTTGACCAGCTATTAGGCGTTCTTCAGGCGCGCCGATTAATCGGCCCACTGCGCGACGAAGATTTTGATGAAGCTGGACTGATTAGCCACTTGCAGCCCCCCTATTACATTCCCGCAGGTACCGCCGTTTTTTCTCAACTCGCTTTTTTCCAAGAAAACCACCAGCGTATCGGCTTTGTCGTAGATGAATATGGCGAAATTCTCGGCGTACTTACCCTGGAAGACATCATCGAAGAGTTTGTCGGCGACTTCACGACCTCACTACCAGGACTAGGCAACTCGTTGATGTGGGATGGAAACGGCAGCAGCATGGTTGAAGGCTCACGTCTATTGCGTGACATCAACCGGATGCTGGGCCTCAATTTTCCACTAGATGGCCCTAAAACACTCAACGGCCTGATTCTCGAACACTTTCAGGATATTCCGGAGTCTGGTGTCAGCATCAAATTGACTGGAATTCCAGTGGAGATTGTGCACACCCAGGACCGTAGCGTAGTCACTGCACGCATATTCCGTCCCGACATCACCACTGCGCCAAACTAGCAGTCTTTACAAACCAAGGCCCACGTAGCATCATGGCCCGATTACAAGACATCTGACTAGCATCGATGGCAGCCACACCACAAGCAAGCTCTCTCAGCGGTCTCGCTCGAGCACTGGTTCAAGCTGGTCGCCTGAAAGAAGCAGAAGCCGAGCAACTGCTTGTCCAGGCAACCCAAGGAAAGCTATCGCTGATTGAACAGATTATCGCCAGCAAGAAGGCCACTGCACTCGATATGGCCCGCTTTGTTGCTGAAACTTTCGGCTATCCGCTGCTTGACCTCGAAGCCTTCGACGAGAGCCATATTCCGGTCAGTGCGATTGACCGGAAATTAATTGCCACACACAAGGTTATCCCGTTAAACAAGCGGGGCAACAGGCTATCTGTCGCTATTGCCGACCCAACCAATCTTCGCGCCCTGGATGAAATCCGTTTTCAGACAGGGCTTGCTGTAGACCCTATAGTTGTCGAGCACAACAAGCTGATTCCGCTAGTCGCCAAGCATTCGGAATCAGCAGAGGACGCCCTCAAAAATCTCGGCGGCGATGACATTAATCTGGACTTCCTTGATGAGGAAGCTGCAACCAAGGCAGACGAAGCGACCGGACAGGACATTGATGACGCACCAGTCGTCAAATTCATTCAGAAAATGCTGATGGATGCGATTAATGACGGTGCCTCAGACATCCACTTTGAACCTTACGAAAAATTCTATCGCATCCGCTTCCGCGTCGACGGCATCCTGCGTGAAGTGGCAACCCCGCCCTTGGCCATCAAGGAAAAAATCGCGTCGCGAATCAAGGTTATTTCGCGCCTGAACATTGCCGAAAAGCGCGTCCCACAAGACGGCCGCATGCGACTTGTATTGTCAAAAACCCGAGCCATTGATTTCCGGGTCAGCACCTTGCCAACCTTGCAGGGTGAAAAAATCGTCTTGCGTATTCTCGATCCCGCCTCTGCCACGCTGGGTATTGAAGCCCTCGGCTACGAGCCGGAACAAAAAGCAGCCTTGCTTGATGCGGTCAACCGCCCCTATGGCATGGTTTTGGTAACAGGTCCGACCGGCTCGGGTAAAACTGTTTCGCTTTATACATGCCTGAATATTCTGAACAAGGACGGTGTCAATATTTCGACAGCGGAAGATCCGGCTGAAATCAACCTGCCCGGAGTCAATCAGGTTAACGTCGATGACCGCGCTGGACTCACGTTCCCGGTTGCACTCAAGGCTTTTCTACGCCAGGATCCAGACGTCATCATGGTCGGTGAAATCCGCGATCTGGAAACCGCTGAAATTGCCATCAAGGCTGCCCAGACCGGCCACATGGTGCTATCAACACTGCACACCAACGACGCACCACAAACACTCACCCGTTTGATGAACATGGGAGTTCCGACGTTCAACATAGCATCAAGTATCCTTCTCATCACTGCCCAGCGCCTCGCACGGCGCCTCTGTAACTGCAAACAGCCAATAACCGTACCTCGTGAAGCACTGGTTGAGGCCGGGTATCCAGAGGAAGATCTGGATGGCACATGGAAGTTATATGGTCCCGGTGCTTGCGAACGCTGCAAGGGAAGCGGCTACAAGGGACGAGTCGGTATCTATCAAGTAATGCCTGTTACAGAAGCAATGCAGCGACTGATCATGAGCGGCGCCAATGCGCTGGATCTGGCGGTCCAGGCGAAGAGTGAGGGCGTAAAGAGCCTGCGCGAATCCGGCCTGCTTAAAGTAAAACAGGGTGTTACCTCGCTTGACGAGGTTTTGAGCACCACGAACGTCTAACGGGAAGATAACGAGGATGGCAACTCCGTCTAAGAAAAACACGCTAGTCGTCAAAGAAAGCTCTTTCCTATGGGAAGGCAAGAGCCGCGATGGCAAACAAATGCGTGGGGAAATGCGTGCCGCCAGCGAGGCTGTTGTGCAAAGCACCTTGCGTCGTCAAGGCATCACCAATGCAAAGGTAAAAAAGCAGCGCTTCAAGTCCGGCGGAAAAATCGTCGAAAAGGATATTGCCCTGTTCACTCGCCAACTTGCGACCATGATGAAATCTGGCGTACCTTTGCTACAAGCCTTCGACATTGTCGGTAGAGGCCATTCCAACCCATCGGTCGGCAAACTCCTTCTGGACATTAAGGCTGACGTAGAGACAGGCAGTTCCTTGTCACAGGCATTCCGCAAGTTTCCGCTTTACTTCGATAATCTTTATTGCAACCTCGTCGCCGCTGGCGAACAAGCCGGTATTCTTGATACCTTACTTGATCGTTTGGCCACCTATAAAGAGAAAATACTCGCCATCAAGAGCAAGATCAAATCAGCTCTTTTTTACCCTATTTCGATTATTGTGGTTTCCTTCGTCATCACAGCAATCATCATGATCTTTGTTATTCCAGCCTTCAAGGAAGTGTTCAAGAGTTTTGGTGCGGACCTCCCTGCACCCACACTAATTGTCATTGCAATTTCTGATTTCTTCACTGCATACTGGTGGGCAATATTTGGCGGGATTGGTGGTGGAATTTATTTCTTTATCCAATCCTACAAGCGCTCAGAAGCCATGCAGTTTGCCTTTGATCGCTACTCCCTCCGCATACCGGTATTCGGCGACATCATCAGAAAATCAGTCATCGCTCGCTGGACGCGCACACTTGCAACCATGTTCAGCGCCGGCGTTCCCCTAGTTGAGTCGCTCGACTCTGTTGGTGGGGCGGCTGGCAATAATGTTTACAAAGTTGCCACACGCCAAATTCAAAGCGAAGTATCAACCGGAACGAATCTGACCCAAGCAATGCAGAACAGCAACCTTTTCCCGAACATGGTCACTCAGATGGTTGCCATTGGCGAAGAATCCGGTGCTCTGGACTCCATGCTATCCAAGGTCGCTGACTTCTTTGAGGCAGAAGTCGATGACGCCGTGGAAGCGATGTCCAGCCTCATGGAACCAATGATCATGGTGGTTCTTGGCACACTCATCGGCGGCATGGTTATTGCCATGTACCTGCCAATCTTCAAACTGGGTGCCGTTGTCGGTTGATGATTGACTTATCCGGCTTTAACTGGTTTTTCTTGGCTGGCGTTCTTGGCTTATGCATAGGCAGTTTCCTGAATGTCGTTATCCATCGCCTCCCCAA
>CAXYZX010000082.1:0-11485 GCA_964293845.1 uncultured Dechloromonas sp.
GGAAAATCGGCCAAAAATCTGTAGCCGGGCTGGCAATGCTGTGGCCGGTTGGGCTGATGGCGACGGTGTGGACGCTGGTATTCTTTATCTGGTAAGCCTTCAGAGGCTTCCCCCCGAAATTTCGTCTTCCAAGAGTGACGTAAAATTGAGTCACTTTTGGAAGGCATGAAATCAAGATAGCGAAACCTTCATACACGAGCGACCGAGTTCAAGGAACTGGTGGGAAAAGCATCAGTGCCGAAAATAAGGCAGTCAGATGTTTTATTTACCGCTCAGGAATTTCAAGCGGTCTTGCGTTTGAACAGACTAATAGCAGCCAGCACATAGCCGGACAGTCCGTAAAGAACGAAGAAGCCAAACAGTGCCATTTCAGGACTCAATGAAATCAGCGCAAACCCAAGGGCAATCGCTGCTATCGCAAAGAAAGGAACACTCTTGCGCAGATTAAAGTCCTTGAAACTGTAATAGCGAATGTTTGAGACCATAGTCAGACCGGCAATCAATGTCAGCACGCAAGCCAGCCAGCGTACGTCAGTACCCGGAATACCGGAGACAATCATGACCCAGACAAGACCAGCTACCAACGCTGCGGCAGCTGGTGATGGCAACCCCTGGAAGTAGCGCTTGTCGACAACTTCCAGCGTGGTATTAAAACGGGCCAGACGCAAGGCAGCGCACGCGCAGTAAATGAATGCAGCTATCCAGCCCGCCCGCCCGAGGTCTCTCAACGCCCATTCGTACACCACCAACGCTGGTGCAGCTCCAAAACTAACCATATCGGATAGCGAATCATATTCCGCACCGAAGGCTGACTGGGTATTGGTCATTCGTGCAACCCGGCCATCCAGCCCATCGAGAACCATGGCAATAAAGATCGCCATCGCCGCCCGCTCAAAATCACCTTGCATCGCCTGGACGATGGCAAAAAAGCCGGCAAAGAGTGCTGCGGTAGTGAAAAGATTGGGTAGCACGTAAATGCCACGCCGCTTGAGTTCTGGATTAAACAGGGTCTTGCGGGGCTTGAGTTCAGTCATCTATTAGGAGAATTCGGCCATATTGGAGAGCGAAGGATACACCTTTTAACTCATGGCAATTTCCAGAAATAACAAGGGCGGTGCGGAATACCACACCGCCCTTGAGCGAAAGCAGAGCAAAAATACTCTACTGGATCGAAGTCGAACTTAGTTCTTGGACTGGTCAACCAGCTTATTCTTTTTGATCCACGGCATCATGTCACGAAGCTGACCACCAACGATTTCGATCGGATGCACAGCATTCAGGCGACGACGAGCCGTCATCGACGGATAGTTGGTCTTGCCTTCCTGGATGAACATTTTGGCGTATTCACCGGTCTGAATACGCTTCAGCGCATTACGCATGGCAACACGAGATTGCTCGTTGATCACTTCAGAGCCCGTCACATACTCACCGTACTCCGCATTGTTGGAGATGGAGTAGTTCATGTTGGCAATGCCGCCCTCATACATCAAGTCGACGATCAGCTTCAGCTCGTGCAGGCATTCAAAATAAGCCATTTCTGGCGCATAGCCGGCTTCAGTCAGGGTTTCGAAGCCCATCTTGACCAACTCAACCGCGCCACCGCATAGCACGGCCTGCTCACCGAACAAGTCGGTTTCAGTTTCTTCGCGGAAGTTGGTTTCAATGACACCACCCTTGGTGCCGCCGTTGGCTGCAGCGTAGGAAAGCGCAACGTCCTTGGCTTTGCCGGACTTGTCCTGATAAATAGCAATCAGGGAAGGCACGCCGCCACCCTTCAGATACTCGGAACGAACCGTGTGGCCAGGACCTTTTGGAGCGACCATGATGACATCAATGTCTTCACGTGGAACGATCTGGTTATAGTGAATGTTGAAACCATGAGCGAAGGCCAACGTGGCACCCTTCTTCATGTTCGGGGCGATATCGTTCTTGTACACGTCCGGCTGCGACTCATCCGGCAAAAGGATCATGACGACGTCAGCCTTCTTGACCGCTTCGGCGACTTCCTTGACCTTGTGGCCAGCCGCTTCCGCCTTCTTCCAGGAAGCGCCATCCTTGCGTAGAGCAACAGTAACTTCAACGCCAGAATCTTTCAGGTTCTGGGCATGGGCATGGCCCTGCGAGCCATAACCAACGATGGTAACCTTCTTACCCTTGATGAGGGAGAGATCGGCGTCCTTGTCGTAATAAACTTTCATGTAATCCTCTTTATAAACAGATAATTAAACTTTAAGAATACGATCACCGCGACCGATACCGCAAACACCGGTACGCACGGTTTCGAGAATCAGGCCAGCATCAAGCCCACCAATAAATGAATCGAGCTTCGAGCCTACTCCGGTCAACTCGATAACATAGGTCGATTCCGTGACGTCGATGATACGCCCGCGGAAAATATCGGCCATACGCTTCATCTCTTCGCGATCCTTGCCGGTTGCACGAACCTTGATCAACATCAGTTCGCGCTCGACATGAGCGGCCTCGGAGAGATCGACCACCTTGACGACATCAATCAGCTTGTTGAGCTGCTTGGTGATCTGTTCGAGCACCTCGTCGGAACCCCAGGTCAGGATGGTCATCCGCGACAGCGAGGGATCTTCCGTCGGTGCCACAGTCAGCGATTCGATATTGTAGCCACGTGCCGAAAACAAGCCGGCGACGCGGGAAAGTGCACCTGATTCGTTTTCAATCAGGATGGAAATGATATGTCGCATAACTTTGCCTCCCTCGCTCACAGGTCTTCTGCCAGGATCATTTCGGTCAACCCCTTGCCGGCGGCAACCATAGGGAAAACATTGGCGACAGGATCGATAATGAAGTCCATGAACACAAGATCATCCTTGTGTTCGGTGAAGGCCTTGCGCAAAGCCGGCTCGACATCTTCCGGTCGTTCGATCTTCATCCCAACGTGGCCATAAGCCTCGGCCAGCTTGACGAAATCAGGCAGGGAAGTGACATAAGACTGCGAGTAGCGCTTGGAATAGAACATTTCCTGCCACTGGCGGACCATGCCGAGCATGCCGTTGTTCAGGTTGATGATCTTGATCGGGAAACCGTATTGCTTGCAGGTCGACAATTCCTGAATACACATCTGGATCGAGCCTTCACCGGTTACACAGGCAACCTGCGCCCCCGGGTTTGCCATCAGAACCCCCATGCCATAGGGCAAACCAACGCCCATGGTGCCCAGACCACCAGAGTTTATCCAACGCCGCGGCTTGTCAAACTTGTAGTACTGCGCAGCAAACATCTGGTGCTGGCCGACATCTGAGGTAATGAAAGCATCACCACCAGTCACTTCGTAGAGTTTTTCCATCACGAACTGCGGCATGATGTGCTCGGCCTGCTTGTAGCGTAGAGAGTCACGACTACGCCACTCTTCAATCTGTTTCCACCAATTGGCAACATCTGGATCAGGCTTAAAGCCACCATCCATGAGTTTGAGAATTTCTTCCAGCACGTCATTTACGTTGCCAACGATGGGCACATCGACCTTCACTCGCTTGGAAATCGACGACGGGTCAATATCAATATGGATTACTTTGCGCTTCTCCTCACCGAAGTGTTCGGGGTTTCCGATCACTCGATCATCAAAACGTGCACCAATGGCGAGAATCACATCCGAGTAATGCATGGCATTATTGGCTTCAAATGTGCCATGCATACCCAGCATGCCGACGAATTGCTTGTCAGTCGCCGGATAACCGCCCAAGCCCATCAGCGTATTAGTTACCGGGAAGTTCAGCTTGTGTGCCAACTCGGCCAACTTTTGCGCAGCATCTGACAGGATGACACCACCACCGGTGTAAATAATCGGGCGCTTGGCTTCCTGCAAAATTTGCACAGCCTTCTTGATCTGGCCGAGATGGCCCTTGACCACCGGATTATAGGAGCGCATCTGGATCGATTTCGGATACTCGAACTCGCACAGCTGAGCCGTAATATCCTTCGGAATATCGACCACGACCGGGCCAGGACGACCGGTTGCGGCAATGTGAAATGCTTTTTTGATGGTCACAGCCAGATCTTTGACGTCCTTGACCAGAAAGTTATGTTTTACACAGGGGCGAGTAATGCCAACTGTGTCACATTCCTGAAAGGCGTCCTGACCAATGTAGAAAGATGGCACCTGTCCCGTGAGGACGACCATAGGAATGGAATCCATGTAGGCCGTGGCGATGCCGGTTACCGTATTGGTCACCCCGGGACCTGAGGTGACCAGAGCGACACCAACTTTCTGCGATGAACGCGAGTAGGCATCAGCCGCGTGAACCGCCGCTTGTTCGTGGCGAACCAAGATATGCTTAACCTGATCCTGCTTGAAAAGTGCGTCATAAATGTGGAGTACTGACCCACCTGGGTAGCCAAACACACAGTCGACCTTTTCTTCCTGCAGGCACCTGATTACAATTTCTGCACCGCTGATCATCATTCTTTAGCCCAAAAAAGCTGTTGCTTAAAAGGGCATAACCTTAATCGACCGCCCCTGTTCGGTCAAGGTATGATGGTATACCCATATGCTTTTGATGGCTTTTTCAGGAAGAGACAACTCTGGCTTCATCCCGCGAACTTTCGCACTTTCTCGAATCTGTCGAGCGCCGCGCCTTTAAACAGGCAATTTTTGCTGTGCGCGAAGAAGAGTCTGCTCTGGATATTGTTCAGGACAGCATGCTTAAGCTTGCCGAAAAATACGGCGACCGACCTGCTGAAGAGTTTCCCATGCTTTTTCAGCGCATCCTGCAAAATACAATTCGTGATTTTTATCGGCGCAGCAAGGTTCGCTCGATGTGGACCACCCTCCTCTCGGCCTTCACCCCAGACGATGACGAAGACTATGACCCGCTGGAAACACTAGCTGCCGATGAAGATGCAGGCGGCACAAGAACACCGGAAAGCCTGTTGCTGCAAGCGCAAACACTGAACATCATTGACGACGAAATAAAAAATTTGCCGACACGTCAACGCGAAGCCTTCCTCATGCGTTACTGGGAGGACATGGACGTAGCCGAGACAGCGGCTGCGATGGGCTGCTCAGAAGGTAGCGTTAAGACTCACTGCTCGCGCGCCACCCACGCGCTGGCATCCGCACTGTCGGCACGAGGTATCAAGCTATGAATGAAGAACGTTACGGAAATCGGATTCGGCAAGCGCTGAACCATGGCATCAAGGACATCTCGCCAGCGTCAGCTCGGCGGCTTGAGGCTGCGCGCCATCAAGCCTTGGCTCGTCAAAAGCAAACCGCACCCGAACTGGTGCTGGCAGGAAATGCTCGTGGCTCCTTTCATTTTGGGCTCGACATGCCCTATGCACGGCAAATACTCGCCATAATTGCGCTTCTTCTCGGCATGTGGATTTCTTTTTACTGGCACAGTGTCCAGTACATCACCGAACTTGAAGAAGTCGACAGCGCGCTGCTCTCCGATGACCTGCCTCCCGAGGCTTTCCTGGATAACGATCTTTTCGAATGGCTACAAGACGACTCATTGCCGGACTGACATTAAGTCTGGCACTGGCCGGCCCGCTTCAGGCCCAAGCCCCCACTACGGCCATCATCGGTACTCCACCCCAACCGGGGTGGAGTTTGCTGTCAACTCAGCAAAAAATCATTCTCGCGCCTCTCGTTGACGAATGGGATGGGATGGAAAATATCCGGCGCAAAAAGTGGCTGGGCATTGCTGATCGCTTTCCGAAAATGACAGCAGACGAACAGTCTCGTGTTCAGCAACGTATGCGTGAGTGGGCTGCTCTTACGCCCGCCCAACGTGCCAAGGTGCGCGATAGCTACAAGGAATTTAACCAGCTTGACGAGAAAAAGAGGGTAGCGGTCAAAAAGAAGTGGGAGGCCTACTCCAACCTCTCGGAAGAAGAAAAAATTCGCGTCCGGCAGCTCAGAACATCGCCATCGACACTAGCGCAACCGGAAATATCGAAACAGACGGATGTGTCGACCGCACCAGTTACTGGCTCTGCACCTCTGGTAACACCCAGCACTGAAACTGTAAAACACTGATGAACTGCGAAACACCTCGACTTGCCCGCCGTGTGGTGTGCATGCTCTACGAAGGACTTGTCGTATTTTCAATTCTGCTGATTGGTTTTCTGCTTCCACAGATTGTTTTTTACGCTTTCGGCCTAACGCTGAGCGGCCGCATGCTGATGATCCACATTTTTTTATTGTTGATGTTCTACTTCTCATGGTGCTGGCTTAATGGTGGTCAGACCTTACCGATGAAAACATGGAAAATGTGCATCGTTAATGCAAACGGCAGCAAACTTCGTCCATTGCAAGCAATTTTGCGCTACCTAATCGCATGGCCAAGCATCTTGCTGTTTGGAGTTGGCATTTTCTGGGCACTCTTCGACAAGGATAAACAATTCCTTCATGACCGCCTTGCCGGCAGCCGGATTATCTCTAGTCAGCCCTGAATCAGCGACGCTCCACCCACCAAAGCATTCCCATGGCAATCAACAGGAATAAAGCCGAAGGAGCGCTGGCACTAGCAAAGGGTGGCCAGGAATTGATCACACCAAGATTGGAAAACAATCCGTTGAGCATGTAGAAGAGGATACCAAGCATTACCCCGGCAAATATTTTCAAACTGACACCACCAACTCGGTCATGCGAATAGCCGAAAGGTAAAGCCAAGGCGACCATGACAAGCGCAGCTAGTGGATAGATCATTTTTTTCCAAATAGCGATTTCGTAACGCTCCGTTTTTTGGCGGTTATCACTAAGATGCTGGGTATAGTTAAGCAGTCCAACCAATGACATCCGCTCTGGCGAAACCATCAGTACCGCAAGCAATTCTGGACTGAGTGCCGAATGCCACTCCTCGCTATCAGCCCGCGTCACCCGTGACATATCACCTTCAAGCGTTGTTCGAACGACGTCCGTCAGGCGCCAATGATCCGGTGGTTCATAGCGTGCTGTAGCCACATCAGTAACTGACTCCAGCGCGTTGGTGGCACTGAATTTGTAGATTCGCACCCCTTCCAAACTCGCGTCAGGATTTGCCTTGCGAATGTTTATGAAATTACGGCCATCTTTGACCCACAGCCCGGATTTAAACCCATGCTGGGTAATCACTTTGCTTAAGGCTTTGGCACGAAACTCTTTCGACATCCGTTCTGAAAATGGAACCAGACCCTCACCAATCAAAAGCGTCAGTAAGGCGAGCAACCCTGCAACTCGGAAAAGGGTCATCAAAAGATCGCGGGTGGACAATCCCGAGGCTCGCAAAACAGTAATTTCGGAGTGCCGTGCCAACGTAGACAAGGCGTAGAGCGTGCCAATCAATGTGGCAATCGGGATCAATTCGTAAATCATGCCCGGCAGGCTCAGGGTCACGATCATCACAGCGTGGCTAAACTGATAGCCTCCTCTGCCGACGTTGCGTAGCTCATTGATCAAATCAAAGAAACAGAACAAGGCCAAAAACGCCGCCAGCACCAGAAAAATTGCCGCAAAACTCTCGCGCATTATGTAGCGCTGATACAAATGCAATCTAAACATCAGCGCACACCTCGTTGCCAAGGCATACGCAAGGCCATTCGCCGATAAAACATCAGCGCAACCGTAACCAGCATGATCACGTGAACTGCCCACACCCCAATTCCGAACGAAAGCTTCCCTTGCGCAACCCATGCCTGGCTAACCGACATCAGGTTGTTATAGACCGCATAAATAAGAATCGCGATCAGCAAGTTCGCTGAACGTCCGGCACGCGGATTTACGTAAGACAAGGGTATGGCCATCAGCGCCAGTATTACCGCAGAAATTGGCATGCTCATGCGCCACAACAACTCTGCTCGCGAACGCAAGCTGTCTTCCTGAATAAGCTCCAGCAAGGGCAAACGACTGGGAATCAACTCCGGTTGCTTGGCTTCACCATCTTCGACTCGCACCGAGTAGCGCTCGAAGTCCATCACATTGAACTGGGCTGAACCGGGCTCTAATTCATATCTCCGCCCATTTTCCAGGACGACAAAACGATCACCATTTTCAGCAAATTTCTGATGCCCTGAATCCGACATGACGACACCAAACTTGCCCTCCTGAAGTGACGCGACAAAAACATTGCCAACCTTGCTGGCGTCATCTGCCAGAGCCTCAACAAAGAAAACCGCCTGTCCTTTGCTTGCTTCGCGAAAGGCGCCTGGCGAAACCTGCGAAACATCGCTACGTGCCGCCAGCTTTTCCTTGTACTGTGAAGTGTTGTAGCTTGCCCAAGGGGACAAGATGCCAGACAGCGCGGCGATAGCAATGATGATCGGCAGCGAGAACCGCATAACCGGCCGAATCCAGGCAGTAAGGCGTAACCCGGAGGAAAACCAAACGACCATCTCGGAGTCCCGATAGCTTCTCGAAAGTGTCAGAACGATCGTGACAAAGAGCGCCAGGGAAAGCATTACCGGCAAATAGTTGAGTGCAGCAAAACCCAGCAAAGAAATTACAGCCTCCGGCGCAATACGTCCCCCCGCTGCATCTTTTAGCAGACGAATCAACTGGGTGGAGAGAAGTATAGCCAGCAGCACAACGCTGATGCCAGCCACGGTATGGGAGAACTCCCGCCGAATGGCGCGCTCGAATATCATGCTTTGACGAAACCAAAAAAATGCGAGGATAATCCCGCGAATACTGAAATTTCCCCGATTAGGAGCAGCCAGTGGAATTTAGCATAAAAAGCGGTAGCCCGGAAAAGCAGCGTAGCGCCTGCGTGGTCGTTGGCGTCTATGAATCACGGAAACTCACCTTGGCCGCAGAACTGCTCGACAAGGCATCTGACGGCTACATTTCCGGCATCGTCCGCCGCGGCGACATGGAAGGTAAATCAGGCAGTACCCTGCTGCTGCAGAATGTGCCGGGTTCTCTTTGTGAACGCGTGCTGCTGGTTGGCCTGGGCAAGGAAAAGGATTTCCGCGAAAAGGAATTCGGTGCCGCCATTCGCACCACCGTCAAAACACTGAATGAAACCGGTGCTTTTGACGCCTCGATTTTCCTGACTGAATTAGCCGTTAAAAAGCGCAGTATCGGTTGGCGCATTCGCCAGGCAACAATGATCGCACTTGATGCGACCTACAAATTTGACCAGTTCAAGAGCAAAAAAGATGAAGTTCGCCGCCCCTTGCGCAAACTGACTCTCGCCGTCGAGCGCCGAAATGAACTGGCGCAGGCTGAAGAAGCCTTGGCGCAGGGACTTGCCATCGCCGAAGGCATGGCCATGACCAAAACGCTGGGCAATCTGCCACCCAATATCTGCCACCCGACTTATCTGGCTGAGCAGGCGCAGGCGATGGCCAAGGAATTCAATCTCGGTTGCGACATTCTTGAGCGCGCTGATATGGAACAACTTGGCATGCACTCTTTACTTTCAGTTTCCCGTGGCTCACGCCAGCCGCCAAAGCTGATCGTCCTGACCTACAAGGGCAGCAAGGCTAGCGAAAAACCGGTTGTACTGGTTGGCAAGGGCGTCACCTTCGATACTGGCGGCATATCGCTCAAGCCGGGTGCCGAGATGGACGAAATGAAATACGACATGTGCGGCGCTGCCAGCGTTCTGGGCACCATGCATTCAGTGGCACGCATGGCATTGCCAATCAACCTGATCGTTATTGTGCCAGCCACCGAGAACATGCCTGATGGTGCAGCGAGCCGGCCCGGCGACATTGTTACTTCGATGTCTGGGCAAACCATAGAGATTCTCAATACCGATGCTGAGGGCCGCCTGATACTGTGCGACGCTCTGACCTATGCCGAACGCTTCGAGCCCGATACCGTGATAGACGTTGCCACGCTGACCGGCGCCTGTGTCGTTGCCTTGGGCCACATCGCCACCGGACTTTTCTCCAACAAGGATGCACTAGCCCGCGAGCTACTAGACGCTGGCGACGAATCCCACGACCGCGCCTGGCACATGCCGCTGTGGGACGATTATCAGGAACTGTTGAAGAGTCCGTTTGCCGACATGGGAAATATCGGTGGACGCTGGGGCGGTTCGATCACCGCCGCCTGCTTCCTTTCGCGCTTTACCAAAAAGTATGACTGGGCGCACCTCGACATTGCCGGCACCGCCTGGAAATCCGGTGCTGACAAAGGGGCTACCGGACGTCCAGTACCGCTGCTGACGCACTACCTTCTGCAACGCACCGGCAAGCTCAATTGACCGAAGTCTTTTTCTATCACGGGGCTGCCGACAAGGTTGCGGCAGCCTGCGCCCTGCTCGGCGGTGCCTATGCGCAGAAAAAAGCCATGTTGGTGTACGCACCAGAAAAAGAGCTCGCCAGTAACGTCGACCGCAACCTTTGGACACAGCCCGCGCTTGGTTTCGTACCTCATTGCCGCGCCGACTCGGCCCTAGCCGCCGAGACCCCCGTGCTGATTACGGACAATCTCGACCAGCCGGCACAATTTGATCGCCTGATGAATCTCGACCGCGCTGCGCCACCGGGCTTCCAGCGGTTTCAACGCCTGATCGAAGTCGTCGGCCAGGACGAAGAAGACCGCCTCGCCGCCCGTGCCCGCGTCAAACACTACAAGGATAGCGGCTGCGAAGTGCAATACTTCGATCTCAGCAACCGCTAAAGGAAGCCCGCTTGCCCAGCCCCATCCTCGCCCGCGCCGATGCTCTGATGCGACGCCGCCGCAATCAGAACGCCGACTTTGACGACATACCGGTTTTGACTGATACCGTTGATGCGGACGATGACTTTCCCATCCTGAATGACGTCGATACCCCCGCTGCCTTTGAAGCCGAAACGGAAAGCCATGACGAGCCTGCGACAGAGCTCGTCGAACAAGCTACGTCGCCAGCGTCTTTGGATGCTGGCATGCGCGACATCCTTGCCCATGAGCTAGCCCGTCGGGTTGAACAGCGCCTCGCGACTGAGTTGCCACGCATTATCGAATCCACCGTTCGCGACTTCCTGGCTGAACACGAAATGATCGCTGCACTACAGGCACGCGACTGAGATCGCCTCGAAGACGGGGTTAAGCTCCGGTATAATCATGGGTTTTCCCCATTTCCGAGAAGCCCATGGAACTCGCCAAAGCCTTCGAACCAGCCGATATTGAACGCCGCTGGTACCCCGAGTGGGAAGCAAAAAATTACTTCGCAGCGGGCGTTGACCGTAACAAATTGCCCGAAGAAAACTTCTGCATCCTGCTGCCGCCGCCCAACGTCACCGGCACGCTGCACATGGGCCACGGCTTCAACCAGACGCTGATGGACGCCCTCACCCGCTACTACCGGATGCGCGGCCACAACACGCTGTGGCAGCCGGGCACCGACCATGCCGGTATCGCGACGCAGATCGTCGTCGAGCGCCAACTGGATGCCCAGGGCATTTCGCGCCACGACCTCGGCCGCGAGAAGTTCCTGGAAAAGGTCTGGGAATGGAAGGAATACTCCGGCAACACCATCACCAAGCAGATGCGCCGCATGGGCACCAGCCCGGACTGGAAGCGCGAGCGCTTCACGATGGATGC
>CAXYZX010000083.1:0-11396 GCA_964293845.1 uncultured Dechloromonas sp.
CGGCGTCGACCACAACATTCTCGGCAAGGCGCTGAACAAGGCGCTCTACAACTACATGCACGGCATCGGGCTTGATGCGAACGTCCGCAGCTGGTTCGATATCAAGGTGCCGAAAACGACAGTGCCGAGAGACTTCATAGCGCGAGCGCTTTCTAAACGTTAAGAGATCGGGCGGCGCCTCTAGCAATTGCCTTTCTTGGCCTGACCCGGTGGGCAATGTCCACCACCTTGTTGCGGAACACCTTTATTACCACGACCGGTGTAGTACTTTTCGCCGCGATGGCCGTCGTGTTCTTTCCAGTATTTTGGTTCGCGGTAGTCATAGCCATCCCAGTAATAGCCACGATTGTCGCGAGCACCAAAAGTGATGCTGACACCAGGTGCCTGAATACGGAGGCCGCTGATATCTACGTTAATGTCGGCGGCGTAGACAACAAACGGGGAGGCTGCAATCAAAGAAGCCAGCAGAAATTTTTTCATGGTTGATGTTCTTTCGTTGAGGTGATGAATGGATTGTAGGCATCCGTTGCGCTGGGCGATAGCAATTCAATTAGTGCATTCAGTTTCTCGACAATCGCCCCAAACGGCGATCGTGAGTTGCCCTTTCCTGTAAACAGTCAACCTGCAAGTCGGCCAGAATTTTCAGCGGCTTTTTCATGTCGACCGCAACAAGGCAGCGCCGAAGCACCTTCCCTGCCAGCATTCAAGTGGCCGGCTTCGCATTCTTTTCTCCGCCAATCAAGAGCAATCAAAAGCGTCAGAGATTTTGTTGTCTGAACTATCGCCCTCATCAGGACCGGCCACAAAATTTCCAAGGCGCTCTCCTCCGCTCCCCATCAATTCATTTACACTAGGACAAACAAATACAACGGGTGAATCATGAATATGCCAGAGCAGTTTCCTGCCAAGTTAGGCCAGGTATTGGTGGTAGACGACAATCCGATCAGTACGGAAAGCATGCGCCAAGCGCTGCAACTCAATTTTGAAGTCGACAGCGTTGATTCCGGCGAGGCCTGCCTGGAACGACTTGCTGCTGAAAGCCGACTGCCTGACCTGATCCTGCTCGACATTGAAATGGGCGGCATAGATGGTTTTGAAACCTGCCGGCGCCTTCGCGAAAACTTTGGCATGCCGGTCATTTTCGTCACCTCGCACGATGACCTGCCGGAATGCATCAAGGCCTTTGATTCCGGCGGCGATGACTTCGTGGTGAAGCCTTTTGACCCCGAGGTTCTCCTGCGCAAGGCGCAACGCATCGTCCAGCATCAGGCATCAAAAAATAGCCTGACCGCAGAGAAAGAATCTTTGAGCTCCATGGCCATGGGTTTCTTGCGCAACCTTGGCGATACGGGCGTTCTCCTGACTTTCATGCGCAGCAGCCTTGGTTTGGCCAGCTATGATGATCTGGCCAATCGTTTGATCGAAGCGACGGCAAATTATGGCGTTCGTTGCCATGTTCAGGTTCGCCATAGCGAAGGCAGTTGCACAAAAACGTCGAATGGCGATGCTTCGCCGCTGGAAGAATCCGTGCTTGAAAAGAGTGCCAGCATGGGGCGAATTTTTCAATTCAGCCGCCGTATGGTGGTGAATTACGACTCCGTCTCGATCCTGATCATCGACCTGCCCGATGACGAAACGGAAGTTGGCAAGCTTCGCGACAACATTGCCATCCTTGCTGAAACGGCAGAGGCGATTGCCGAAACCATCGCCATGCGCAAGGAGTCTGCCTCACGCGCCGAGGCGCTGCAGGCGGCGGTTTCTGAAACAGCGGATACCGTTGAATCAGTACGCCAGCTTTATAACCAGCAACAGGCGGATACCCGCCAGAGTCTAGCGGAGATGGTGGATACGGTTGAGAAATCTTATTTCAATCTCGGCCTCACTGAACGCCAGGAAGCGCGGGTTAGTGACATTCTGCGTGATGGCACTGAGCGCACATTGACACTTTTTGACGTCGGCATTGAACTCGACAGACGCCTTGTCCACATTCTCGATGCGTTACGCCCGCAGGGGGGCGCTTCGGCACAGACCGAAATCTGGTAAGCAGTTGACCATGAGCACTTGGCGGATTTTGATCGTCGATGACGACCAGTTCACCACGGCGCTATTGTCCAGAGCCGTTCGTGATCTGGGTCTGGTTGAAACAGCGGCAAATGGTCGGGAGGCGCTACAGCGACTCGAGACAGCACCACTACCAGATCTGATTCTGCTGGATGCGCTGATGCCGGAGCTCAGTGGATTTGAAGTCTGCGCACAATTGAAAGCCAATCCACGGCTCGCCGACATCCCGATTATTTTTGTAACAGGCCAAAGCGACCAGGAAACCGAAATCCAAGCACTCTCAATAGGTGCGGTCGACTTCATATCCAAGCCGATTACGCTACCGGTGGTCAAAGCGCGAGTACACACCCAACTTACGCTGCTGGAACAGAAGCATTCGCTGAAAACACGCATTGCCGAGCAGTCATCGGAAATCGACTTACTGCTAAATTCAATTTCTGACCCGGTCTGGATCAAAAATCTGGCTGGCGCGTATATCACCGCCAATCCAGCCACCTTGCGCGCCTTCGAGCTTTCTGTCGAAGAGGTAATTGGATATAAGGCAAGTGACTTATTCCCGTCCAAGGTCGCCCAGCAATCCGAGACAGAGGATCAGGAGATCATCAGAACTGGAAAGCAGCGCACCTTTGATCTGGAAACCTGCTCCCCAAGCAGCGGTCAGGTCATCCACTGGGAAATCACTAAAACGCCGGTCAAAAACAGTAACGGAGAATCTACCGGCATCTTGGCCATCGCCCGCGACGTCACCTTGCGCAAGAAAACCGAGCACAGACTAGCCATGCTTTCACTGGCTGTCGAACAGAATCCCAATACCATCATCATCACCGACAGCAAAACCGATATCGAATACGTCAACGCGGCTTTTGTTCGCACATCCGGCTATTCATCAGCGGAAGCGATTGGGCAAAAAGCAGGTTTTTATCGCTCGGGAAAAACACCGGCGATAACGTTTCCCGAAATCAAGGCGGCCTTAATTGCCGGGGAAGCGTGGAAAGGATGTTTTTACAACCAGACCCGCGACGGTACAGAACTGATCAATATCGCCCACGTTTCACCAATCCGCAACGCTGAAGGCGAAGTCACCCATTTCCTCTCGATCCAGGAAGACATCACCGAGCACGAGCGACTGACCGCAGAAATAAGCCAGACCCGCGCCGCGCAACAAATTGCCGAAGCGGCCAGTGAAGCCAAGAGTACCTTTCTGGCCAACATGAGCCATGAGATACGGACGCCGATGAACGCCATTATCGGGCTCACCCACCTGTTGCGTGACGACTCACCAACGCCCTCGCAAGAAAACAAATTGAACAAAATCGCGGCGGCGGCTAAGCACCTGCTCGGCATCATCAACGACATACTGGATATTTCAAAAATCGAGGCTGGCCGAATGGAGCTGGCAAGCATCGACTTCAGCATGGCTGAGGTAATGAACAATGTTTATGCTCAGGTTGCTGAACGCGTCAACACCAAAGGCCTGTGCTTCACGACTTCAATTGCCACTTTGCCGCCAGTCCTGCATGGCGACGCCATGCGTCTCACACAAATTTTGCTCAATTTCATTGGGAATGCAGTCAAATTCACGCCGAGTGGCTCCATTTCACTGACCGGCAAGATTGAAGAAGAATCCGAAGATGGTTTCTTGGTGCGCTTTACCATTGAAGACACGGGTATCGGCATTCACGCCGATCATCTACCCCGAATGTTCCAGGCTTTTGAGCAGGCCGACAACTCGACCTCTCGCAAATTTGGCGGCACCGGACTCGGGCTGCGCATTAACCGCCATCTGGCGCAAATGATGGGCGGAGAGGTTGGCGTTAGCAGCACCCCAGGCGCTGGCAGCTGCTTTTGGGCCACACTGCGTTTGGGCAAGTCGGCGACACCGCACCTGAAATCGCCAAGCGCGGCCCCATCCGGTGATGTGGCTGATCAACTCACCCTCCTGTGCTCAGGCAGCCGAATTTTGCTGGCCGAGGACAACCCGATCAACCAGGAGGTTTCGCTGACCCTGCTGAAAAAAGTGGGTATCGAAGCCGACCTCGCTGAAGATGGCGCCAAGGCCGTTGCAGCAGCCAGCGCAAGCACCTACGATTTGATTTTGATGGACATGCAGATGCCGGAAATGGATGGTCTGGCCGCAACCCGTGCCATCCGCCGCCTGCCCGGATACGCGACGACACCGATTGTCGCGATGACCGCCAATGCCTTTGATGACGACCGTCAGGCATGTTTTTCAGCTGGCATGAATGACCATATTGCCAAACCCGTCGATCCGCAAAAGCTGTATGCAACCATGCTCAAATGGTTAACAGCCGAACCCGTTCCAGTAACTCAGTCAGGGCAACTGCCAGCTACTGAATCCCATTTTCCCTTGGTTCCCGCACTCGACTACGCGCTTGGACTGAAACAAATGAGCGGCAATGTGGCCGTCTATGAAAAACTCTTAAGCCAGTTTGCCGCCGACGCTGAGCGTGATCAGACCAAACTGCGCCAGCACCTTGCCAACGGTGAAGCCGACAAAGCCCGGCGACTGGCGCACAGTCTAAAAGGGTCTGCCGGAACCCTGGGCGCGCAACACCTGCATGAAATTTGTGCGGCACTTGAAGATTCAATTCGCCGCACAGACGATATGAGCGTCATCGATGCCCAACTTGATGACCTCGCCGCAGCCCTGAAGGCGATGGCATCCGCTATCGACGTGGCTCTGGATCGAAAGCCGATCTAAAGCACAAGCAGCGTCGCCAATTCCTGCTTGATTTCTGCAAACAGCGGGCGGGCGCTGACATTTTCCTGGGCACACCGGGCTTGCAGATCAGTCAAAATTTTCCGGGCTTTTTGCGCGTCGACCGCAACATTTGGCAAACAGCGTTCAAGCATCTCTTCCAGCAGACAGGCGAACGCCCGTACTTCAATACGCTGCAAGGCCTCGGCCAAAGGCTGATCATCCCGAGCAAAAAATGAAGCGGCGCCAAAATCGCCGAGCAAGGCCTCGCCATCCCCTGCATGCAAAATATTGTGCGCATACAAATCGCCATGAACGATACCTTGCGCGTGCAGGTGACAGGCAGCAGACGCGATGCCATAAACAAGGCGGAGCGCGGCACTGAGAGCAAAACGGATGTCATTGTGATAAACATCCCGCGTGCAGGAATCAAGGCTCGGCGGCCCGGCAAGATTGCTGTAGCCGTGCTCGATCAGTGCCATGACCAAACCATCGATGTTTTCCGGATGGTCATCGATCTTGCCAAGTACCGGAATCAGATTGGGGTGAGTACCGGCACCAAGACAGGCAGCCATTTCATTATCGGGCAAGCCATCGCTGGTCAGCGCCCCCTTGAACAGCTTGACCGCCACCGGCTGCGGGGCCTCGCCACGCTGCCATTCGGCTTGATGAATCACGCCCGAGGCACCCTCACCCAGCTTGTGCATTAGTTGCAATTGGTCCCAGGCAATGCGGGCAATCGGCGTTCGCGGCGATGCGGTATTTTCACAAAATGGATTGCCGGCATAAGCCAGCCAGGAAAGTCGTGGCAATGAAAGCAGCCAGTCAGGCAATTCAGTAAGTTGATTGGCGGCAATACGCAGTAATTCAAGATGGGTGCACTTGGCCAGTTCCTGCGGTAAAAACACCAACCGGTTACCAGCCAGCATCAGCTTTTGAAGTTGGGTGCAACGCCCGATTTCAGACGGTAGCTCGCTGATCCGGTTATCGGTCAAAATCAGCCAGCGCAAAGCCTCGGGTAAGGCAGCAGCCGGCACCGAGGCGATCTGATTGGCCTTGAAACCGACCATGCTCAACTGTGTGCATTGTCCGAGCACCGCCGGCAGTTCGACAAAATGATTGTCGGAGCAGAACAGAATACGCAACTTGCTTAACCGGGGCAGATCGTCGGGCAGCGATGAAAGCGCATTGCCGGAAAGATCAAGGATTTCCAGCGTTTCGGCGAAATCATAAATCTCCGGCGGAAACTCGCTCAGGCCACACGACAGCTTAAGGTGCCGGCTTCCGGCCAGTTCCCCGGCACGTAATTGTTCAAGTGTGTTCAAGGTCATTCAACCAATAAAAAAGGCCCGCACTGGGCGGGCCTTCCGGACAACCAGGCGGCGGTCCGTGTGCTTACAGCAGTTCGGCCGGGATATTACCGCCGTTTGCTGCCAGTTTCTGTAGCACCGTCTTGTGCAACCACATGTTCATTTGCGCGGAATCACCCATCTTGTCTGCCGGGCAACCCAACTCGGTGGCCAGCTCCTTACGTGAACCGAGGCTGCTATCGAGACCCAGCAGCTTCAACAGATCAACAATTGAAACCTTCCAGTTAAGTTTTTCGGCATGGGCGCCAGCCAGTGCTTCCAGCTTGGCAACCACGTCAACCGCGCTGATTGCCACCGGTGCAGCTGCTGCAGCCTGTTCGGCAGCAGCCGGCGCTGCCTCGGCAACAACTTCTGCCTTGTCGCCAAAACCCAGTTTGGCCATGATATTGCTGAAGATTCCCATATTTTTTCCTTTGAAGATGATTGAAAGAAACTGTGTTACTTCAGACCTCGTGCTGAATGCAATTTATGTTAGCTCCTCCAGCACGTCAGCATCATGAAATTTATGTAAAGATTTCTTTGCGCTTCGGGGCCAGCAAACGATTCAAGGAAGCCGTTATGCTATGTTCGCGCCGACGAAAAACAACAGGATGGCAAAGATGACCTGGGAAAAGCCTGCAAGCCCGACCATTACCGAGCGCGGGATACGTGTCGGGCTCATATTCGCCCTCGCCGCCGAACGCCTGACCGCTTACTACGAACATCACCAATGGCTGACCGATGCCCAGGGTGCCAGTCTGGCTGCTGACTGGTTGCGCCGGGCCAAACTGACCATTGAATTCAAGGAACGCCGCCAGCTATCCGCCTTGAGCGACCAGTTCGCACGCCAGATCGCGACCACCCTTTCGCGCGAGGCCGGGCTGTATACCGCCCACGAAATGATGGAATCGCTGGATCCGAACTACCACTCGGAACTTGCCGAAACGCTGATGGTGGAATGCGAAAGGCTGCTGGATAACAGTCTGGCTGGCTGAAAACGCGTAATATTGGTGCTCATGCCAAATGCAATATCAACAGTCGGGATATGAGCACCAGCAATTTCGCCTTCCTCGCCGAGCATGACCCCGTTTTCCTGCAACTGGCCGTTACCGCCGAGCAGGTCTTTGCTGCCGATCCGAACACCACGCTGATCAAGCTGCGCCAACTGGGCGAGGCATTGGCCCAGGACATCGCCGCCCGCAGCGGCATCGAATTCACCAGCGAAACCAGCCAGGCCGACCTGCTCTTCCGGCTCAATCGCGAAATCCGCCTCGACCCCACCATCCGCGAGATGTTTCACATCTTGCGCATTGAAGGCAACAGGGCAACCCACCAGTTCCGCACCCGACACAAGGAGGCGATGGATGGCCTCAAGCTGGCCCGCACTCTCGCCGTCTGGTTTCACCAATCGTTCGGCAAGGCCGGTGCCGGCTTTCGCCCCGGCCCTTTCCAGCCCCCCGCCGACCCCAGCCTTGCGGTACGCCAGCTGCAAAGCGAAATTGACCAACTGCGCGCCGAAGTCGGCAGCCAAAACGCCGCCCTCGAAAGCAAGCAGCAACTCGCCGACCTGATCGCCCGCGAAAAAGAAGAATACGCCGTCCTCGCCGGGCAAATGGACGCCGAAGCCCGCACCTACCAAAGTCTGGCCGAAGAACAGGCCGCCACGCTGGACCGCGTCAAAAGAGAATTCGAGCAGCGCCTGCAAATTCTACAAAGTCAGCTCGACGCCAGCCAGAAAGCCACGCAGCAGGTCACTCAAAGCACTCAGGCCGCCAGCCGCCAACTGGTTCTCAACGAAGAACTCACCCGCATCCTGATCGACCAGCAGTTGATCGAAGCCGGCTGGCAGGCCGATACGCAGGAACTCACCTACGCCAAAGGCGCCCGCCCGGAAAAAGGCAAAAACCTCGCCATCGCCGAATGGCCAACCCTCGGCAACGAAGCCGCCGACTACCTGCTGTTCGCCGGCCTGACGCCCATCGCCGTCGTCGAAGCCAAGCGCGAAAACACCAACGTCGCCGGCAAGATTCCGCAAGCCGAACGTTACTCACGCGGCTACCGCCAGTTGCCCGATGCCCAACCCGCCTGGCAACGCGAAGGCCTTGCCAAAGGCTGGCCCGACGCACAAGACAGCCACTTCGAAGTCCCCTTCGTCTATTCCAGCAACAGCCGCCCCTACCTGCAGCAACTGGCCGAACAAAGCGGCACCTGGTTCCGCGACGTGCGCAGCCCGGCCAACCTCGCCCGGCCGTTGATGGATTTCCACACCCCGGCCGGCCTGCTCGACCTTCTTACCCGCAGCAAAGCCGCCGCCGAAACCAAATTGCAGCAGGAAGGCTTTGCCTACCTGCACCTGCGCAATTATCAGGAACGCGCCATCCAGGCCGTCGAATCCGCCCTTGCCGCCGGCCAATCCAACTGCCTGCTGGCGATGGCCACCGGCACCGGCAAGACGCGCACCATCATCGGCCTGATGTACCGCTTCCTGAATGCTGAGCGCTTCCGCCGCATACTCTTTCTCGTCGACCGCAGCGCCCTCGGCCAGCAGGCGCAGGAAAATTTTGATGAAGCCGCGCTGGAACAGAACCTGCCGCTCTCCAAGGCCTACAACATCGCCGAAATGGGCGACATGGCGGCGGAGGCCGAAACCCGCATCCAGGTCGCCACCGTGCAGGCCATGGTCAAGCGCATCTTTCAAAGTGACAAGCCGCCCGGCATTGACGAATTCGACTGCATCATCATCGACGAGGCGCACCGCGGCTACACGCTCGACCAGGAAATGTCCGAAGGTGAGTTGCAGGTGCGCGACCAGACCCAATACCTCTCGACCTACCGCCGCGTCCTCGACTACTTCGACGCCACCAAAATCGCCCTCACCGCCACGCCAGCCAGGCACACCAGCGACATCTTCGGCCGCCCGGTCTACACCTATTCCTACCGCGAAGCCGTTGCCGACGACTGGCTGATCGACCACGAACCGCCGATCCGCTACGAAACCCTGCTCAGCAAGCACGGCATCAAGTTCGCCAAGGGCGAGCAGGTCAGCGCCATCGATCTCGGCACCGGCGAAATCGAGCAATCCGAACTCGAAGACGAACTGAAATTCGACGTCGAAAGTTTCAACCGCCGCGTCATCAACGAAGACTTCAACCGCGTCATCTGCGAACAACTGGTCGAAGAAATCGATCCGTTCAGCGAAGAAAAGACCCTGATCTTCTGCGCCACCGACCTGCACGCCGACATGGTCAAGCGCCTGCTCGACGCCGCCTTCCAGCAAAAATACGGCGACGAATACGCCGAAGCCGCTGTCCGCAAGATCACCGGCCAGTCCGACAAAATCAAACAACTGATCGCCCGCTACAAGAACGAGCGCTACCCCAGCATCGCCATCACTGTCGACCTGCTGACCACCGGCATCGACGTCCCTGCCATCAGCCACATCGTTTTCATGCGCCGCGTCCGTTCGCGCATCCTCTACGAACAAATGATCGGCCGCGCCACCCGCCGCTGTGACGACATCGGCAAAACCGTCTTCAAGATTTACGACCCGGTCGACATCTACCAGGCGCTCGAAGCGGTCAACACCATGCAGCCGCTGGTCAAGAACCCCGACATCACGCTTGAACAACTGGTCGGCGAACTCGACAACCCGGCCAGCTTCACCGCCCCCGGCAGCCGCAAAGACCAAACCCACGCCCACGATGTCCTCGACGCCATCAGCCAGAAGCTCATGCGCATCCTGCGCCGCGCCACGCATCAGGCCGAAAAAAAGCCCGAACTCAAAACCCGGCTGGACGAACTCGAACAACACTGGGGCGTTGCCCCAGCCATCCTCCACAAGCACCTGCGCGAGCTCGGGCCAAATGCTGCGGTCGACTGGCTAAAACAGCAAAAAACGCTCATCGCTCAGGTCGAAGGCATCCGGCTCATGATCGGCAGCACCTACAAGCCCATCATCTCCGGCCACAAGGACGAACTCCTCGTCCGTGAGCAAAGCTACGGCGACTACCACAAGCCCGAGGACTATCTCGACAGCTTCAACCACTTCATCCACCAGCAACTCAACCAGTCCGCCGCGCTGGCCGTCGTCGTCAATCGCCCGAAAGACCTGAGCCGCGAGCAACTGCGTGAAGTCCGCCTGCTCCTCGACGAACACGGCTATTCCGAAGCCCGCCTGCAAACCGCCTGGCGCAACCGCAGCAATCAGGACATCGCCGCCAGCATCATCGGCTACATCCGCCAGGCGGCGCTGGGCGAAGCCCTGCAACCGTTCGAGCAGCGCGTTGCTCAGGCCATGCAGCGCATTTTCAGCCTCACAACCTGGACGCCGGTGCAGCGCAAATGGCTGGACCGCCTCGCCAAGCAACTGCACCACGAAGTCGTCATCGACCAGCAATTCGTCAACCGCGCCTTCGCCACCGACGGCGGCGCCAAGCGGCTTAATGCCATGCTCGGCGGCAAGCTGGATAACGTGCTGGAAGCGCTGGCTGGCGGGCTATGGACAAATGCGGCCTGACTTGACGCCTCAACCTGGCATGCTATTCTGAATTACCACAAATGTAGCAAGAGGTTCCCATGTCGACCACCACATCAATCCGAATCGACCAAGCACTCTACGACCTGGCCAAAGCCGATGCCGTAGCCGAGCATCGGACCATCGCCGGCCAGGTTGAATACTGGGCAAAACTCGGGCGTGCCGCCCTGGACAACCCAGACCTGCCGGTCAGCTTCATCGCCGAATCGTTTGCCGCAATGGCCGAGCCACGTGAACAAAGCACCCCCTTCGTACCAAGGAGCCGTGCGGCATGAGCTATGGCGTTCGCCAGACGCGCCGCTTTGCCAGACAGTACAAGAAGCTTCACGACAACATAGCGGCCGATGTCGATACCGCCGTTGAGGAAGTCGCCGCTACCCCGAACATTGGCGAACGCAAAAAAGGCGATCTGGCTGACTTGCTGGTCCACAAATTTCGCAGCCAGGGCCAACTCTATTTGCTCGGTTACACGCTCGATGACGAAGTCCGGTTGGTCTATCTCGAAGCACTCGGCCCGCACGAAAATTTCTACCGTGATGTTAAAGGCAGGTGAAATCATGAAACCCTCAGAAGCACTAAGAACCAATCGTGAAGCCATCCGACAGGTGGTGGCAGCCCATCGCGCCAGCAACCCGCGAGTTTTTGGTTCAGTAATTCACGGCACTGATACGGAAAGCAGCGATCTGGATTTGCTGGTCGACGCCTTACCGGGCGTTACCTTATTTGATCTAGG
>CAXYZX010000084.1:0-11380 GCA_964293845.1 uncultured Dechloromonas sp.
CGCTGCTAGCGCCAAACCCTGATTCGTGAGCTGGAAATGGAAGCCGGCCATGAAACTGCGCAATACCCTCCTGGCCAGCCTGCTGGGCATGGCCTGCTGGCCGGGAGCAGAACTACGGGCGGCGGCTGATACCCTCACCCCGACAGCTACCTGGGTTGTTGAACCTGCGGCCGCTGGCGAGAACCTTCCCGCTACCGGCCGCTCTCTCTTTGACCAGCTTTTTGCTGTGGCGCGCAACGGCCAGTCATCCATCGAACTACCCTTCCCGTTCAGCGCCTTGCTCGCCCGTCTCGATGCTCAACTGGCGAACGACCCGAGCAGCGCCGAGCCCCCCGCCAAGCGCGTCCTGATACCGCTCGGTCGCTCACTACAGCGCACGGCTGCTGCCCCGGACTATTTTGCCTACCCACGTGTGGTTGTTGCGGTCGACGCCCAACCAGGCTCAAATTTTTCCCCCTACCTCAAGGACCGCCTCTACCTCGGCTATCAGGAAAAATCTGCTGTGCTGGAGGTGATCAGCTACAACGAAGCCGCCGGTCGTTTCGAATTCCAGCTGGTCAAAGACTACCGGGCCGGCGGTCAGCCGCAGGTCTACTACGCCAACCGAAATTTGTGCTTCGCATGCCACCAGAACGGCTCGCCCATTTTCTCCCGCGCCCTGTGGGACGAAACCAACGCCAACCCGCAGGTTGCCGCTCAACTCACTAGAAGCGGTAGTGGCTTCTATGGCATCCCGGTCGAACGCGGGGTTGATATTCCCTACGCCATCGACAATTCCACCGAACGCGCCAACGGCTTCGCCCTCACGCAACGCCTGTGGCGGGAAGGCTGTGGTGATAGTGAACTGCCCGCCCGACTTTGCCGCGCCGGACTGTTTACGGCGGCCCTGCGTCACGCCCTGTCCAACGGCCAAAACTGGACTCCGGATGCGGCTTTTCAGCAGTCGGTGATGAAGCAGTTGCAGATCGAAACCCGGCGTCGCTGGCCCGGCGGCCTTGCCATCGGCAACCCTGACCTGCCCAATCGCAACCCACTGTCCGGGCTAACAACCTGGCCAGCTGACCGTGCGGCCCGTATCGCCCATTCCCATGTCGCGGCCCGTTTTGATCCGTTGGCCCCACGCCTGCCACGTGAAATCTGGCAGATTGATGCGCCGGGCGCTCTTGGCTCTCTGATCAGCAGCCTCGCAGAGTTTGTTTCAGCAACCGACCGCCAGCACCTTGAAAATGCCTTAACCCGCCAAACCGGCAGCGCTACCACGCGACTGATCTCTCCCTGCCGAATTTATAGCAAGTCCACGACGTCGCGCTGGTCGCTGCAATGCGCCCCACCCCCTGGCGCAATTGGCCCAACCCTATCGGGTGATCTCTCAATCGTGGCCGGACGTCCTGGCGGTGGTCGCTTATCGAGAATTCAGTTACCCGCTGGCACGGCGATCAACAATGTCGAACTGCAAATATCTGGCCAGCCAAGAGCACTCGGCACAAGCTTCACCCCCCGTCTCAATCAGCGCCTGGCGCGCACCGCCGAAGGCCATGCCATTTCACGTCTAAGGTTTCAGTACAACGCCAGCGATCTGACGACAGGCCATGTAGACATAGAGATCCGCGAGGAGTTTACGGCTATCGAGGAAGCAATCACCGCCCTCCTCAACACCGCGCTTGGCAAAACACTGTTTGGCAGCGGTGTATTTCCGCGCACTGAATTACTCGCTGCAGTTCTCGCCCAACTCGGAGCGGCGGCGCTGCCGCCTTGCTGCCAAGCCGCCAAAAACCTGCCCGCTCCACGCCTGGAAACGCCGGCGGTGATACCTGGTAGTTCCGCTACAGCCCCTGCAGAGCTGGGCCAGCAAGCTTTTTACCCCTACTGCGCGACCTGCCACCAAACAGCCGAAACCTTCCCGCCCAACTTTCTGACGGGCAGCAACAACCAAGTAGCAAGCCAATTGCGCCATTGCGCCGCGCGGCTTTACGTGCGACTGGCGATGTCAGATATCCCCCTCGAGCATCGAGACAAGACGCCGATGCCACCTGAAAGCATGCTCCCTGCTTTCGCAAGCGATATAGCCAACTGGCGTAGCAGCCCAACCCGCGCCGCATTGCTTGCGCAGGTTAGCGGCTGGTTACGCGCTGAAAGCGGCCAGCCGCCGAATCTGACCCAACTGCTGGCTGGCGGCTATGAAGCCCTGCGCCCCTGCCTGCCCGTAGAAGCAAGCGCTGAGCGCAGGGCAGCACCATGAACAAAACCCGGCAAGGCCCTAATCAAAAGTTTCGTCCCCGGTCGGCTCAAAATGCGGCACGGCATTCATCTGGTGCCGCAATTGCGACAGCGTAAAATACATGCGGCCGCGTGCCCGGCTTTGGTTGCCCAGCGGACGGTGTTCGGCAATGCTGTGCCAGGGGTTGTAGGAGAGACGCTTGGCAAACTCCATTTGTGCTGGTGAATCAAAGGTCTGACGCAAGATGCGCAGCGTTGCCACCGAGACCCGAGGAGAAAGCCGCTCGGGCCACAGCACAGCGGCGTTCTCAATCGGCATCAGGTGCGCATCGGTCTGTAGCTGCACTCGTACATCAAGATCCACAGCGCCTGCCTGGAGCGAGGCAACCATGGCGTTGCGCAGGTAGTCGTCAGGCGGACGCAACGGCAGGCGCGGGATCGGCGTGCGTTTATTATCTTTGGGCCAGAACGAATACTGCATGGCCTGGCCTTCGCCGAGCAGGTAAGGCACGCAACTGAAGTACGGCGCTTCGAACGGGCTGCTTTGCGTCTTGGTCCATAAGCCTTGCATGATCGCATCGAGCAGATGCGGGCGGTGCAGGTTGAGAAAATAGAATATCTGCGCGTTTTTCACGCTCTCGATCTGCAACTGCGCATTGGCGCGTACGTCGGGTGTCACGAAGGTCGGCGTCGAGACGCCAAACATGTCCTGCGTAAAGGCTTCTTCGTCCATCAGTTTGGGGCCAGGCACGCCCATGAGCTTGACGCTGATGCTCATGAAACCTACGTCATCGATGTCGGGCGTGACATAGGGGCCCGGGCCCGAGAAGCGCACCCAGGCTTTGTAGGTCTTAGGCTGCGCGAAAATACCGCGGCGCATTTTTTCGGGCAAACCTTCATGGACGATGAACTCGGCACGCACAATACCTTGCGTCTTGGTATTGCCGCCACGCTCGACGCCACCCGGCTTCCACAGCCGAGCACTTTGCTGGCGAAAACTATCGATGATCGAATCGATGAATTCCTCTTCGCCAGGCAACAGTCGCTCTTCGGCGATTTTCAGGTTCTCGTTGCTGCGCTGGGCATTGATCAAGGCGGTGGTCAGGCGCGCCAGCTGGTCGCGCAAGACGGCGTCAAAGGCGGGCCGGATAAAGGGGTCGATGCGGCGCTCTGCCTGTATCAGCCGGAGCAGCGTGTCAGACACCCAGTTACGCAGGGCTGAGCCGGTATCGGCGGGCGGGACGGGACGACTTGCGTTCGAGTTCATGGCGATCCTTTAGCACGGGCGCTGGCGAGGTAGCGCAAGGCACGAATACCAGGCAGGAAGAAATAGGCCCCACCCAGAACAGTAACGAACTGTGGCAAGCCGCTCAGCCGTAGATCCGGCCCTTGCGCTTGCGGTAACGAGAATTCATTCGCCGGCGAGCCATCAACGGCCGGCTCACGCGTTCCCAGCAATGGGTCACTCTCATGGCGCAGGCCATCAAAGCGCGTACTGGCCAGCCAGGCACTTTGCACAAACTCGAACTGACGCGCGAGGTTGGCCCCCAGGCAGATAAAGTGCAGGCCAGTCTCGGAACTACTCGCCACGCCGCTCAATGCCTGATCGATGGACACCGGCACGCCATACTCGCGACCGCGGCGCAGCATGCGGTGAAAGCGCGTCGAGGCCACAAGGTCTTGCTCACGTGCATGAGCATCCAGACCCAGCGTGCGTTTGAGCCACGAGAACAAGCCCGGCTTGCCGCTCGGCAAATCAGCATTGCGCGGATTGGCGCGGCGCACATGAGCGCCGAGCGGGCAGCGCACGCCTTGCGGGTCTGCCTGGTAATCAAAGGTATTTAGATCCGGAGTGGAGGCAACCACCGGCTCGCCCTGCATGGTCCGCCCGACCATTGCCGCCGCCAGGCGCTCGCGCGCCGTCGCATCGCCAGCGGCTTGCGCGTTGACGAACTGCCAGAAGCCGTGCACGTCCTGCCGCAACTGGCGTAGCACGAGATAGCTGCCATTGCGCCCAAGGTCGGCCTGGAGCGGCCGGTCTTCAGCGCAGGGCAGCAGCGCCTGCGGATCGCGTTGCGGGTCAAGCAAGGGGCGATCGGTGTAGCCACCGTACTCATTGGGATAGCCGAGCAGGTATTCGCCCAGGCAACTCAGATTGCTATAAGCCAGTTGCTCTTGATCGCGTACAGCCCGGGTACGCTCCCAATCAAGCTTGGGTTGCGAAATGCCGTCCACAAAACCAAAGGGCTCGATACCGTCCATATCGCTGGTCGACAACGTCACCAATATCTCGAAACCGTTGGCGCACTGCGCCTCGATGAGCTGCTGGAAAGCCGCCAGCCGCCCCGGCCGCGCATAGAGCATCACCAGCACATGCGGCACGCGCTGGCCCGAACCCCACTGCCAGCGCTCTGGCGCGTTAGCCCCGACATCGCCGAGGCGGCGCGCCTGGCTGCTATCACCACCCAGTCCCAAAACAAACTCTGCTGAAAAAGCATGCACAATATCTTCGGCGATGCCCAACGCTTGCAAACCTGCGCAACTCAAGGCCAGTTGCAACGCCGTTTCCGGAGGCGGTTCGACGGAGGTAGCGCTGTTCACCGGCACGCTGCCCAGCCATGCGCGCGCCGCCTCGCTGTCCTTGACCTGAAGCAGTAAAAAACTGGCCTGCGTTTGATGCTTGTAGCCGAAACGCAGCAGCCCCTGAATATCGTCCAGATCGACCGTGCTGGCACTCATAGCAGCCTCAGCCAAGCCAGGGTTTGTGCATCGCTCATCTGCTTGTTCTCCAAGCCTTCTCGTATGCGCTGATTACGTGTGATGTCGTGCAAGCTCAAGCCGGGGTAGGCCTTGTACCAAACCTGGGTCGGCACCTGATGCCGCCGCTGGTAGCGCTTGAAGTCCTGCTCTATGCGAGCCCCGCCGAGGATCAACCAACGCGTTCGCGGCCAGCCGACGCCATTGCTGAACACCAGATTGAGACCCCAGGCGACTTTGTTGATAAAGTCATCCATATAGCCTTGGTGACTCCCATCGTAGTTGCTGGTGAAGAGAACGCGTGTTTTGTCATCGATGAATACCCAGCGTGCAAAATGAATGGTTTGCACTCGGGCAAGAAAGCCGCAGGTAAAGACATGGCGGCAGGCGTAGTTGATCAACACCAGTAACCCGCTCACCAACCAGCGGCGAAACAGCCCGGGTTTGACGGCACCAATTGCGGTGTACTGGTTACTCACGTCGATATCTTCAAGTAATTGCAGTTCGCCCAAGGCCTCGACTGGCGGTCGCGGACAAATCACCGGGTCGCTGGTTTCACGTCGGCGCAGCAGAAAAACCAGCAATGGCGAAAAGGCGATCAGGGCCGGCAAGGCAAGCAAGCCGAGCAGCGGCACCGCCAGCAAATGGAAAATTTTGGCCATCCGCCAGGAGAACGGGGTAGGCATGGGTGGGGTGAGTACCAGGCGCCCGGCGCTGGCTTCCACATTGACGAAGCTGCGTAACTCGGCATGGAGAGCGCGTGCCTGCGCAGCAGAGCTTACGGTGGCACGCGACACCGTTGTCGAGAGTACACGCTGTAACGCACTCTCTTCCTTGATCTGCAACACCGTGCGGCCCACCCAGTTGACATAGCTGGCAGCGATGGGCCGGTCGTGAGCTTGCATCCAGACCAGCAAATCAGTCTCGGCAACAAAGCCCTCACAGTGCGCGAATAGTCTGCGCAAACCCTCGCCAGCGCACCTCGCCATCTCGGCCAGAACCTCGTGCACCGGGCCGTCGCAGTCGCCCATGAAGCTCAGTACTGTGGGCAGTCGCGGCCGGGGTACGCCCAGCACCTCAAGGTCAACTTGCAAGGCATCGTCAAGCAACACCAGGCGCGCGAAGTGCAGCCGTTCGATGGTGGCAAATGGCAACACGGAATTGTGCGGGTCAGCGGTGCCAGGCGTTGCATTCATGCTGGCGAGAAGCTCACGCAAGCTGGCCTCGCAACCGGGCGCGAGTGGTGCCACCAGGGTGAAGTGCGATTGCGGCGTCACCGCGTCAAAACCTCAGGCAGAAGTCGAGCAAGTGATTGATGCCCCAGCGCGCTATGCCTTACTCGTGGAATTAGTCGACAAACTGCCTGGTTCATTGCCAGCAATTGCATTACGTCGCAGGTCATGATGATCTCTCCTTCAGCGGACTTGCTGCGGTTGACCAAACTCACTACGCTTGCACGGCATCGAAGGATAGAAAATCCAACGGGCGTATCAAGAGTATCGTTGACAGTCAGCATCATAGTCAATTGTCAATTTCGTGCTGGCGCTCAAAGTCATTGGCTCCCGGGCATAAATATTCCGGAAAAGAAGTAACACCCGAACTTCCCTGCCAGAACACCATCCAACCTGTTCCAGCAAATGACAGCGCCGCCGTCGTGGCTGGAAAAAGTGAGGTATTCACCATGGAACGACCCGTACACAACATGAGCAACCTGTTTGCTCAACTTGGCCAACCCAACGATGAAGCAGCAATTGCCCGGTTCATAGAAACGCACAGCCCGCTTGCAGACAATCTACAGCTCCATGAAGCCCATTTCTGGAGCCCATCGCAAGCCGGATTTCTGCGTCAGGCTCTGGTTGATGATGCTGACTGGGCTGAAGTCACCGACCAGCTAAGCGCCAAGTTGCGTTCCCCCGGGCATTAACCATGACACGGCTGGAGCAGGACTCCTTCGGCACTATCGAAGTGGCGGAAGAGCAGTTGTGGGGCGCCCAGACCCAGCGCTCGCTTGCCCACTTCGCCATTTCAAGCGAACGCATGCCGGAGGCGTTGATTGATGCGCTGGCGCTGGTCAAGGCCAGCGCCGCCCGGGTCAATCTGGAATTGGGACTGCTACCTGCGGCCAAGGCGCAAGCTATCATCAGCGCCGCCGAGGAAGTTAGCGGCCAGTTACACGTTGCTCAGTTCCCGCTCTCAGTCTGGCAAACCGGCTCTGGCACACAGAGCAACATGAACATGAACGAGGTATTGGCCAACCGCGCCTCGGAGTTGCTTGGTGGCGAACGCGGTCGGAGCCGCCTGGTGCATCCCAATGACGAGGTCAATCTCGGACAATCTTCGAATGATATTTTCCCTACCGCTATCCATGTCGCGGCATGCCTTGGCATAACGCAGCAAATTATTCCGGTAATTCGCCGGTTGACCGCAACATTTGAAGAAAAATCAGCCGGGTTTGCAGAAATCATCAAGATTGGCCGTACCCATTTGCAGGACGCCACGCCACTCTCATTGGGTCAGGAATTTTCCGGCTACAGCGCCCAGTTACAGCATGCTGAAGCGGTCATCATCGCCACCCTGCCTTCGCTTTATCCCTTGGCGGTTGGCGGGACAGCCGTGGGCACCGGGCTTAACACGCACAGCGAGTTCGGTGAGCGGGTCGCGGCCAACCTCGCCGAGCAAACCAGTCTGCCGTTCACCAGCGCCAACAACAAATTCGCCGCACTGGCGGCCAACGATGGCCTGGTTGCAGCGCACGGCGCCTTGAAGGTGCTGGCCGTCGCACTAATGAAGATCGCCAACGATATCCGCTGGCTGGCCTCCGGCCCGCGTTCCGGACTGGGTGAAATCAGCATTCCCGAGAATGAGCCGGGTAGCTCCATCATGCCCGGCAAGGTCAACCCGACCCAGTGCGAGGCATTGACCATGCTCTGCTGTCAGGTCATGGGCAATGATGTGGCGATCAGCATTGGCGGGGCATCCGGCAACTTTGAACTCAACGTTTTCAAACCGCTGATCGCTCATAATTTTCTGCAAAGCATCCGCCTGCTGGCCGACGGCATGACGAGTTTCGAACGCCATTGCGTGCGTGGCATAAGCGCCAACCGGGAACGGATTGGCGAACTGATGGAACGTTCGCTGATGCTGGTAACCGCGCTGGTGCCGCACATCGGCTATGACAAGGCGGCTGAAATCGCCAAGCTGGCCAGCCATGACAATCTAACGTTGAAGGATGCCGCCCTCGCGCTGGGCTATGTCACGGCGGAAGATTACGCGCGCTGGGTAGTACCAGCAGAAATGACCGGGCCGGCACGCTGAACAGCGCACCGGCCGCAATTCACCAACCTGCCTCAGCGGGCGGCAATCACTCCACAACCTACCCGCTTGCCGGAATTACCTGCCGGTTGCGACATGTAGTCATCGGGATCAGCGTGAACCACGACACTGCGTCCGATCAGTTCGCTAACCGTCAGCCCCTTCAGTTCGGCACTCAAACGCGCTTCACCTTGGGCATTGGCAGTGAGGTTGGGCATGTCACCACCATGCCGGGCCTTGCTCTCATGATGGCCATGACGCTGACCGGTCGGGTTGTAATGGCCCTTGGCGCTACTGGCATCGGCGGCGCTGCAATCGCCTGCCTCATGCACATGGAAACCATGCTCACCCGGTGTCAGCCCGACAAACTGGGCATCGACCTGAACACTGCCACCAAGATCGCTGAAGGTAACGTTGCCGGATACAGTGCTAGCGGATCGCGCCTCAACTTTTGCACCTGCCCCGGGTGCCTGCGTAGTAGCGCATGCACCGAGCAAAAGGGTGGTGAGCAGCAGGCTTGAATAACTAATGGCACGACACTTCATTTTTTTCTCCCAAAATTTGAGGTCGACCGCAACAGATGTTAGCGGCATGAATTAACGACTGCTTGGCATAAAAAACGTTCAGAAAAATCCAGTTTTATTCCAAAATAACATAACAAGATGCGCACTTGTTCTTAAAACAATATTAAGCCCTTGCTACAATGCACATCATTCGACAATCCCCACGGATTACCCTGCAATGACTCAAAGCACTACCCTCTCTCACCTCGACTGGCTCGAAGCCGAAGCCATCCACATCATGCGCGAAGTGGCCGGCCAGTGTTCCAACCCGGTGCTGCTGTTCTCCGGCGGCAAGGACTCGATCTGCATGCTGCGCCTGGCCGAAAAAGCCTTCCGCCCGGGCAAGTTCCCTTTCCCGCTCATGCACATCGACACCGGCCACAATTACAAGGAAGTCGTCGCCTTCCGCGACAAGCGTGCGGCCGAACTCGGCGAGCGGCTGATCGTGCGCTCGGTCGAAGACTCGATGAAGCGCGGCACAGTCGTCCTCAAGCATGAAGGCGAATCGCGCAACAAGCACCAGTCGGTGACGCTGCTTGAAGCCATCGAGGAATTCGGTTTCGACGCCTGCATCGGCGGCGCCCGCCGCGACGAGGAAAAGGCCCGCGCCAAGGAACGCATCTTCAGCTTCCGCGACGAATTCGGCCAGTGGGACCCGAAGAACCAGCGCCCGGAACTGTGGAGCCTGTACAACGCCCGCAGCCACAAGGGCGAGAACATCCGCGCCTTCCCGATCTCGAACTGGACGGAAATGGACGTCTGGCAATACATCGAGCGCGAAGGCCTCGAACTGCCGAACATCTACTTTGCCCACACCCGCCCGATCGTCATGCGCCAGGGCGCCATCGTGCCGGTCAACGTGCCTCTGGTTTCCGGTGAAGTCGCCAACCCGTCGCGGGCTGGCGAAGAAATCATCGACCTCTTGGTCCGTTTCCGCACCGTCGGCGACATTTCCTGCACGGCGCCGGTTCAATCGGATGCCGATACCGTCGAGAAAATCGTCCTCGAAACCGCTACCACCACCATCACCGAGCGCGGCGCTACCCGCCTGGACGACCAGACCAGCGACGCCTCCATGGAACAACGCAAGAAAGAGGGTTACTTCTGATGACCGCCCCCCAAGTTGAAGACCACGGCCTGCTGCGCTTTCTGACCTGCGGCAGCGTCGATGACGGCAAGAGCACGCTGATCGGCCGTCTGCTGTTCGATACCAAGACCATCCTGGCCGACACGCTGTCGGCTATCGCCAAGACCTCAGAAAAGCGCGGCATGGGCGCGGTCGACCTGTCGCTGCTCACCGACGGCCTGCAGGCTGAACGCGAACAGGGCATCACCATCGACGTCGCCTACCGCTATTTCTCGACCGGCACGCGCAAGTACATCATCGCCGACGCGCCGGGCCACGAGCAGTACACCCGCAACATGGTCACCGCCGCCTCGACCGCCAACCTCGCCATCATCCTGATCGATGCGCGCAAGGGCGTCCTGACCCAGACCCGCCGCCATTCCAAGCTCGCCGCGCTGGTCGGCATCCCGCACCTGATCGTCGCCATCAACAAGATGGACCTCGCCGATTACTCGCAGGAAACCTACGAGCGCATCAAGGGCGAATATCTTGAATTTGCTGCCAAGGTCGGCATCGAAGACATCCGCTTTCTGCCGCTTTCCGCACTCAATGGCGACATGATCGTCGACCGTGGAGACAAGCTGAACTGGTACGAAGGCCCGACCCTGCTCGAAATGCTGGAGACCGCCCCGGCTGCGCACACCGAACACACCGAGAAATTCCGTTTTCCGGTGCAATACGTGTGTCGACCGCAGGATTCCGCCAACCCGGAACTGCACGACTACCGTGGCTTCATGGGTCGCGTCGAAGCCGGCTCGATCAAGGTCGGCGATGCCGTCACCGTCTTGCCCTCCGGCCGCGAGTCGACCGTGAAGGCCGTGCAACTGGGCGGCGTGGATATCGGCGAAGCCTTCTGCGAACAATCGATCACGCTGCTGCTCGCCGATGAAATCGACACCTCGCGCGGCGACATGATCGTCAAATCGAGCGAAGTGCCGGCCGCAGTCAAGCAGATCGAAGCCACCGTCTGCTGGATGGCCGAAGCGCCGATGGACCGCGCCCGCACCTACCTAATCCGCCACACCACGCGCGACTCGAAAGCCAAACTGGCCGCCATCGACCATCGCCTGGACGTCAACACGCTGGAAAAAGTCCCGGCCGAAAAGCTGGCGATGAACGACATCGCTCAAGTCACCTTCAAACTGGCCCAGCCGCTGTTCGCCGACCCCTACCTGGAAAACCGTGGTACTGGCGCTTTCATCATCATCGATGAAAGCAACAACAATACGGTTGGCGCCGGGATGATTCTTTAAGCAAAGCGTGCGCCAAACGAATCAAAACGCCTCCTACGTGGAGGCGTTTTACTACCTGCTCAGTCAGGGTTTCTTGAGATTGCGCGCCATGCGCAGTAGTTTGGCCTGAGGTTTCAGGTTCACACGCTGACACTGTTCGAGATTCAGGTCGA
>CAXYZX010000085.1:0-11155 GCA_964293845.1 uncultured Dechloromonas sp.
TTGATCAGGCTGGGATGTTGCGCCATTAATTTCAGGGCTTTTTGCTCGTCGACCGCAACACGTTCCTCGTCGCTGAGTTTTCTCCAGGTCAGGCCGCGCGTATTGAGCAATTTCTCCCAACCGGCACGCTGACACCAGTCTGGCAGGTGTGCTTCGGCGACACCGGCTTTTTTGTAGTCGATAAATTCATGGGCCACACTATTTTCATTTAGCCAGGTCATGGCTTTCTTCATGGTGTCGCAGTTTTTGATGCCAAAAATTTTGTTCATGCCGCCAGTATTCTTTTTTACAGAAAACGAATGATACCAGCCTGCCGATAACTCAAAATGCTTAGTGTTGTTTAGCGGGTAACCCGCTCACCAGAGGCAAGCGGATTTGCCTGAACAAAATTAACGTTTCAGCTTGGCAAAGGCGCTGGCCATCACGTTGCCTGCCGGCGCCGGGCCTGTGCTGCGCGGCTGTGAACGACCGGGTTGCGCGCCGCGTGCTGCCGGGGCGTTGTCGTGCCGCTTGGCCTGGCTCGGTTCATCGCCCATGCGCATGGTCAGGGCAATGCGCTGGCGTTGCAGATCGACTTCCATCACTTTGACTTTGACGATCTGGCCGGCCTTGACGATGCTGTGTGGGTCTTTGACGAAGGTATTGGATAGCGCCGAAACGTGCACCAGACCATCCTGATGGACGCCGATATCAACAAAGGCACCGAAGGCGGCAACGTTGGTGACGACTCCCTCCAAGATCATGCCAGGGCGCAGGTCACCGACCTTTTCGACGCCATCGGCGAAGGTCGCCGTCTTGAACTCGGGGCGTGGGTCACGGCCGGGCTTTTCCAGTTCCTTGAAGATGTCCTGTACGGTGGGCAGGCCGAAGCGCTCGTCGGTATATTTCGACGGGTTGAGTCCCTTGAGGGCGCGGCTGTCGCCGAGGATTTCCTTGATCGATTTGTTGAGGTCGACAATGATTTTTTGTACTACCGGGTAGGCTTCCGGGTGCACCGAGGAGCAGTCGAGCGGGTTGTCACCGTTGGGTACGCGCAGGAAGCCGGCGGCCTGTTCAAAGGTCTTGTCGCCGAGGCGCGGGACTTTTTTCAGTTCGTTGCGGCTCTTGAAGGCGCCGTTGGCGTCGCGGTAGCTGACGATGTTGCTGGCCAGCGTGGCATTCAGCCCGGAGATACGGGTAAGCAGCGGGATCGAGGCGGTGTTGACATCTACGCCAACGGCATTGACGCAGTCTTCAACCACGGCATCGAGATTGCGCGCTAGTTTGGTTTGTGAAACATCGTGCTGGTACTGGCCGACGCCGATCGACTTGGGATCGATCTTGACCAGTTCCGCCAGCGGGTCTTGCAGGCGGCGGGCAATCGAGACGGCACCGCGGATCGAGACGTCGAGATCGGGGAATTCCTTGGCGGCGAATTCGGAGGCGGAGTAAACCGAAGCACCGGCTTCCGAAACCACAATTTTGGTCAGTCGCGCTTCCGGGTAGCGCTTGATTAAGTCCTGCAGCAGCTTGTCGGTTTCACGGCTGGCGGTGCCGTTGCCGATGGCGACCAGGGTGACGGCATGCTTGGCGGCGAGGCGGGCGATGGTCGAAATCGATCCATCCCAGTCACAGCGCGGCTCGTGCGGATAAATGGTGGCGTGGTCGAGCATTTTGCCGGTAGCATCGACGATGGCCAGTTTGCAACCGGTACGGATGCCGGGGTCCACGCCCATGGTGACGTGCTGGCCAGCCGGAGCAGCGAGCAGCAGATCCTTGAGGTTGCGGCCGAAGACACGAATCGCTTCTTCCTCGGCGCGCTCGCGCAACTCGTTCATCAGTTCAAGTTCGAGGTGGGTGTAAACCTTGACCTTCCAGGTCCAGCGCACGGTGTCGGCCAGCCATTTGTCGGCCGGGCGATTCTGCGGCTTGATGCCGAAACGCACGGCGATGCGCTGCTCGCAGGGGTTGGAGCCGGGTTTGATGTTTGCTTCGTCAAGTTCCGAATCCAGTACCAGCGCGACTTGCAGCATGCCTTCATTGCGCCCACGGAGCAGGGCCAGCGCGCGGTGTGAGGGCATGCTGGTGACCGGCTCGTTAAAGTCGAACCAGTCGCGGAACTTGGCCCCTTCATTTTCTTTGCCTTCAACGACGGTTGACCGCACCAAACCATGTTCGCTGAGGTACTCGCGCAACTGGCCGAGCAGTTCGGCGTCTTCGGCAAACTTTTCCATGAGGATCTGGCGTGCGCCGTCGAGTACGGCTTTGGTGTCAGTAAAACCGGCATCAACGTTGAGAAATTTTTCGGCTTCGTCTTCCGGCGTCAGATTTGGGTCGGCGAGCAGGGCCAATGCCAGCGGCTCAATGCCAGCTTCACGGGCTATCTGCGCCTTGGTACGGCGTTTTTGCTTGTAGGGCAGATACAAGTCTTCAAGACGTTGCTTGGTTTCGGCATTGCTGATCTCGGCTTTCAGTTCCTGGGTCAGTTTGCCTTGTTCTTCGATGCTGCCCAAGATGGCTGCCCGCCGGTCTTCGAGATCGCGCAGATAGGTCAGGCGCTCTTCGAGGTTGCGCAGTTGAGTATCGTCGAGGCCATCGGTGGCTTCCTTGCGGTAGCGCGAGATAAAAGGCACGGTAGCGCCTTCATCAAGGAGGGCGATGGCGGCGTTGACCTGGGCCGGGCGGACGCCCAGTTCGATGGCGATGCGATGTTCTATCGGTGGGAGCATGGATGCGGCGCTGCAGCAAAATTGGGTTGTCGACTATGCGCAATCCGACTGGAAATTACAACCACGTTCGCATGGTGTAGGATGGAACGGCAAGCAAAACCATTAAAATTCGTAGAGGAAGACTTATGAAAGTTGAAACATATCTGTTCGGTAGTGTTGAAGTGAATCCGGAAACTGTGATCACCTTCCCGGCCGGCCTCGTAGGTTTTGAGAGCAGCAAACGTTACATGCTGGTCAACGAGGAAGTGAAAGGGGAGTTGGCGAGTTTTACGCTGCAGTCGATTGATGACCCGACCTTGGCTTTTCAGATCGTCGATCCAACTGCTCTTGGCTTCAATTACGAGTTGGCGCTCAGCGATGCTGAAAATGCCATGCTGCAAACGCCTGAGAGCGAGGATGTTGCCGTGATGCTCATCATGTTCAAGCAGGATGACGAAAAAGGCAGTATCCAGCCCAATATCCGTGCCCCGTTGCTGATCAATACCAAGGCGCGCGTCGGTGTACAGAAGATTATGGAAAAAATGGTGCCTAACGTGACGCTTTCGAATCTGGCCAGTTCGGTCTGAGTCGGGTATTTCAGTTGTTACAAAACGCGGGGCTCTTGGGCCCCGCGTTGTCGTTTACAGTGGTTTCAGCATGTCGCGGTAACGTTGGGCATTGGCCACGTAATGATCGGCCGAGGCCTTGAGGCGAGCGACATCGTCGTCACTCAATTCACGCACAACCTTGCCCGGCGAGCCAACGATCAATACACGATCGGGAAAAACCTTGCCTTCGGGAATCAGTGTATTGGCGCCAACGATGCAGCCTTTGCCAATCACGGCACGGTTGAGGATCACTGAGCCGATGCCGATCAGGCTACCGTCGCCAACGGTGCAACCGTGCAGCATGACCAGATGTCCGACGGTGACGTTGGCGCCGATGTGCATGGGAATGCCTTCATCGGTATGCAGTACCGAGCCATCCTGAATATTGGTGTTGTCACCGATATGGATAGGGTCGTTGTCACCGCGCAGGGTGGCGTTCCACCAGATCGAGGCGTTGGCGCCGAGGCGGATATCGCCGATCACCGTAGCGTTGGGGGCTACCCAGGCGTTGGCGCCTAGTGTGGGTTGCTTTTCGCCGAGGGAAAAGAGGGGCATGCTGTCTCCTTTGAAGGTTGGATTTTTAAGCAGTTTTTGACGTCGACCGCGACATTGTCGCCAATTTAATGGTTGCTGGATGGAGCAGATATGAGTTTTCGCCAAATTAAATCATGGCAATGGGTGTTGATCGTCGTTGCCTTGCTGGTTCTGCTTGATTGGGCAATACGCCGCCCTGATGGACGGTCACGCGAGTTGAACAATGCGATTCAGTCGCAGGCCAGTCTGCAACTGAAAGCCTATCCCTATCAGTTCCACGTTCTGCGCGTTGAAGGCGAGACTGCTGTCATGGCGACACCACGCAATTTTCAGTCGCCGGCCTTCCTGTTTCTGAAGGTTCTCTATCCGGAGATCAATGTCAAGGATCACAACAACCCGGCATTTATTGCAGTCGAAAAAACCTTGGGCCAGGTGCAGGACGAGGCAAAAGACATCGTCCTGGCGCAGCCCGGCATCAAGCAAATCAAGTGGGAACTGGACAAGGAATGGCTGGTTCGGCACCACATCGAGGTGCCGGAGAAATAACTCAGCTGGTTTCTGGCGCGCCACCCGCCAGTTTTTGTACGATCAGCGCGCCGACCATGTCGCCTTCGACATTCACTGCTGTGCGTACCGTATCGAGGATGCGGTCTATGGGGAGCAGGATGGCGATTGCCTCGGTCGGCAGGCCGACTGATTCGAGCACCAGCACCATACTGAGCATGCCGACACTGGGGATACCCGGCGCGCCGATGGCCCCCAGCATGGCGACAACGAAGATGATCATCTGGCTGGCAATATCCAGCTCAATACCGGCCAGTCGGGCGATGAAGAGCGCCGCCGCCGCCTCGTAAAGCGCCGTGCCATCCATATTGACCGTTGCGCCGAGCGGCACGACAAAATTGGCGATGTCTTTTTTGACGTGCAAATGCTGTTCTGTGCAGCGCAGGGTGATCGGTAGCGTGGCAGCGCTGGAGCTGGTCGCAAAAGCCGTCACCAGTGCCTCACGTGAGCCGCGAAAGAAGCGCAGCGGCGTTACTCGCGTGATGAGATAAAGCAGTAGCGGCAGCACGATGATGCCGTGGAACAAGGTGCTGCCAATCACTACGGCAATGAAGTGCAGCAGACTGCTGAGCAGCGCACTATTCTGGCTGGCGACCAGTTGCAGCAGCAGGGCGGCGATGCCGAGCGGAGCCAGACGCATGATCCAGCCGACAATCAGCAGGCAAAGCTCCTGCAATTCCTGAATCAGCACCCGCAGATTGCGATAGCGCTCGCCGCCAATAACCAGCGCCACACCAAGAAAGAGGGCGATGATCACAACCGCCAGAAGATCGCCCTGCGCCAGCGCCTTGAACGGATTCTGGAACAGGCCGTGCAAAAACTGGGCGATGTATTCCGGCAAGGGCATTTGTCGTGCCTGAAAATTTTTCGTGGATTCAGCGAACATCTCCAGTTGCAGCCCCTTGCCTGGCTCAAAAATATGAGCGGCACCAAAACCGATGATGATGGCGAGCGCCATCGACAAGGCAAAAAAACTCAGCGTTGTGACCCATACACGGTGCATCTTCTGGTTGGCCCGTAGATTGGCGACGCCAACTACAATCGATGAAAAAATCAGGGGTACCAGCACCATACGCAGCAGATCGAGAAACAGCGTGCCGACCAGTTTGGCACCATAAAGCGTGTCCTGACGTAAGGCTGAGGGACCGATGGCGTTGAGCCAGAAACCGCCGGCGAGGCCAATCAGGCAGCCGATAAAAATCTGGCTATTCAGGGAGATTCGGGGCATGGCTTGGGTCCGTTAGCGGGGTTGCGTTGCCGCGCAAGGCACTGGCTGGCATGATGGCCGCAATTCTACTGGCCGGAGCCAAAAATTGACCGATTTTGACGCGTTGACCGCAACACTTCTGGAATTTCGCGACGCTCGCGACTGGCGGCAGTTTCACTCCCTGCGCAATCTGATTACCTCGCTCAATCTGGAGGCTGCCGAGTTGCTGGAGCTGACGCAGTGGAAAAGCGATGCCGAGGTTGAGGCGCTCCCCGGCGATCCTTTAACTCGCGAAGCCCTCAGCGATGAATGCGCCGATATCCTGCTCTATCTACTGCTGATCGCCAACAGCACCGGGATTGATCTGGCTGAAGCAGCTCGTGCCAAGCTACTTAAAAACGCGCAGAAATATCCGGTTGATAAAAGCTTTGGTTCGCGTGCGAAATATACCGAGTTAGGCTGACTCGCTCTCCAGCGTGAACTTCGCTCCCGGTCCCTGAGCCATCAGCTCGGTTAGCTTTGGCAGGGTGTCATGCAGGATTTTTTCCAGCGTCCATGGCGGGTTGATGATGAACATGCCGCTACCGTTCATGCCAAAGCCGTCCCTGGGGGGCGCCTTGACCTCCAGTGAGGCATGCAGCCAGTTGCTGGCACCAAGGTTTTTCAGCTTGCCCGGTAACTGAAGTGCCTCGGGCTTGCTCAACATGGGATACCACAGAGCGTAGGTACCGGTTGGGAAACGGGTGAGGCTGTCTTTCAGTGCCTTGACGACCCCGGTGTAGTCGCTCTTGATTTCGTACGAAGGGTCAATCAGCACCAGAGCACGGCGTGGTGGTGGCGGGAGCAGGGCTTTGAGGCCGACAAAACCGTCACCGGCGGTAATATTTACCTGACGGCCGGCGCCCTTGAAGCATTCCTGCAGAAACTTGACCTCGGTGCTGTGCAACTCATAAAGGCGAAGGCGGTCGCTTTCCCTGAGCACCTGGCTGGCGAGCCACGGCGAGCCGGGATAATGGCGCAAAACACCATCCGGGTTGAGCTGCTTGATGAAGTCAAGATAGTCGAGTGCGGCGCGCGGCAGGCCTTTGGCGTCCCACAGGCGGCCAACCCCGTCGCGGTATTCACCGAGTTTGGTGGCGTGGCCTGAGTCCAGCGCATAGCGGCCGGCGCCGGCGTGGGTGTCGATGATCCAGAACGGCGCCGGTTTTTCGCCCATATATTGAGCGATCTGGAGCAGTATCAGGTGTTTTAGTACGTCGGCGTGGTTGCCGGCGTGAAAGGCATGACGATAGCTGAGCATGGGCACAGTATACTTCCCCCCCATGCCCATTTACGAAACCATTTTTCTACTGCTCGCTGGCGCCGGTGTCTGGCTCTGGCTGGATACCCTCAAAGCCCGCGAAATCGGCATCAAAGCCGCGCAGCAGGCCTGCGCCGAGGACGGTCTGCAGTTTCTTGACGAAACCGTTGCCGGTCGCTCGGCCAAACTGGCGCGTGATGACGAGGGGCGGCTCAAGCTGCGCCGCGTTTATGAATTTGAATATAGCGATACCGGTGACAACCGGTGTTCCGGCAGCGTGACCATGCTCGGCCACGAAGTCGAGATTCTGCACGTTCGCCCCCACCTCTATGTGATTCCCAATGCAAACCAAACTCTCCATTGAAACTATCGAATTTCACGGTATTGAAGCGCTGCGCCTCAATGGTCCGGGGGGTTCCATTGCCGTCATCAGCAAACTTGGCGGCCAGGTGCTGTCGTGGATTACGCCGGATGGCCGCGAGCGCCTGTTTCTTTCCGACTGGGCGGTATTTGATGGCAGCGTCGCGGTCCGTGGTGGTATTCCGGTCTGTTTTCCGCAGTTTTCCGATGTGGGGGATTTACCCAAGCATGGTTTCTTGCGCACCCGTGAATGGACAATTGGCGATCAACGTTGTGGCGATGACTTCGCGTTGGTCTCGATGCAGTTTACGGATGACGAAGAAACTCGCGAGCTGTGGCCATTCCCGTTCCGCGCTGAAATTACGTTAATGCTGGAAGCTGACCGTATCGATGTCGAGTTCTGCGTCGAAAACACCGGGGGTGAGCCCTTTGAGTTTACAGGCGCGCTGCATACCTATTTGCGCCTGGTCCAGGTTGAAGATGCCGCACTTGAGGGGCTTTACGGTTGTGATTATCGTGACGCGGCGAATGAGGATCAGATCATCCGCGAATCTGGTACGGAGCTGCGTATTGAAGCCGAGACCGACCGCGTCTATCACGACGTCAAGCGGCCATTGTCCTTGCTGGCTGGTAACCATAGCCTGACGATCCAGCAACAAAGTTTTCCCGATGTCGTCGTCTGGAACCCCTGGGTTGAACGCTGTGCTCAATTGACCGACATGCCGCCTGACGACTGGCGCCAGATGCTGTGCCTCGAGGCGGCCGCCGTCGACAAGCCGGTCAGCGTTGCACCGGGCGAGGAGTGGTATGGTCGGCAAACCCTGGTTGTTGCCTGAGCCATTATTCGACTATAGTTAGCTCATGCATTCGCTGTTGCACCTAATCTCTCGTTATCTTTTGCTGGTCATGCTGGCGACCGTTTTTTCACCGAGTTTCGGGTGGGAAGCGGCGCAGGCTATGGCTGAGCATGACCACGCGGTGATGGTTGATGATGCAACAGTTCACCATGCCGGGCACGATGATGCGCCATGTGTTGGTGATGGGTGCAGCGAACAAGCTGGCACCCCTTGTGCCGAAAGTCAGCACCATTGTTGTCCGGGCCATCAGCTTGGTCATTTATCGTGTGGCATTGCGGCGGCACCACCGCTTGATTTGCCACTAGTGGCAAAGATGACGCGCCGAGAACTTGATTCCCGCTTCTCGACGCGCGTCCCTGAAGGACTTGAGCGCCCTCCCAGAGCATCCTCCGTTTGATCGTCGGCGGACTGCCTGTTCCCCATTTTTAAAGTTTTAACGGCCCCCGCGGGCTGATCTGGCATGCCGCCGGTTGTGTATTTTCAACCGGAGACTCACTATGCGAAGCCTTTCAAGCATCGCGCCCCTGGCCTTTCTTGGTCTGTTGATTAGCCATTCATCGCTGGCTGAAACGGCTCTCGCCCGTGCTTTTGCGGATGCCTGGCAGCGCCAGCCAGCGGTTGCTGCGCTGTTTGAACGTGAACGTGCCGCCGCCGCAAAAATCGACGCCTCCAGCGCGTGGACCGCAACACCGCCGAGTTTGGAGTTGAGCCTGCGTAGCGACCGCTTCAATCAGCGCAATGGTGCACAGGAAAACGAAATTGGTCTGGTTTTACCACTCTGGCTGCCGGGCGAGCGTAGCGGCAGCCAGGCTCTGGCCGAGGCCGAAGGCGCTGCGCTGGCCGGGCGCGGGCAGGCCTTGCGCTTGCGTCTGGCGCAGGTTTTACGCGAAACCTGGTGGCGCTGGCAGTCGGCGCAGAATGAAGCGGTGCTGGCTGGCGAGCGGGTTAGTGCCGCGCGGCAGTTGCGTGATGATGTGACTCGCCGCTTTAACGCCGGTGACCTCTCACGGGCCGACCTGAATCAGGCCGAAGGCGCCCTGGCTCAGGCCATGGCCCAACAGGCCGAAGCTGCGGCAACACTACTGGGCGCTACCTATCGTCTGGAAAGCCTGACCGGCCACTTGGGCGAAACCGGGAGTGTTCAGCCGGAGCCTATCCCGAGCGAGGCGGCCAGCCGGCACCCTGCTGTGCAGGAGCTTCAGGCTCGCTTGGAGGTGGCACGACGCAACGTCGATCTGGCGCGCACCCAGACTCGGGCGAATCCGGAAATTGCTGTGTCGACGCGGCGTGATCGTGCGGCCAGCAGTGAACCGGTCGATCAGACTTGGGCGCTGGCGTTACGCATTCCGTTCTCGTCCGGGCCGCGTCAGGATGCGCGGGTTGCTACGGCCAATGCCGAAGCTATCGAGTTGGGCATCGAACTTGAGCGCGAGCAGGAGCGCCTGACACGCGAAGCCGTTGCGTTGCAGCTGCAGCTCGCTGCGGCCCGGCAACAACTTGTCGCTGCCGAGCAACGTAGCCGTTTGGCCCGAGAAACCCGCGGCTTTTATGAAAAATCATTCCACCTCGGCGAAAGCGACCTGCCAACTCGTCTACGTATCGAAAGCGAAACCTTCGAGGCGGAACGGGCTTTGAGCCGGTCGCGTATCGCGCTGGCCCAGGCTGTCTCGCAACTGCGCCAGAGCCTTGGCTTGTTGCCGGAATAAGGAGCAAGAAAATGAAATTTGGACAGATTTTCCTGTTGACCGCAGCACTCTTGCTGGCTGGTGGTTTGTACGCTGCGGAAGGGCAGACTCCTGTGGCTGTAGCCGAAAGCGAGAGCTTTGAAGCTGTTGGGCGCCTAGAGGATGAAGGCCTGGTTTTCTACATCGACCGTAGCGATAGCAATGCGCCGGTACTCGGTGCGACGCTGGAAGTCGACAGTGCCGGCAAGAGCGCCAAGGCAGTGTTCAGAGCTGAACGCGGTGATTATCTGGTGGCCGATGCCGAGTGGCTCAAGCCCTTGCGCCAGCCAGGTCAATACCCGCTCGGCCTGACGCTGATTGCCGGCGAGGAGAGCGATCTGCTCAGTGCCAATCTCGATGTGCCGGCCGCGTTGACCGCTACAAGCACGGTTAAGGGGTGGGGGCGGTTGAGTACCGGCGGGCTTGGCCTGGCGGTATTGCTCGGCTTGTTTGTCCTGATTCGTTTCCGCAAAGGAGCTCGGACATGAAGCGGATTATCCTGTGCGCCGGGCTGCTGGCCGGCCTGAATCAATTTGCCGTGGCCCATGAAGGCCATGATCACGCCGATGAAAAAAAGCCGGCGGCCATCGTCGGCAATACGCCGCAGCGGCTGCCGGATGGGGCGGTCTTCCTGCCCAAGTCGGCGCAGCGCGGCATGGGTGTGCTGACGCTGAAGACGGTCGAGGCCGAATTGCCGAAAACGATAGAACTTCCGGGTCGCGTGATCATGGACCCGCATCTCGGTGGTCGTGTCCAGGCGATGATTCCGGGCCGCATCGAAGCAGCCGGCGCGCATGGTTTGCCGGCAGCCGGCAGCAAGGTGAAGAAGGGCGAGGTACTGGCCTGGGTTGTTCCCTCGGCCGGGGCCATCGAGCGCTCCAATCAGGCGGCCTTGCTTGCCGAATTGAAGGCCAGCCAAGGGCTGGCCGAGAAGCGCCTGAATCGCCTGCGTGAACTGGCCGATACCGTGCCGAAGAAGGAAATCGAGGCGGCTGAAAGCGAAGTTGCCAGCCTGAAGGGACGGCTGGCAGCGGTTGGTGGCGGTTTGTCCGGGCGTGAGGTGCTGGTTGCGCCAGTTGCCGGCATTTTGGCGGCGAGCAATGCGCTGGTCGGCCAGGTCGTCGAGCCGCGCGAGCTGATTTTTGAAATCATCGATCCGGACAGTCTGCATATCGAAGCGACGGCCTACGATCCGCTGGCGCTCGATCAGGTTGCTGCAGCCACCGTCGCGCTCGGCGAACGCAGCGTTCAACTGAGCTATGTCGGCGCGCCGCGCCGCTTGCGTGAGCAGGCGCTGCCGCTGATTTTCGAGAA
>CAXYZX010000086.1:0-11142 GCA_964293845.1 uncultured Dechloromonas sp.
GGAGGGGGGCGGCATTATTCTGGTCAGCCATGACGATGCTTTCGTCAGCGCTGTTTGTGATCAGGTGCTGGTACTCAAGGGGGTGGCCGATGTGGGATGAGTTATTCCTCGTGCCGTTCCTGACCGGGCTTTGTCTCGCCTTGACCTTGCCGCTACTTGGCTGTTTTCTGCGTCTGCGTGACGAATGGCTGGCGGCACTGGCCTATGCCCATGTCGCTGCTGCCGGCGCCTTGCTGGCCTTGGTTGCCGGCTTCGCGCCAGCGCTTGGTGGCATGGGGGCGGCGGCACTGGCGGGTGCCGGCAAGCGGTTTGTTGCTGCGCGTCTGGCGGGTGGGGCCGCTTTTGCCTTGTTGCTACTGGGGGGGTGGGCGGTTGCTGTGCTTTTGGCCTCCAACCAGCCATTGGCCGAGCGCCTGGGGCATGCGCTGTTTGATGGGCAATTGTATTTTTCCGGCAGCGATAATTTTTATGTGATTTTGCCATGGTGTATTTTTGCCATCCCGGCGCTGGTCTGGTTGTCGCGTCAGCTTTTGCTGGCCCGCATCTACCCGGATTATTTTCATGCCCAACATTTGCCGGTTTGGCCAGTAGTTGGTGGCTTTGATCTTTTGGCAGCCTTGACCCTGGCCCTGGCAACCATGACCTTGGGAGTGATGGGCGGTTTTGCCCTGGTCTTTGTGCCACCGTGGATCGTTTTCCGGCGGGCGCGAAGCTGGCGCAGCGGCTTGCTGTTTTCGGCACTGATTGGCTTGCTTGCCTACATTGCAGCCTTTGCCCTAGCCTTGGCTCTGGACCAGCCTTTCGGACCGGTGCTGGCTTTGCTGTTGATCGTGGTGGGCTTACTTATTGCGTGATGCGGGATGACATGCTAAAACGTTAGCTCTGCTTTTTGAGTGTTTATGGTGTTTTCGTTTTTCAAAAAACCGCCGCAAAAAATGCCTGAGCGCCCTACGGCCAAGCCCAAAGCGCCCGCCGCACCGAGCCCGACACCGTCTGCCGAGTCAGTGTCCAAAATAGACGAGCATTTGCCGGAACTCGAATTCACGCGCTCGCGCCCAGAGGGCGTGACGGGAGGGCAAAACACATCCACCGCCCGTGTCGATCTTGGCTCTCAGCCGAATCTCGACGATGACGGATTCGAGTTGGATTTCACTATCTCCGAGTTTGATCGTAATTACTCTGATTCCAGCGTGATGGGCATCAATCTCGACCATGATGTTGATTCCATGCAGGCTGACATCGAGCAGGTGGCCGTGCTTTACAGCAACGGCCAAGACGCGGCGGCGCGCTCACTGCTTGAAGCCTTCGTAAAGTATTATCGAAATGTTGATGGTCTGCGCATCTGGCAAATGCTCTTTGATCTCTTGCAACTGACCGGGGATCGCGCCGCTTTCGAAAAATTGGGTATGGATTTCGCTGAAACCTGCGAAACCTCAGCGCCGACCTGGCGCAATCTCGCTCCGGCGGCATCAACTGCCGGTTTGGGTGTGCGCAGCTTTGCCCTGCAGGGCGTGTTGACCGCAGAACATGCCAAGGCCCTCGAACCCTTGATTGCCTCGCTGGCTGACAAGCGTCCGGCACGCATCGACTGTAGCAAACTGGTTGGTTGCGACGATGAGATTGCCGGCCAATTGGCTGATCTGTTGCATGAGGCGCGTCGTAAAAGTGTCGTCGTCCTCCTTGATCAGATCGAAAGTTTTATTCCCCGCCTGCGCGGTCGTCTTGTGGTTGGTGAAAAGGAGCATGCCAAAGTCTGGTTGTTGGCTTTGGAGCTGCTGCAGCGTCATGGAGTGCAAGACCAGTTTGAAGAATGTGCGATCGATTTTGCCGTCACCTTTGAACGTTCGCCACCCTCATGGGAGGTTGTAAAGGAGGTGGTCTTGCCGGCTGCTGATGCAGAGGTCAAGCGCGATGCGCACTATTTGAGTGGCGACATCAAGAGCGCACGCTTTGACGATCTGCCGGCAATCCTCGAACTCATGGATGTGCCGATACTCGATTTTTCGGCGGTACGCCGGCTGGACTTTTTCTCGGCGGGCCAACTGGCCAACCGTATCGCCCCGCTCAAGGATGCCGGGCGCGATGTCATCATTCGTAGTCCGAATCACTTGGTGGCCGAACTGATGGGTGTGGTTGGACTCAACAAGGTTTCGCGCATCCTCGTTCCCAAGACTTAATCGTTAGGAAAACACATGGAGCAATATCACGGCACGACCATTCTGTCCGTGCGGCGGGGAAATTCCGTCGCCATGGCGGGTGACGGTCAGGTCACACTGGGCAATATTGTGATCAAGGCAACGGCAAGGAAAGTGCGTCGTCTCTACAATGGACGCATTCTGGCCGGATTCGCTGGCGGCACGGCTGATGCCTTCACACTCTTTGAGCGTTTTGAAGCCAAGCTCGACAAGCATCAGGGCAACCTGCTGCGTTCCGCCGTCGAACTTGCCAAGGATTGGCGTTCCGACCGCGCTTTGCGTCGTCTGGAAGCCATGCTTTCGGTCGCCGATAAAGAGGTTTCACTGATTATTACTGGCAACGGCGACGTGCTGGAACCTGAGCATGGCATCGTCGCCATCGGTTCCGGCGGCTCCTACGCCCAGAGTGCGGCGCGAGCTCTGCTGGAAAATACCGATCTGGCGCCGCGCGACATCGTTACCAAGTCACTGGAAATTGCTGGTGACCTCTGCATTTATACCAATCGCAATTTCACTATCGAGGTTCTGGAATGAGCGCAATGACCCCGCAGGAAATTGTTTCCGAGCTGGATAAGCACATCGTTGGCCAGCAGAATGCCAAGAAATCAGTCGCCATTGCGCTACGCAATCGTTGGCGCCGGGCGCAAGTTGCCGAGCCATTGCGCCAGGAAATCACGCCTAAGAATATTTTGATGATCGGGCCGACTGGCGTTGGCAAGACGGAAATTGCCCGTCGCCTGGCTCGTCTGGCCGATGCGCCTTTCATCAAGATCGAAGCGACCAAATTCACCGAAGTAGGTTATGTCGGGCGCGATGTCGAGACCATCATCCGCGACCTGATGGAAATTGCCATCAAGGGCATCCGTGACCGCGCCATCAAGCAAAATCGCGTGCGGGCAGAAGATGCGGCAGAGGATCGCGTTCTCGATGTGCTCCTGCCGCCATCACGTAGTCCAGGTTTCTTCGCCGAAAATAATGCTGCGCCGGATGAAGGTGCCACACGCCAGAAGTTCCGCAAAAAATTGCGTGAGGGCGAGCTGGATGATAAGGAAATCGACGTCGAACTCAGCGCGCCCAGCATGCAGGCAGAAATTTTTGCACCGCCGGGCATGGAAGAGCTGACTCAGCAGATTCAGGGCATGTTCCAGAACATGGGTCAGGGTCGCAAAAAATCGCGCAAGCTGAAAATCAAGGAAGCGCTCAAACTGCTCGCCGACGAAGAGGCGGGCAAATTGGTCAACGACGAGGAAGTGAAGCTGGAGGCGGTCAAAGCCGTCGAGCAGAATGGCATTGTTTTTCTCGATGAACTGGACAAAATCGCCAGTCGTGCCGACAGCCATGGTGCCGATGTCTCGCGCCAGGGCGTACAGCGTGACCTGCTGCCGCTGGTTGAAGGTACCACGGTGTCGACCAAGTACGGCATGATCAAAACTGATCACATCCTGTTCATTGCGTCAGGTGCATTCCATCTTTCCAAGCCTTCTGACCTGATCCCCGAGTTGCAGGGCCGTTTCCCGATTCGTGTTGAGCTGGATTCACTGTCAGTCGCTGACTTCGAGTGCATTCTGACGCAAACCGATGCGTGCCTGACTCGCCAGTATCAAGCTCTGCTTGAAACCGAAGGTGTCAACCTGGAGTTTGCCGATGAAGGCATCAAGCGCCTGGCGGAGATTGCCTATCAGGTGAACGAGAAAACCGAAAACATCGGCGCGCGTCGTCTGCATACAGTCATGGAAAAGCTGCTCGAGGAGCTCTCCTTTGCTGCCGGCAAAGCCGGACAGGAGAAGATCATCATCGATGCGGATTACGTCAATAAGCGTCTTGGCGAACTGGCTGCCGACGAAGATTTGTCGCGCTACGTGCTGTGATGGCTGATGGCGGCTTGGCCGTGCGCCTAATCGCCATTCTCTTCCCGATTTTCGGGATTGTTGCGGCGGGTTACTTTTATGCTCGTCACCACAAGCCGGAAATGGCGGTGGCTAACCGGCTAAATATGGATGTGTTCGTCCCGGCACTGGTCTTTGCCGCACTGGCTGGTAAATCATTTGACCTGGTGGCTTTCGCACCGTTGGCTTTGGGTGGTTTTCTGGTGCTCGCCACCTGCGGTCTGCTCGCTTGGCCGCTGGCCCGGCTCGTTGGTATTCAGCCCAAGACGCTGGTGCCGCCAATGCTCTTCAACAACTCCGGCAATATCGGCCTGCCGCTCGCGGTGCTGGCTTGGGGCGAGGAAGCGTTGCCGGCAGCGGTCGTCCTGTTCATGGTTGAGAACACCCTGCATTTCTCCTTCGGTGCACGGCTACTTGATCCCAAAACACGTTTGCTGACTTTGTGGCGCATTCCGGTAGTTTTTGCGGCAATTGCCGGGTTGACCGTAGCAATGCTCAAAATACCCATCTGGACCCCGCTGGTCATGGCCATCAAGATGCTTGGTGATGTCTCGGTACCCTTGTTGCTCTTCTCGCTTGGGGTGCGGATGACGGATGTTTCATTCCGCGAATGGAAGGTTGCAACCGGGAGCGCGGTGTTGCGCCCGCTGGCCGGTATGCTGATTGCCGCCGGGGTGGTCCAGTTGCTGGGCTTGCAAGGCCGGGAGGCGGCGATGTTGATCGTATTTGGTGCGCTGCCGCCGGCCGTCCTTAATTTCCTGTTTGCCGAACGCTACCAGCAGGAGCCGCAGCGCGTGGCGTCGATTGTCTTGATCGGCAATATCGCAGCACTGATTTTCCTGCCGCTGGCCCTTGCGCTGGTGTTATGAGTCGCCGATGCGGTTGAGTTGTCGGCGGTCGCGCTTGCTCGGGCGACCATGCAGGTCGGCGGCAGGGTCGACCTGTAACTTCCGGTTGTCACGTTGTGCTTCGCGGGCGTTGATACTGCTCGGCGTTTCCTCGTAAAGCAAACGTGCTTCAGGCGCCGGGCCACGCTTGTCAGACAAGGCTTTAACGACTATTTCCCAGCGTACTTCGCCATTGGAAATCTCCAGCCGTTCATCAACTTTTACTTCGCGCGCCGCTTTGACGCGGCTGCCGTTAACCTGAACCTTGCCGCCGTTGATGGCGTCGGTGGCCAATGTCCGTGTTTTGAAAAAGCGTGCCGCCCACAGCCATTTATCGAGACGCATGGCGCCGGCTCAGATAATTCTCGACCAGCGAGTAGACCGCAGGGACGACCACGAGGGTCAGTAATGTCGATGAAATCATGCCGCCGATGACGGCGACTGAAAGTGGCTGATTGGTTTCGGCGCCGGCACCAAAACCCAGTGCGGCCGGCAGCAGGGCCAGAATGACCGTGGCCGATGTCATCAACACGGGGCGCATGCGGATCGGACAGGCATTGCTCAAGGCTTCATCGATGCCCATGCCGCCTGCACGACGCTGGTTGGTCAGGTCGACGAGAAGGATGGAATTTTTTGCCACTAAACCAATGAGCAGGACGAGGCCAATCATCGAGTAGATGTTCAGCGTCTGGCCGGTGGCCCAGAGCGCAGCGACGCCGCCGATGATGGCAAGTGGTTGGGCCAGCATGACAATCAGTGGTTGCAGGAAAGAGTCAAATTGGCTGGCGAGCACCATGTAGAGCAGGACCATGGCCAGTACAAAGGCAAAAGTCATGTACTTGGTGGTCTTGCCAAACTCCTCAGCCTGGCCGATCAGCTTGATTTGATAGCCGGGCGGCAGGTCGACTGTAGCTGCGCGCAGCTTGGCGACCGCTTCGCCGAGAGGAATGGTTGGCGTTGCGAAAAAAGTTGCGGAGTACTGCAGGTCGAAGCGGCCAATGACTGCCGGGCCAAGCGTTTCGGAGAAGCTGGCAACAGCGTCAAGGCGCACCAGTTTGCCCTCCTTGTTGCGCAGGTAAATCTTGGCTAAATCGGCAGCTTGTGTGAATTCTCCGTCGCGCCCTTTGATGCGGATGTCGTAACGTTGGCCATCGCCCGGTTCATCGTTGTATTTGGCGATGTCGACACCACCGGTCAGCATATTGATGGCTGCTGCCACGTCGCTGGTCGACAGGCCGGCCGAGGCAATACGCAGACGGTCGGGCTGGAATACAAGTTGCGGCAGATCGAGCTGGAGGTCCGTGTCGATGCGACCGCCAAGTCCTGGTTCTGCAGCCAGTTTGCCTTGCAGCTCGCGCCCGAGGCGGCCAACTTCAGAGATTTTTTCGCCGCTCAGCACAAACTGCAGCGGTTCGCCGCGCTGACCTTGCACCATGGGATAGGGTGCAGCAAATACGCGAGCACCGGGAATCTGGGCCAGCTCCTTGCGCAGGATGGGCAGAATTTCCTGTTGGCTGATGCGGCGCTCCTCGCGCGGCACCATGCGGGCGACGATGGTGCCTTGATTAACCTGGCCGGCCGAACCGAGGCCGATCAGGGCGAACTCGGTAAAAATTTCCTTGTGCTCGCGCAGAACGGCTTCGGCCATTTTCAGCCGTGAATCGGTGTAATCGATGGAGGAGCCAAGCGGTGCACGCAGATAAACCAGAAAACGGCCTTCATCCTGCTCGGGCGCAAATGTTTTGCCCACATTGGCGAAGAAGAAAGTGCTGCCAGTTACGGTCAACACCGTAAGTAGCACAATTTTCCAGCGATTGAACAGTGACCAGACGAGCAGGCGCCGGTAAAAGGCATCAAGGCGGGCAAAAGCGCTGGCGATGGCGGCATGGATGCGACTGTGTTTGTAGCCCTTCTCGCGTACGGTGAGAAAGCGCGAGCAGAGCATGGGTGTCAGCGTCAGCGAAACGAATAGCGAGACCAGTACGCCGAAGGTGACGACGACGGCGAAGGAGCGGAAGAACTGGCCGATGATGCCGCTCATGAAAATTACAGGCGCGAAGATGGAAACCAGGGATAGCGTGGCGGCAATGACGGCAAAAACCACCTCATTTGAGCCGTTGACCGCAGCACTTATCGGGTCAGCATCCAATTCCTCGCGGTGACGGAAAATATTCTCCAGCACAACGATGGCGTCATCGACGACGACTCCGATCAGCAGCAGCAGGCCAAGCAAAGTGAGTGAATTGAGCGTGTAACCGAAGAAGTAGATGACGGCGATGGCTCCCATCAAAGAAACCGGGATGGCCAGGGCAATGATTAGCGTCGAGCGCAACGATTGAAGGAAGAGCCAGACGACCAGCGCGGCGAGCAAGGTGCCTTCGACAATATGCTCCTTCAGCGCATTGACGATTTCGAGGATATACACGGCGTCGTTCGAGACAACATGCAACTGCATGCCGGGCGGGAGTTGCGGCCGCAGTTCGTTCTCTATCTTGGTCTTGATCTTGTCGACAATGGCAACGGTGTTGGTATTGGTTACCTTGACGATACCGAGACCGACTGTGGTTTCACCATTGAAACGGGCCAGCTGACGATTGTCGGTCAGGCCATCGATGACTTCGGCAACATCTTTCAGTTGCACTGGTGCTCGGGCTTTCCAGCTAACCACCATCTGTTTCAGGGCGTCGACAGAATGGAATTCGAGATCAAGTTTGACCAGGCTTTCCGTCTTTTCGCCGACGACGAAACCGCCGGCCATCTGCACGTGCTCCTTGTTGAAAGCCTCGTTGATGTCCTGCGCGGTAATACCGAGGGCTGCCATGCGGGCGGGTAGTAGTTCGACGCGAATGGTGCGGTCACGGCGCCCGCCGATACGTACTTCGCCGACGCCATCGATGGTTTCCAGACGCTTCTTCAATACATTGATGGCGTACTGGTTGAGCTGCTGCTGGGTACGGTCGCCCTGGACGGCGAGCCACATGATCGGTTGCGCATTGGTCTCAACCTTGGCGACAACCGGTGGGTCAACATCCTTGGGCAAGCGGCGCAATACCTGATTTACCTTGGCCTGAACTTCGTTGAAGGCAACGTCGATCTTTTTTTCCAGATTGAAGGTGATGGCAATCACCGAGACGCCGGGTGATGAAGTGGACTGAATATGCTCGATGCCCGGGGTGGAGTTGACTGAACTCTCGAGGATGTTGGTTACCGAGGCGTCGACGATGTCCGGGTTGGCACCCTTGAGCGCCGTAGTGATTGAAACAACCGGGAATTCGATATAGGGATAACGATCCATCCCGATCCGGTCATAACTGATAACCCCGAACAGGACGAGCACCGCACTCAGCATCCACGCCAGAACGTGGCGTTTGATGGAAAGTTCGGGTAGCGTCATTGCGGCTTGGTCTCGCCTTTGCCGCTGCTGGAAATTTTTGGCGCTTCCTTGACGTTGACCGCAGCACCGTCACTAAGGAAGCCGGCGCCATCGAGCGCAATGGTCTCGTCACCATTCAGGCCGCTGGTGATTTCAATAAAGCCCTGCTGCTTGCTGGCGACTTGAACGACCTGTTGTTTGGCCTTGCCTTCAGCAATCACATAGACCACTTTGCCGGCGGGACGGAGAACGACAGATTGCTCCGGGACCAGCAGCGCGTTGTCCTTGCGGCCGGTAATGACGGTTGCGTCCACAGAGCCACCCCCCTTGAGCATGCCTGGATTTTCCAGGCGGGCAATCAGCTCGATGGAACGGGCACCTTCGCCAATGTTCGGGCGAATATCTTCGACCACTGCATCGATTGGGCTGTCTGGTGCCAGTGGGCTGAGCAGGCGTACCGCCATACCAATCTTCAGGCGCGGTGCGGCAGACTCGGGAAAAGGAAGATAGGCGCGCAGACGTTCATTTGAGACAAAACGGAAGATCGGGTCGCCAATTTTCAGGTAATCACCGGTGGACGCCATCTGTTGCATGATTAATCCATCGAAAGGCGCGACGACCATTGTCTTGCCGATATTGTCACGCGTCAGGCTGCCTTTGGCCCGGGCGCTGGCTAACTGGTTTTTGAGGGCATCGCGCTGAGCTGTCGCATCGTCCAGAGCGTTTCTGGAAATAAAATTTTTCTCCAGCAATTCATTTTGCCGGCCAACGACGCGTTGTTGCTGGGCGAGGAGCGTTTCGATGCGGGCCACGTCGGCGCGGTCAGCACTGGCCTGCAGTTCGACATCGCTGGGGTCAATGCGGGCCAGCAGTTGGCCTTTCTTGACAGGTTCTCCGGTACGTACGGCAATTTTGATGATTTTGCCTGGGACTTCGGCGCTGATCATCGGATCCTTGACGGCAGTCAGAGTGCCCAATGTGCGTTCACTGATCTCCAGTGAGGTTTGTCTAACCAGCGTAGTGGTGATCAGGGTTGGGGGGGCGCCTTTTTTCTCCACAGGCTTTTCACCGCACGCGGCGATGAAAAGAGTGGCGAGGATGAGCAGCCCACCCCGTGTCATACCGGCAACAGGCTCTCGCCGGCGAAAAGCTCGGCCACCGTTTCCCGCCGGCGAATTTCGTGCGTTTGTTCGCCATCGACCATAACCTCAACGGCGCGTGGTCGTGTGTTGTAGTTCGAACTCATTGCCATGCCGTAGGCGCCGGCTGACATCACGGCCAGCAAGTCGCCGGCTGCCACGCAGAGCGGCCTGGCCTGACCAAGGAAGTCGCCGGTTTCGCAAACCGGGCCGACGACATCATAGGCGCGCATTTCACCAGTCCGTGGGGTCACTGGCAGGATATCGTGCCATGCCTCATAGAGCGCTGGGCGCATCAGGTCGTTCATGGCCGCATCAATGATTGCAAAGTTTTTGCCTTCGCCAGGTTTGAGAAACTCGACGTGAGTTAGCAGGAGGCCGGCATTGCCAACCAGCCGGCGTCCTGGTTCGAGCACGACTTTGAGGTCACGCCCGGCCAGTTTGTCGAGCAGCGGATTAAGGTAGGAGGCTACCGTTGGCTGAATCTGCTCGTCCTTGTACTTGATGCCAAGGCCGCCGCCGAGGTCGAGATGATGGACATTGATGCCTTCTGCGGTCAACTGGTCAATCAGGGCCAAAATTCGGTCGAGTGCCTCAACAAAGGGCGCAGGGTCGAGTAGCTGGGAGCCGATATGGCAGTCGATGCCGGCGACCGTGATATTCGGTAAAGCGGCGGCACGGCGGTAGAGTGCCAAGGCATCGTCATAGGCGACACCAAACTTGGCTTCCTTCAAACCGGTCGAGATGTAAGGGTGGGTCTTGGGGTCAACGTTAGGATTGACGCGCAGGCTGACCGGTGCCTTTTTTCCACATTGACCGGCTACTTCGTTCAGACGCTCCAATTCGGCAGCAGATTCGACGTTGAAGCAGAAAATGCCGACATCAAGGGCCAGCTTCATCTCGATGGCAGTCTTGCCGACGCCGGAAAAGACGACTTTCTTTGGATCTGCACCCGCCGCCAGTACGCGCTGCAACTCGCCACCGGAGACTATGTCGAATCCGGCGCCCATGCGGGCAAAAACGTTGAGGATGGCGAGATTGGAGTTGGCCTTGACCGCATAGCAGACCAGCGCGTCGTTGCCGGCTGGGTGTTTGCTGAGTACGTCAAGGAATTCCTGCAGCGAGCTTTCGAGCGCCGCCCGAGAATAGACGTAGGCCGGCGTGCCGTATTGTTCGGCAATGGCGGGCAAGGCAACAGATTCGGCGTGCAGGACGCCGTTTTTTAGAGAGAATTGGCTCATTGGGGGAGTGGTTTCTTGTCCGTGCTAATATTTGAATCAATCTTTCCGGCAGGCACTGAACTGGCTGGCTTGGAAACGCCCAGCAGAGGCTCTGGCGCTGGGCCCGAGGGTCTTTCGAGTGGGCCTTTGTAGCCGCAGGCGGCCAATGAAAGAGCCAGGGTAGTGGCGAGTATTCTGAACATTAATGACGGACCGGTCAGTAGAGGGCAAGATGGTAGCACACCATGGATGACAAGGAATTCAACCGCTTGGCGGATACTGCATTGGCACGTATTGAGACACAACTGGAGGCCAGTGGTGCCGATCTTGATTTTGAGCTACAGCACGGCGGTGTGCTGGAGATAGAGTTCGCCGATGGCAGCAAGATCATCGTCAACCGGCACGGGGTAGCCAAGGAAATCTGGGTGGCTGCGAAAGCCGG
>CAXYZX010000087.1:0-11120 GCA_964293845.1 uncultured Dechloromonas sp.
ACTTCCATCGACTGAATGCCGCGTCTTTCCTTCTCGTCTTCAAGCTGCATAAATTTTCCGCTGTTTCTCCATGTCGACCGCAACAGTAGCGAGAGAGCTGTTGTTGGTCAATCACAAATCGTTTTTACTGAAATATTAAATTCGTTATTAACAAATGCATTGACCTATGACTAATTTCGAACTATATTTATTTCAACGTTTAGAGAAGGAAGTTAACATGACCAAAAAATTCGCATCCGTCGCTGACCTCGAGGTCAAAAAAACCACTTTTGCGCAGCTTTCTGCGCATTGCTGGGCCTATACCGCCGAAGGCGATCCCAACACCGGCGTCATCATCGGTGAAGATTCGGTGCTGATTTGTGATGCGCTGGCCACCCCGGTCATGGCGCAGAGCCTGATCGCCGAAATCCGCAAAGTTACCGACAAGCCGATCAAGTACGTTGTGCTGTCGCATTACCACGCCGTGCGCGTGCTCGGTGCTTCCGGATACAAGGCGGCGGGCATGCAGGAAATCATCGCCAGCCAGGGCACCTACGAAATGATCGTCGAGCGCGGCGAGCAGGACTGGAAATCAGAGTACGAGCGTTTCCCGCGCCTCTTTGATGCCTACGACTCGATCCCCGGCCTGACTTGGCCGACGCTGGTTTTCAAGGATGAAATGACGCTGTGGATGGGCAAGCTTGAAGTCAAGATCATGCATGTCGGCCCCGGCCACACCAAGGGCGACACCATCGTCTGGGTGCCTGCCGAAAAAGTGCTGTTCTCCGGCGATCTGGTCGAAGCCGATGCCGCCTGCTACACCGGCGACGCCCAGCTTGAAGAATGGCCGGCGACGCTCGATGCACTGGCTGCGCTCGGTGCGGAAAAACTGGTGCCCGGTCGCGGCCCGGCGCTCGACAGCCCGGCGCGTGTTCAGGCCGGCCTCGCCTACACCCGCGATTTCGTCAGCACCCTGCTGAGCTCGGCCAAGGAAGCGGTGGCCCTGGGCATGAACCTGAATCAGGCGATGGCCCATACGCGCAAAGCGATGGACCCAAAATTTGGTCAGGTCTTCATTTACGAACACTGTTTGCCGTTTGATGTAACGCGGGCGGTCGACGAGGCGAGTGGCATCAAGCATCCACGGATCTGGACGGCAGAGCGCGACAAGGAGATGTGGCACGGTTTGCAGGCAGCGGAATAAAACGCCAGCCCCGGAAAGGGGCGGCGCCAAAGATAAAAAGAGGAGACAAAAATGCTGAGTACCTATAAATATCCAAAGTACGAGTATGTCCAGCCGCCGGAACAAAAGAGCGGTTTAAAGAAGCGTTACCCGGTGCTCGTCGTCGGTGCCGGGCCGGTCGGTCTGGCGGCGGCCATCGAGCTGGCCCAGTCCGGCGTGCCGGTGGTGGTACTCGATGACGACGATACGGTGTCGGTTGGGTCGCGCGGCGTCTGCTACGCCAAGCGGGCGCTCGAAGTGCTTGACCGCATCGGTGTTGGCGATGATTGCGTGGCCAAGGGCGTGAGCTGGAATGTCGGGCGCACCTTCTTCCGCGAGGAAGAGGTTTATAACTTCAATCTGTTGCCGCAAGCCGACCACAAGCGGCCGGGCATGATCAATCTGCAGCAGTATTACCTTGAGGAATACGAGATCAAGCGGGCCAGGGAATTGCCCAATCTTGACCTGCGTTTCAGGAACAAGGTTGTTTCAATTGCTGCCGATGGCAAGGGCTCCACGCTCCAGGTTGAAACGCCGGATGGCATCTACACCCTGGAAACCGACTGGCTGATCGTCGCCGATGGCGCGCGCAGCGCCATCCGCCACATGCTCGGTCTGGAAATTGACGGCAAGATTTTCATGGACCGTTTCCTCATCGCTGACGTCGTGATGAAGGCTGATTTCCCGGCCGAGCGCTGGTTCTGGTTCGATCCGCCTTTCCATCCCGGGCAATCGGTACTGCTCCATCGTGAAGCCGACAATGTTTACCGCATCGACTTCCAGCTCGGCTGGCAGGCTGATCCAGAAGAGGAAAAGAAGCCGGAGAACGTCATCCCGCGCATCAAGGCCATGTTGGGTGACGATCGCGAATTCGAGCTGGAATGGGTCAGCGTTTATACCTTCCAGTGTCGGCGCATGAATGAATTCCGCCATGGACGCGTGCTGTTCGTTGGTGACGCCGCGCATCAGGTGTCGCCCTTTGGTGCGCGGGGTGCCAATTCCGGCATTCAGGACACCGACAACCTGTGCTGGAAACTCAAGCTGGTGCTTGACGGCAAAGCACCGGACAGCCTGCTCGACACCTACTCCAAAGAGCGCGTCTTTGCCGCTGACGAAAACCTGCTGAACTCGACGCGTTCCACCGACTTCATCACGCCGAAGAGCAAAACCTCGCTGACTTTCCGCAACGCCGTGCTCAATCTGGCGCGCGAACATGCCTTTGCCCGGGCGCTGGTCAACTCCGGCCGCCTCTCAGTGCCGGCCTACCTGACCGATTCCAGCCTCAATACGCCGGACAGCGGCAAATTTGCTGGCGATATGGTGGCCGGTGCGCCAATGGACGACGCGCCAATGCGCGAAGCCGGCGATGATTTCTGGCTGCTTGATCGAGTTGGCAACAAGTTCATGGCGCTGGCCTATGTTGATGACCCGGTTGCGGTCGACGCCAAAACGGCACGCAATTTTAAAGCGCTGGCTGATGCGCCAATTCCGGTCGAAGTCGTGCTGGTTTCGCCCAAAGCCGGTATCGCGCCGGAAGGACTGCGTGTCTTTGAAGATCACGCCGGCCGTTTCGCCGAGCGTTTCGATGCCCAGCCCGGCACTGTTTATCTGATGCGTCCCGATCAGCATGTTGCCGCCCGCTGGCGCGCTTTTGATGCCGCTGCCGTCAAGGCTGCCCTGGCACGTGCCACCTGCAACGTCCATTAAGGAGCCGGAAATGACTCTCAACCTGAAACCAAATTTCAACGAAAGCGGCAAGCGCTACTTCCGCGCCTTTACCCCCGGCGATGACTTCTACGAAGCCCTGATCGATACCCATCTCGGGCTGAGCGACGAGCAGAGCGCCATGGTCAACGCCAAGCTCATCCTGCTGCTGTCCAATCATATCGGCGACATTGCCGTCCTGCGCGAAGCGATGAAACTCGCCCGCGACGGCGTTTAAGGAGAAACCCATGAAAATCCAGAGAATCCATCACGTTGCCTACCGCTGCAAGGATGCCAAGGAAACCGTCGAATGGTATGGCAAGTACCTCAACATGGGCTTTGTGCTGGCCATCGCCGAAAACGAGGTGCCGTCGACCCGGGAACCGGACCCTTACATGCACGTCTTCCTCGATGCCGGTGCCGGCAATGTCCTGGCCTTCTTCGAGTTGCCGACCAGGCCGCCGATGGGTCGCGACGTGAACACGCCGACGTGGACCCAGCACATCGCCTTCGAAGTCGATTCACTCGATGCGCTGCTGGAAACCAAGGCAAAACTGGAAGCGGACGGCATAGAAGTGGTTGGGCCGACCGATCACACCATTTTCAAATCCATCTATTTCTTCGACCCGAGCGGCCATCGCCTTGAGTTGGCGGCCAACACCGGCACCCCGAAAATGGCCAAAATGCTCGATGAAGTGAAGTGGGAAATGCTCAACGAGTGGGCCAAAACCAGGAAAGCACCCAAGCACGCCGCCTGGATGCATGACGGCAGTTACGCCGGGGAGTAATCGCGCATGAAACTAGCCACCCTCAAAAAAGGCGGCCGTGACGGCACGCTGGTTGTCGTCAATCGGGCACTTACGCATTGCCGAGCAGTGCCGGCCATTGCCCGCACCCTGCAGGCGGCGCTCGATGACTGGGCCGAAGTAGAGCCGCAGTTGCGCCAGATTTATGAAGCCCTGAACAGCGGTGCCTTCAGCGACCCCGACCCGTTCGACCAGAGCGCCTGCCATTCACCGTTGCCGCGTGCCTATCAATGGGCCGATGGCTCGGCTTACGTCAATCACGTCGAACTGGTACGCCGGGCGCGCGGGGCCGAATTGCCGGAGTCGTTCTGGACTGATCCGCTGATCTATCAGGGGGGTTCTGACTCCTTTGTTGGTCCGCGTGATCCGGTTCTTGCCCTGTCGGAAGAATGGGGTATCGACCTCGAAGCGGAGGTGGCCGTCGTCACCGGCGACGTCAAGATGGGCGCCACAGCCGAACAATGCGCACCAGCCATTCGTCTGCTGATGCTGGTCAACGATGTCTCGCTGCGCAACCTGATTCCCGGCGAGCTGGCCAAGGGCTTCGGCTTCTTCCAGTCCAAGCCGGCTTCGGCCTTCAGCCCGGTGGCGATTACGCCGGATGAACTGGGCGCCGACTGGAAGGAGGGCAGGGTGCATCGTCCGCTTACCGTCCATCTCAACGGCCAGTTGTTCGGCCAGCCGGATGCTGGCACCGACATGATCTTCAACTTCCCGCAATTGCTCGCCCACGTCAGCAAAACCCGTGAAATGGTCGCCGGCAGCATCATCGGTTCAGGGACCGTCTCGAACAAGCAGGGCGGTTTGAACGGCTCGTCGATTGCCCATGGCGGCGTCGGCTACTGCTGTCTGGCCGAAGTGCGCATGTACGAAACCATAGAAACCGGCAAGCCTCAGACTAGCTATTTGCAGTTTGGCGACACGGTGCGCATCGAAATGTTTGACCGCAACGGCGCCTCGATCTTTGGCGCCATCGAGCAACGCGTCGAGAAATACGCGGCGTGAGCATGACGCGACCAGCGGCGTCGCCTTCCTTCGGGCTGGCGGCGCTACTCACCACGCTGGTCGCTCTCGGCCCATTGTCTACTGATCTTTACCTACCCTCATTGCCAACGCTGGCGACGGTTTTTGCTACCGATGCCGCGCGCGTCCAGCTCACCCTCTCGGTTTTTTTGATCGGCTTTGCCATCGCCCAACTGGCCTATGGTGCGCTCTCCGACCGTTTTGGCCGGCGCCCGCTGATGTTGAGTGGTCTGATCCTATATTTCTTCGCCTCGGTTGGCTGTCTCTTTGCGCAGAGCATAGAAATGCTGATCGCCGCGCGCTTCCTGCAAGCGGTTGGCGCCTGCGCCGGGCCGGTGCTCGGTCGGGCGATAGTGCGCGATGTCTGGGGGCCGGTTGAAGCAGTCCGCGTGCTGGCTTATGTCAGCGGCGCCATGGCGCTGGCCCCGCTGGTCGGACCAACACTGGGCGGCTTCCTGACAGTGTTTTTCGGTTGGCAATCCAACTTTGCCCTGCTTGCACTGTTTTCCATCCTGCAAGTTCTGGCTGTCTGGCGCTGGTTGGGTGAGAGCAATGCCCATCTCGACTCCAGCGCCACCCAACTTGGGAGCATGCTGAAAAATTACGGCATTTTGCTGGTCGACCGCAATTATGTCGGTTATCTGCTCTCCCTGTCGTTTTCCTACAGTGCGCTATTCGCCTTCATCTCCGGTTCGGCCTTCATCCTGATCGGGCGTTACGGGCTGTCGCCCCAGGTATTCGGCATGTGCTTCGGGCTGGTGGTAGCCGGCTATATCTCGGGCAGTGCGCTGTCCGGGCGCCTGGTGCGCCAGCATGGCGGCGATCGCCTGTTGCTGATCGGCGGCTGGATTGGTGCGGTGGCCGGTCTGGTCATGTGGGGGCTGGATCTTGCCGGCATTCATCATCTGGCCGCCGTTCTGGCGCCGATGTATTTTGCGACGTTAGCCGTTGGGCTGGTCATGTCGAATGCCGTTGGCCGTGCGCTGGCGCCCTATCCGAAAATGGCCGGTGCCGCTTCGGCGCTGATGGGTTTCTGCCAGATGGGCATTGCTGCCGTCGTCGGCATTCTGGTGGGTCATGGGGTCGATAGTGCGGGAACTGTCCTGCCGATGACAGTCGCTATCTGTGGAATGCTGGTACCTTTGTCGTTTCTTGCCCTGGTGCGTCCGGGTAAAACCTGAATTCAGCGGAGTGATGATGCTCAAGCTCTATACCTATTTCCGCAGTTCTGCCGCCTATCGCGTGCGTATCGCCCTCAATCTCAAAGGCCTGCCCTACGAGGCCGTTCCCGTTCATTTGTTGCGCGATGGCGGGCAGCAGAACCAGGCAGACTACCGGGCGCGTAGTCCGCTGGGTACGGTGCCGACGCTGGTCGCTGGTGAACAGAGCTTTACCCAGTCGCTGGCGATCATCGAATACCTTGAAGAAACCCGCCCGCAACCGGCTCTGTTGCCCGCCACGGCAGAAGGCCGGGCGCGCGTCAGGGGCCTGGCGCAGACCATCGCCTGCGACATCCACCCGCTCAATAATCTGCGGGTACTGCAATACCTCGGCAAGGAATTCGGGATCACGCAGGAACAAAAAGATAACTGGTATCGCCACTGGACCAATGTCGGCTTGGCCGCGGTCGAGAAACTGCTGGCTGGTAATCCGCGCACTGGCAGTTTTTGTCACGGCGAAGCGCCGACTGTGGCCGATTGCTGCCTGATCCCGCAAGTCTTCAATGCCCACCGTTTCAACTGCCCGCTCGACGAACTGCCAACCATCATGCGCATCGTTGCTGCCTGCGAACAATTGCCTGCCTTTCAGAACGCCGCACCGGCCAGACAGCCGGATGCCGAATAAAAAACGGAGACAACATGACCTACACAATTGATAGCAAACCCCTGTGGCAACCGAGTCCGGCACACGCCGCCGCGACCAAAATGGGCGCTCTGATGCGCGATACCGGCCATGCTGATTACGCCGATCTCTGGCACTGGTCAGTCGACCAGCCGGAAGCCTTCTGGTCAAAAATTTGGGATTTTTGCGGCGCAGTCGGTGAAAAAGGCAGCATCGTCCTCGAAGACGGCCAAAAAATGCCGGGCGCCCGCTGGTTTCCGCAAGCGCGCCTGAATTACGCCGAAAACCTGCTGCAAGCGCGCGATAAGGGCGATGCGCTGGTTTTCTGGGGCGAAGACAAGGTCAAACGCCGGATGAGCCGTGCCGCACTCTATGCCGAGGTCGCCCGCTTCCAGCAATTTCTGATTGCCAGCGGTGTCGGCGAGGGCGACCGCGTCGCCGGCTACCTGCCCAACCTGCCGGAAACCCTGGTTGCCATGCTGGCCACTGTGTCGCTTGGCGCCATCTGGTCATCCGCCTCGCCGGATTTTGGCGTGCAGGGCGTGCTTGACCGCTTCGGCCAGATCGAACCCAAGGTGCTGATTTGCGTCGATGGCTACTGGTACAACGGCAAAGCGGTCGATTGCCTGGAGAAAAACGCCGCAATTGTCGCCCAAATGCCCTCACTGCTCAAGACGGTGGTGGTGCCCTATCTGGCGGCGACGCCGGATGTCAGCAAAATCGCCAATGCCGTGCATTGGAACGAGATTGTTGCCCCCCAAGGGGATTTTCTGCGGAGTGCGGTCGACGGCCAAAAAGACGTGATTTTTCAGCGTGTCGGCTTCAATCATCCGCTCTTCATCATGTTCTCCAGCGGCACCACCGGCGTGCCCAAATGCATCGTCCATTGCCACGGCGGGGTATTGCTTCAGCATCTGAAGGAACATCAGTTGCACAGCGACGTGCGCCCCGGCGACCGCCTCTTCTACTTCACGACTTGCGGCTGGATGATGTGGAACTGGCTGGTTTCCGGCCTCGCCTGTGGCGCGACGCTGTTGCTCTACGATGGCAGCCCGTTCGCCGGCAAGGGCAAGGTGCTCTTCGACTACGCTGCTTCCGAGAAAATGACCCACTTCGGTACCTCGGCCAAGTTCATCGACGCCGCTGCCAAGCTTGGTTTACAGCCAGGAAAAACGCACGACCTCAGCGCCCTGCGTGCCATGTTCTCGACCGGCAGTCCGCTCAGCCCAGAAGGTTTCGATTGGGTCTATCGCGAAATCAAGGCGGACATCCTGCTCGCCTCGATCTCCGGCGGCACCGACATCGTTTCGTGCTTCGTGCTCGGCAATCCGGTATTACCCGTCTATCGCGGCGAAATCCAGTGTCGTGGCCTGGGCATGGCGGTCGATGTCTTCGATGAAGCCGGCCAGCCGGTGCGTTCCACCAAAGGCGAGTTGGTCTGCAGCAAACCTTTCCCGGTCATGCCGGTCGGTTTCTGGAACGACCCGGATGGTGCGAAATACCATGCTGCCTATTTTGAGCGCTTCACCAACATCTGGTGCCACGGCGATTTTTCCGAACTGACTACCCACGACGGTATCATCATCTACGGACGCTCCGACGCCACGCTCAATCCCGGTGGCGTGCGTATCGGTACCGCTGAAATCTACCGTCAGGTCGAACAGCTACCGGAAATTCTCGAAGCGCTGGTCATCGGTCAGGACTGGCCACCCGGCAAGAACGACGATGTGCGTGTGGTCTTGTTCGTCAGGCTGCAGGAAGGCGTGACGCTGGATGACGGGCTGGTCGAGCGCATCAAGAAGAAGATCAAGGACAACACCACGCCACGTCACGTGCCGGCCAAGGTGGTGCAGGTGCAGGATATTCCGCGTACCAAGTCAGGCAAGATTGTCGAACTGGCAGTGCGCAATCTGGTGCATGAACAACCGGTCAAGAACGTCGAAGCACTGGCCAACCCGGAGGCGCTGGAATTCTTCCGTGGGCGATCGGAACTGGCCGATTAGACGCGGCGGGTGAGCAGGTTGGCGATGAATGGTAGCTTGCGAGCCCGCGCCCTGGCTTTGCCGATCAAGTAGCCCAGGGCGCCTGCGATGCGCTGGCTGGAGACGGGGCTTTCGATCCAGCGGTAAAACAGGCTGGCGCTGGCGATGCTGGCGGTAAACGCCAGAATAAGCGCAAAAATTGCCGATGCGGGTGAAGCCAGTTCAAGCTTGGCGTAGAGGCCATTCGCCAGCAACAGAATCGGGAAATGCACCAGAAAGATCGAGAAGGATATCTGGCCAAGATAGGAGATCGGCTTGAGGTCGGGGAATCGTTCGAGCCAGTCGGTGCGGCGGGCGAAACCCAGTATCAGCGCGATGGCCAGTGCCAGCAGGATGCGCAGACGGAAATCAAAGACCAGTGCGGCGGTGGCGATGACGGCAATGACGCCCAGCCAGGAGGCGAGTTGCTTGCGGTCTGAGGCCCACCAGGCGGCAGCACCCAAGCCGTAGGAGCCGAAAAAATATATTGCCCAGTTATCCAGAGCAGCGTTACGGTTGAACCAGAACAGCGACGCTGTGGTGAGAGCAAGTACCAGCGCCGGGGCGACGTAGCGGATGCGGCCGGCCCAGAGCAGCACAGCCATCAGCGCGAACAACTGGAAGTCGATGGCGACGTACCAGACGCCGGCCGAGAGCGCTTCGAAGCCGAGGATACTTTGTAGCATCAGTGCATGAGCCAGCCATTGTTTGAAGGTGGCGCGGGCCGGGATAGCGTCGTCATCCATCCAGTGATCGGCGATGGCGGCGGCGACAATGGCCAGGCCGATCGCGGCAAGAAATGGGATGGCCAGGCGCAGGTAGCGTTTCCAGATCAGCGGCAAGGGCGAGGTGGCCAGCGCCTGCCCATCGGCTGACAAGCCCCGTGCGGCGAGAAAACCGGCGATGACCAGAAAGACCTGAACCGCCATGCGGCCGTAGCCGTAGAGCCACTCCACGGTTGCCGGGAATATCTGGTTCGCGGCAGCAGCCAGCGGCCCGTACGAGGAAAAGTGGTTGAGCAGGACGAGCAAAGCCGCGATCGCCTTGAGGGCGTCGATCAGCGGCATGCGGTTGGTGTTAGTGCTCATGGGTTGGATGTTACACTGCTTGCTGCGGTGCACCAAATTGATTGTGGCTTGTTTTGTAAAGATTAATTACACAAAACGCGCGACAAAGGAATTGGTGTACTGCGCCGGCAAATCAATCCAGACGCGATGCCCGCTACCCGGGGCAACTGTGACGGCTTCCCCCTTCCTGTTTTCCATGCGCAGCAGGGGCGTAATGAAGTTACCGGAGGGATGCACGCATTCCAGACGGTCGCCGACCGAGAACTTGTTCTTGACTTCGATTTCCATCAGCCCGCGCGCGTTATCGAAAGCCACGGCATCGCCAACATAGAGGCTGCGATCCGACTCGGAATGGCCTTGCAGGTAATTCTGGTAGTCGGCATCGTGGTGGCGCTGGTAAAAGCCATCGGTATAGCCGCGATTGGCCAGGCCATCCAGTTCGCGCAGCAGCTGCGGGTCAAGCGGTTTGCCGGCAACGGCATCGTCAATTGCCTGACGATAAGACTGGGTGGTGCGTGCGACGTAATACGGGCTCTTGGTACGGCCTTCGATCTTCAGTGAGTCAATGCCGATTTCGACCAGGCGCTGGACATGCTCAATGGCGCGCAAATCCTTGGAGTTCATGATGTAGGTGCCGTGCTCGTCTTCCTCGATCGGCATCAACTCACCGGGCCGCATTCTTTCCTCGAGCAGAATTTCCTGCTCCTGCGGCGGTTGACCGCAACCGGCTGGCGCAGCGCCGTCCGAAGTGCTGACCTTGTAATCCCAGCGGCAGGAATTGGTGCAACTTCCCTGATTCGGATCGCGGTGATTGAAATAGCCAGAGAGCAGGCAGCGCCCGGAATAGGCAATGCACAGCGCGCCGTGCACAAAAACTTCGAGCTCGATATCCGGACATTGCTGACGAATTTCCGCTACTTCATCAAGCGACAACTCGCGTGACAGAATAATTCGAGTGAGCCCTAACTTCTTCCAGAAGCGAACGGCAGCCCAGTTGACGGTATTGGACTGTACGGAAAGGTGAACGTTTTGCTCGGGCCAGGTTTCACGCACCATGTCGATCAAACCGGGGTCGGACATGATCAGCGCATCCGGCTTGAGTGCTATCACCGGTGCCATGTCGGCCAGGTAAGTCGTCAGTTTGGCGTTGTGCGGGAAAATGTTGCTGACGACGAAAAACTGCTTGCCGCGGGCATGGGCTTCATCGATACCTTCCTTCAGCGCAGCTATGGTGCCGAAGGCATTGTTGCGTACGCGCAGGCTGTAGCGTGGCTGCCCGGCGTAGATCGCGTCGGCGCCAAAATCGAAGGCGGTACGCATCATTGTGAGCGAGCCGGCAGGTGCGAGGAGTTCGGGAGCTTTGAGCATAGTAGAATGCGGCAAAACCGCGCATTCTACTTCCCATGACCGAAGAAATACTGATCAACTTCACTCCGCAGGAAACGCGCGTTGCCGT
>CAXYZX010000088.1:0-11083 GCA_964293845.1 uncultured Dechloromonas sp.
TTCATGAACCCTGTGTTGGCTGCGGCGTCTGCGAAATGATCTGCCCGGTTGAACCAGGATGCATCACGGTCGAAGCCGGCGAGGTGTGGAAGATATGAGCGCGCTACTAAAACGTCGGTTTTTCGAGCAGATCAAGGTGATGTTCGGCAGCGAGCCGAACAAACCTAAGGAAATCAGCCCTGCAGCGCAAAAAATCCACTTCTACAAAAAGGGCAATCGCGACCTCATAGCCGAAAAAGTCCATGCCAGAGCTCATGCCGAGCACAAAAATACCTGGCGCAATCGGCGCTGGGCGACGCTGATTTTCGCCAACCTGCTCTTCACCTTTTCGTTTTTTCTCGACATCCAGATTCTCGAAGGGTCATTGACCGCTTCACGCTTTGTCGGCTTTCACCTGATCGATCTCAACTCAGCCTTGCAGGTTTTGCTGGCCCATAAGCACATCATCAACAACCTGTTGATTGGTACCGGCACCGTCCTCGTCCTGTGGGCACTGCTCGGCGGACGTACCTTCTGCTCTTGGGTTTGCCCCTATCACCTGCTGGCCGAGTGGGCGGAGAAAATCCACCTCTATCTGGTCAAGAAAAAGCTGGTCACCGACCAGACCATGGATCGCCGCTTGCGCAGCGTCTTCTGGGTAATTTTCGCAGTACTCGCCTTTGCCACCGGCTACACCGTCTTTGAAGCCATTTCGCCAACCGGCATCCTGTCGCGCGCTCTGATCTACGGGCCGGGACTGGCGCTGCTGTGGGTATTGGCGCTGCTCTTCTTCGAAGTGTTCTTCTCACGCCGCGCCTGGTGTCGTTACGCCTGCCCGATCGGCCTGACTTACGGCGTGGTCGGCATCATCTCGCCGGTACGCATCATCTACAAGCTGGATGGCTGCTTCCACGAAGGTGACTGCCGCAAGGTCTGTCTGGTGCCGCATGTGCTGGATACCGTCATCAAGGGCCGGGCAGTCGAGACGGAAGTCCCGATCGGGCCGGACTGCACACGTTGTGGACTTTGCGTTGACGTCTGCCCGACCGGATCGCTCTCTTTCGAGGTCAAAGGCCTCACCAAACTGGCCTGATTTTTTGATCGAGATTCAAGGTCGACCGCAACACGCCCCCCTATAATTCGCGCCATGATCAAATTTTCAAATGTTGCAAAAGACTTTCGCAAGGCGCGAGTACTCGATGGCATTAGCCTTGATATCGGTATCGGTGAGCGAGTTGCGCTGATCGGCTCGAACGGGGCCGGTAAGACCACGCTGATTCGTTGTCTGCTCGGTGAATATACGCACGATGGCGAAGTGACAATCAACGGCCTGGACCCGCGCAACAACCGGACCCAGGTACTTGGCAATATCGGCTTCGTACCGCAGTTGCCGCCACCGTTGAAGATGCCGGTTGGCCAGTTGATCGATTTTTCGGCCTCGCTGTGCGGTACTGATCCGCACCGTATTCACGACATCGCCAAGCGCCTCGGGCTGGACGTTGAAGGCATACTGGCGCGACAGTTTGTACGTCTTTCCGGCGGCATGAAGCAAAAGCTGCTGATTGCCATCGCCTTGGGCCGCGAAGCCAAGGTGCTGGTGATGGATGAACCGGCCGCCAACCTCGACCCGGAAGCACGCAAGATTTTCTTCGACCTGCTTGCCGAGCGCCAGAACGAAGCAACCATGATCATCTCCAGCCATCGCCTCGACGAAGTGTCGTCGCTGGTCAACCGGGTGATCGAGATGGATCTCGGCAAGGTGGTGCTCGATGACCGCGTTGCTGACGACGTTTCTCTGGCCAGCGTCCTGACCTGCCGCATCGTTGTTAAACGCGCCGAAGCAGCCTTTGCCAAGGCCATTAGCGCCTGGAAATTCACCGGCTCAGACGACGGCCTGGTCTGGGAAGGCACCATCGCCGGTGCCGACCGCCTGCGCTTCCACGGTATGGTGGCACGCTACATTGCCTTGGTTAACGACATTTCGCTGACTGAAGTCACGCATTGAGCATGCACAGTCCGCAACGACGCAATTTTATCGGGCAGTGTCTGAGCAGCGGCTTCATGCTGACACCGCTGGCCGCCGCGCTCAGCGCCTGCAGTAAATCGGGCTGGCCGGAAGGCATGGTCGAAATAAAGTGGGACCGCGAAACCTGTCCGCGTTGCAGCATGGTCATTTCCGACCGCCGCTTTGCCGCCCAGTTACGCGGTGGACCAAAAGATACCGCCATAAAATTTGATGATATTGGCTGCATGACTTTCTGGATCCGCGACAAAATCAAGGACATGCCCTGGCTAGCCGACCCGGCGACACGCATGTGGGTCGCCGACTCGAACAGCAAGGGCAAGGAAGTCACCTGGCTCGACCCGCGCAAGGCGCAATTCATCACCAAGACCTCACCCATGGGCTATAACTTCGGCGCTGTCGCCTACCCGCAGATGGGCAGCCTCGATTTTGAGAGCATGCGTCAGCATGTACTCGCCAAAGGAAAGTAAATGAAGCAACTGTGGCTCACCGCCAAGCTCGATATTGTTGAATCGCTGCGCGCCCGATGGTTCCAGATCTACACGCTGGTTTTCGGCGGCATCGTCGCCCTGCTCTTTCTTTTCGGTCTGACTGAATCCCGTGTTCTGGGTTTCATCGGCCTCTCGCGCCTGCTCGTCACCTACATTCAGCTAACCATGGCCATCCTGCCGATCTTTGTGCTGATCACTACCGTGCGTTCGGTAGCTGGCGACCGTGAAGCCGGCGTCTTCGAATACCTCTTGTCGCTACCGGTTTCGCTCTCCGCCTGGTTCTGGGGCAAGATTGTCGGCCGCTACATCGTCGTCTTCGCCCCGGTCTTCCTCGCCATGCTTGGCGCCGTCGGCTGGGCCACCATCCAGGGCATCGAAGTGCCGTGGGAGATGTTCGGTTACTACACCGCCCTGCTCGCCGTCATGGCCATGTGTTTCCTCGGCATCGGCATGCTGATCTCGGCCGTCGCCCGCACCACCGATATGGCTCAGGGTGCCGCCTTCCTCGTCTGGCTGACCTTCCTGCTCTTCCTCGACCTGATCCTGCTCGGCGTGATGATTCAGGGCAAGGTCGCCCCGGAAGTTGCCGTCACTCTGGCCCTGGCCAACCCGCTGCAGGTTTTCCGCACGGCGGCACTGGCCCTCTTCGACCCACAATTGATCGTACTTGGCCCTTCCGCCTACGTCATTCTTGATCTCTTCGGTGTCGCCGGCTACAAGGTATTTGCCCTGGTCTATCCGGCAACACTGGGCCTGCTCAGTGCTACCATCGGCTACTTCCTCTTCCGCCGTGGCGACCTGCCTTGAAAAGTCTCTTCTCCGCTCTGTTTTTTACCCTGTTTTCGGCGTTGACCGCAGCAGACGAAATGCCTTCTTCGGCAGCACTGTTTGCGGCGACCTTGAACGACCTGGACGACAAACCAGTCGCTCTCGAACGCTACAAGGGCAAACCACTGGTCGTCAATTTCTGGGCGCGCTGGTGCGGCCCCTGCCGCGCCGAAATCCCCGAACTGATCAAATTTCGCGCCGCCCACAAAGGCAAGATTGAAGTTCTTGGCATAGGCATTGAAGACAAGGCTGATGCGGCCAGGGAATTCGCCAAGGCCTACGAAATGGACTACCCGGTTTTCATCGCCAAGGAAAAAGGCATTCCGTTGATGCAGGCAATGGCCAACACCAAAGCCGGCCTGCCCTTTACGCTCTTTATTGATCGCAACGGTCAAGTGATCCAGAAAAAAATGGGGCTGATCAAGAAGGCTGATCTCGACGCTGCCGCCGTGCTACTTCTGAAAAACTGAGTTCCTTCAGGCGCTCAAGCTGCCGCAACGGCTGCGTGCAGATCGGCCAGCGTATTCCCCCGGCAGTTGGCATGGCCACGCACCCAATGAAAACTTGCAGCCTCCAGCAAGGTGCTGGAACAGATACCTTCCAGTTCATGGTCCTGCACTAAACCCAGGGTAGCGGCACGACTTAGCCGGGTCACGGTGTCATGATTATCAGAGAACAAGGCCAGTCGCCGACCGGGAAAGTGCTGCCGCGCTTCCTGCAACGCAAACAAGGCGGCCAGCAACTCCAACTCGTTGCTGCCCATCAGCGGCACACTGCGCGTCCTGATCAGTGGTTCGCCGGCATGATCGTCGAAAATCACGGCGGCCAGCCCGCCCTGCCGCTTCTGGCTGGCGTCGCTGAAGACCAGCAGATAGTCGGTAAACTGCGCCGACAAGCGCTCCGGCAAAGGACCAAGCGATTGGTAAATAACCCGGACAATCTTCTTCTTTCTTCTTTTCGGCATGGCGCTTTCAAGACATAACGACGGAGCAGGCCACAAGCATAATCGAAGCGCCGGCCATAAAAGGCGAAAGCCCCTTACCGGGGGAAGTAAGGGGCTTTCTTGACGACTCAGGGAGGGGGATAAGTCGTCTGGCTGATGTCTGTTCAGCACAGGAGTCAAGATACTGAACAGCGCCCCGCACTTCAAGTAACCGATTGCAACAGTAAGTACCGTTCTGTGTGCGGAAAAAATTCAGGGAAGGGCAAAGCTGCTCTTTTCGAGCACGCTGGTGGTCACATCCTGTTTTGCCCTGATCCGGAAACTGATGGGCTGAATCCCGGACTGTACGTTGTCGCCGGGTACCGAGATGGTCAGTGCAACCGGCTTGATGCTATTGGCGTCGACAGCAAACTCACTGGCCCCGACAATTAACATATCGGGCAAGCCAAGCACTTCAACGCTAAAGTCGCGCGGCACCTCGGCCAAATTCATCAATTTCAGCGTGTAAGCGTTCTCGATACGACCATCTGCGCTCTCGCGCAGCAAGGCCCCGCGATCACGCAAGACATCGACCAGCAACAAGGAGCGCTGACTCATGCTCCATGCGCCCACAGCAGAAAAAATGAGCAGCATTCCCGCGTAGACCGCAACACGCGGTCGGCCAAGCCAGCCACGGGCAGGCGGATGACCAGCCAACTCACGCGCCGAGGCAAAACGGATCAAACCAACGGGCGAGCCAGTCTTGAGCATCACTTCATCACAGGCGTCGGCACACAAGCCGCAGTTGATGCACGGGTACTGCAAGCCATCGCGAATGTCGATGCCGGTCGGGCAGACCTGAACGCAGATACCGCAATCGATGCAGTCCCCACCGCTAGCGCCCTGACGGCGGAGATTGCGCGGTTCGCCACGTCCGGCATCGTAGCTAATGGTTTGCATGGTGTCGTCGAACATCGTTCCCTGAAAACGGGAATAGGGACACATATGCTGACAGACCGCCTCACGGGCCAGTCCGGCCTGAACGTAGGTAAACGCAACATAAAAGATCAGCCAGAACGCTTCCCATGGCCCCACTTCCCAACTCGCAATAGCGGGCAGCAGTTCCTTGATCGGCGTGAAATAGCCAACAAAGGTAACCCCCGTCCACGCCGCAATCAAAAACCACAGCCCATGCTTGGTTGACCGCAACAACACCTTGCGCATGGTCCACGGACCTTGATCGAGCTTGAGGCGAGCCAGATGGTCACCCTCAACCCGTGCCTCAACCCAGGTGAAGATACTGGTGTAAACCGTCTGGGGGCAGGCAAAACCGCAAAAAACCCGGCCGGCCATTGCCGTCGCCAGAAAAAGACCGGTTGCCGCCAGAATCAGGGCAATGGCCAGCAACAGCGCATCCTGCGGCCAGAGTACAAGGCCAAACAGGTAGAACTTCTCGTGCGCAATATCAAAAAGTACAGCCTGCCGGCTCAGGCCGTTGCTTTCCCAGTTCAGCCAGCAGGTGCCGTAAAACACTATCTGAGTCAGCCAGACCATGGCCCAGCGCAAGGTATTGAAACGGCCGCTGGTTTCCCTGGCGTGGATCTTTCCTTTTTTTCGATAGAAATCCAGCCGGACGGCACGGCCCTTACTGAGCGATTGACTCATGCTGCGTTCCCTCATGGCAATTATGAGGGAGCGAGTAGAACACCGGTTCAAGAACAGAAACAGATTCAGATAATACGGTTTTAAATAGGCACAGATGAACACACTGCTGCTTCGGCTTGAGTCAATCTGTTCAATTCGATTTTCTTGATCTCTGTGCCTATATTTTTTGCAGGCAACTGAAATAATGAGCAGATCAATTCTCGCCATAGCCCACAAAAAATGAACGCAGCAGCCCTAGCCGTCGACTATCTACACCACCCGGCACCCGCTGGCCGGCGCATCCCCGGTAACAAGGGCATGTGGGTCGGCATCACCTGCGAATTTGTCGAATTTCTGGTGCTCTTCGTCACCTATTTCGTCGCGCGCTCGCACTTTCCCGAATCCTTCGAACAGGGCGCCGACCGCCTGTCGCGGATTTCCGGGACAGTCATCACGCTACTGATGGTCACCAGCAGCTTTTTCATTGCCTGCTCGGTGGCGACCATGCGCGCCGGCCAGCGCCAGCGTTCAATTTACTGGCTGATCGCCGGGTTGATTGTCGCGCTGGGTTATCCAGTGGCCAAATACATGGAAATCAACTGGAACCTGGCGCATGGCATCAACGGCGAATCCGGCATTTTCTTCACGGTCTATTACTACCTGACCTTCAACCATCTGGTGCACGCCGTCTGGGGCATACTCGGCATGTTTTGGGTGCTCGCCCGCCACCTCGGCGGTGGCTACACGACAGAAGATCACGACGGCCTCGAAGCACTGGCCAGCTATTGGCACGCCACCGACATCATCTGGCTGGTCATCTTCCCCTTCTTCTACGTCCTGGCCTGAATCATGAACGCAAGCGACAAAACACCAAGTAGCAGCCTGCTGCCGCTGACCACCGCCTGGCTGGCACTGGTCGCCTTGACCCTGATCAGCCTCGGCCTCGGTCAGTGGTTTCATGGTGCGCCCTGGCTGCCAGTATTGGTCGCAGCGATTGTCTGGATCAAGGGCACGCTGGTCGCCCGGCAATTCATCGAGTCCCGGCTGGCTCACCCCTTCATTTCCCGCGTATTGACCGGCTTTATCGCCTTTACACCAATTGCGCTGGTCCTGACCGCCTTCTTCGGCGGCCAGTTTGCGCGCTGGGCGACGCTATAGCTGGGCGGCGACCAACTGGCCGAGGGTGGCAATTGCCGCCTGCTGTTCGGGTGAATCCGGGTGGCCGAAATTGAGGCGCAGGGCATTGGTAAATTCGCGTTTGGCTGAAAATATCGGGCCGGGTGCAATGCTGATGCCACGCACCAAAGCCTGTTGATGCAGCAACAGGGAATCCACCGCAGCGGGCAATTCCAGCCACAGAAAATAGCCGCCTTTGGGGCGGGCCAGCCGTGTACCGGCCGGAAAATGCTGCTCGACCAAGGCCGTTAGCGCCGCCTCCTGAAGGGCCAGAGTACGGCGCAGGTGACGCAGATGATTCTCGTAGCCGCCGTGTTTCAAGTATTCAGCCAGGGCAATCTGCACCGGCACCGTGGTGGCCAGACTGGTCGATAGTTTCTGACGCTGAATCAGGCTGGCGTAACGCCCGGCCGCCACCCAACCGAGGCGATAGCCGGGAGCCAGGCATTTCGAAAATGACGAAACATGCATGACCAGCCCCACGCTATCTTCGGCCTTGCTGCAGAGCGGAGCTTGCGGGCCAAAGTAGAGTTCCGCATAAACGTCGTCTTCGATCAACGGCACATCGTGTGCACGGAGCAATTCAAGCAAGGCTTTTTTGCCTTCATTCGGTACCAGACTACCCAGCGGATTGGCAAAATTCAGCATGAACAGGCAGGCCTTGATCGGATGCTGGCGCAGCGCCTCGGCCAATGCCGGGAGACTGATGCCTTGGCGCGGGTGGCTGGGTATTTCTATGACCTTGAGGCCAAGCCGCTCGCTGGCCTGCAAGCCGGCGTAGAAAGTCGGTGACTCGATGGCAATCAGGTCACCAGGCCGGGTCACCGCTTGTAGACAGAGGTTGAGTCCCTCCATCGCCCCCGAGGTGATGATGATTTCCTGCGGCGAGACATTGGCGCCTTGCGCCAGATAGCGCAGCGCCAATTGGCGGCGCAGCTCTTCGTTGCCGGGCGGCAGGTCGGTAACGGTCGCCAGTGGATCGAGCTTGCGTGCTGCACTGGCCAGATAGCCCCCAAGCTTGGCCAGTGGAAACAGATAAGGACTGGGAAAGCTGGAGCCAAGCGGCACGACAGACGGATCTTTGACGCTTTCGAGGATCTGGAAAATGAAGTCACTGACTTCAAGCTGCGTCGAATCGCCCAGCGTCCGGCTCATTTCCGGCTCCGCCAGTCGCTGCCCAAGGCGGGCACGAACAAAATAGCCGGATTTGGGCCGGGCCTCGATCAGACCACGGCTTTCCAGCAGGTAATAGGCCTGGGTCACCGTGATCGGGCTGATGACATGGGTACGACAGGCCTGACGCACCGAAGGCAGGCGATCGCCAGCACGCAAGACGCCGCTGGCGATCAGTTGTTCAGTTTGCTCGGCAAGATCCTGATAACGAGTCATCGGCGGATGTTAGCAGCCTTCCGCCCTGCCCTTTTTAGCGCGAAACAAGGATCTTAAAAATAGATCTGGGCCAGTCCGTAGGCAACGATGGTCGACACGATGACACCGATCCAGCCGGGAATCATGAAGCTGTGATTGAGCAGATATTTGCCGATGCGCGTCGTGCCGCTGCGGTCCATGTTGATCGCCGCCAGATCGCTGGGGTAGAAGGCGAAGAAGAAATAGGCATAGCAGGACGGCATCAGGCCGAGCAGCAACTGTGGCGACAGGCCAAGCGCCAGACCAAAAGGCAGCATAATGGTCAGTGTGGCAGCCTGGCTCTTGACGAAGGCCGAGACGGCAAACATTGCGATGGCAAAGGTCCATGGGGCGTACTCGACCATCGCCTTGATGTTGTCGACGAGGAAGGTTTCGTTGGCCTTGACGAAGGTATCACTCATCCAGGCAATACCAAAAATCGAGACGACGGCAATCATGCCGGCAGTGAATACCTCGGACTTGGCGATGGCAGCGGCCTTGACATTGGCGGCGAAGAGAATGAAGGCACCGAAAGCCAGCATCACCACCTGCACCACCGTCGTCATTGGCATCGGCTTGCCTTTGACCAGCGGCAGCAAGTGCGGGAAGAGTGCCAGGGCGACGATGGTCAGGATGCCGGAGAAAAAGATGATGACCGACAACTTGGCGGCGCGCGGCAACTGCTTGTCGAGTGTCGTCACCGACATTTCAACCGAAGCGCGGAACGCCGGGTCTTTCATACGCTCGAGGAATTCCGGGTCTTTGTCGAGATCGAGGCCACGGCGCATGCTCCACAGCGCGGCGGCAATCACGCCGATCAAACCGGCCGGCAAGGTCACCATCAGGATTTGACCGAGCGTGACCGGCGTACCGGTTTTAGCCGTCATTGCCAGAAAGGTGGTTACCGCAGCAGCCACCGGGCTGGCCGTGATACCCATTTGCGAGGCAACACTGGCAATCGCCATCGGCCGCTCGGGGCGAATTTTGGTTTTCAGCGCCACATCGGCAATCACCGGCAGCAGTGAATACACCGCGTGGCCGGTACCGACACACACCGTCAGCAAAAAGGTGGAGAGCGGCGCGAGCAGCGTGATTTGCTGCGGATGCTTGCGCATCAGGCGCTCAGCCTGCTGCACCAGAAAATCGAGGCCGCCGGCAACTTGCAGCGTGGCCGAGGCGGTGACCACAGCAAGTATGATCAACATCACGGTGATCGGCGGCTCGGATGGTGCAACGCGGAAGCCGAAAGTCAGCACCGCAACCCCGAGACCACCAATCAGCCCGAGAGCAACCCCGCCACGGCGGATGCCGATCAAAATAGCAGTCAAAACCAGCGCAAACTGGATCCAGAAATCAAACATGGCATTCCCCTTGAGACATAGAATTATTGTTGCATTGCAACATTTTTAAAGCACTATGCCACAGTGAGCGCACAAGGGCCAGCCCGAATGATTCAGGATTCAGGGCAATACTTGAGTAGAGTCAGTCAAATTTCAGAATGTTGCGGTCGACGCGCAAAACTGGCGATTTATTTGACCAGTTGCAAATGGACTTCGCTGCTGTGCTCGCTAGCGGCGGGACTGCGATTCAAGCCCATGACCCCATTACGCCCGCTTTGTTTGACCACATACATCGCCATATCAGCGCGATGAATCAGGACCTCGGCATCGATGCCATCTTCCGGACAGGCACTGATGCCGATACTGGCTGAAATCGCAACGCGATGACCCTCCAGCACTATGGGTTCGCTGATACGGGCCAGCATCTGTTGGGCCATGCTCAGAAGATGCTCGTGCGAGCTAACCTGCCCAATCAGCGCAACAAATTCATCGCCACCGATACGGGCGACGGTATCAGTTTCACGCACGCAACTACGCAAACGACGCGCCACCTCGATCAGTAGCAGATCACCAACCTTGTGGCCAAAACAATCATTGACCTCCTTGAACAGATCAAGATCGATGAACATCAGGCCAAATGACTCACTGCGCCGGCGCCAGTTGCCAAGCAGGAATTTCAGCCGATCCTTAAAGAGCAAGCGATTGGGTAGTGCGGTCAACGCGTCATGCAAGGCAAGAAATTGCGTCTGGGTCGCATGAAAATCCGAATCAATCAAACGCCGATGATGATGGCGCAAATAGCCGAGCAGCAACAGGAGGGTGATGGACGATAGGAGAGCAACACCAACCAGCCCCGGCGAACTGATATCGCTCCAGCGCATTTGCCGTTCCATGGTCAGCTTGAGTGGCTGTACCGGACTCTCATCCTCAAAGCTTAAAACCACCTTGGGCAGCCAATAGTCGGCACCCGGTTGTTTCTCGGCGGTACTGGCGACCTCAAGGAGCAAGGGGTGGTTAGTCTGTCCGCTATCATTTATCGTGATGCGATAACTGATTTCGGCCTGTAGTTGCGATGGAATCAGATCTTCTGCCCTGATAATCAATAAAGCCTGCAGAGCACCGGAAAATGCATTAATCCGGCTATTGAAATGCAGCTTGTTTTCCATGGCCTGGCGGAACATAGCGTAAGCCAAGCTTCCCTCCACCAAACGAAAAGGTTTGGTAATGGCCGTCTGGTCGCTGGCATCTGCAGCCAGCGCCGCCTGTTGCAAAT
>CAXYZX010000089.1:0-10640 GCA_964293845.1 uncultured Dechloromonas sp.
TACCGGCCTGTCACGCCGGGGGTCGCGGGTTCGAGTCCCGTCCACTCCGCCAATAATTTAAGATGCCTATTTTCTTAATCGAATCAATCGGTTAGGAAAACAGGCAATTTGCTTTTGTCACACGCATTTACCACACGCCGCCAAAGCATTTTTTTAGTGTTTTTTTGGCGTGTGTCCTAAAACTACACACCGAATTTACCCCCTCACGCCTTTGTATTAATCGCTACTAGGCGAGGAAAACCGTGGGCTGATACAGTTCCTTCGTTTGAGTAAGGGATAATTGGTTATGCAGCTGTCTTCAGGTATCACAGTCAATCTGGCGGGGAATTACCCAATCTACAGGGAAGTAGATGGGCAACTTGTTTCTCTATCCGCTTCAGGTCGGCAGCGACATCCGGGCGCATCTTTCACGAGACGTTGTTCAGGCTATGGCGCACCATATGGACGATGCAAAGCTGGACGGCGGCATGGGGATAGACAGCCTCGATGGCTTCCGGAAATCCTTTGAGGCCGTCAACGCAGGCAATAAAGATGTCCTGCACCCCACGGTTCTTCAGTTCTGTGATGACTTGCAGCCAGAACTTGGCACCCTCTGACTGAGCGATGCACAGCCCCAGTACCTCCTTCTCGCCAGACATGTTGAGGCCAATGGCCAGATAGACGGCCTTGACCCTCACGCTGCCATCCCTGACCTTGACGTGGATGCAGTCGAGATAGACGATGGGGTACCCGAATGATCTTCTCTGGCAGTTCGCTGAATTCGTGCCGTTCCGGTTCCATCAATGGATGACGTGGCATCTCAATCTGCACCAATCAGAATTGTTTTTATCCAAGACTCCCAAAATTGGTGCAGGCCGCTCCCGTACTGAAGGACTGCGCAGATGCATACCTGATTGATTTTATGGAATATTTTAGATATTCACGATTATGGTCTGGTTAATGCTTTACGGATTAGTGAATTACGTGATTAACCGTTTACAACCCAGGCAACACACTCACCGCTTCGATCTGTATTTGATTCATCTGCTCTTCAAACACCCGATGGAAGGAATTGTCATGCCATTTCGCCTGATACATGAAGTCATAGGGAATCGCCCATTCCCCTCCGTTGCTCCCACTAGCACCATCCGCGAGTGCGCCTACATCATGAAGGAGTGGCACTCATCCGCCGTTCTCGTCGTTCAGAACGAAAAACTTCTTGGCATTCTGACTGAGCGCGACATCGTATTCCGATGCGTGGCACTTAGTTGCCCGCTGGACTTAATTCAGGTGTCTAGTGTCATGACATCCAAAGTGCAGACCATTCACATGAACAAGCCATTGGGTCATGCGCTGCATCTGATGTACGAGGGCGGGTTTAGACACATGCCCGTTATAGACGATCAAGGTATTGCTGTCGGCATCGTTGCCGCACAAGATGCCTTGGCGCTGGATGGATATGAACTGGCGCAAGAATTGATCCGGCGAGAAGAAATCACAGTTCTTTTATAGCGCTTCTTTTTTCTCAAAACCAGAAGCACTCAAGCTTCTCTCCTCCTCCCTCATGCTGTCGGCGGCTCTCTTCTTTTCTCGCTCAAATGAGGGAATTTAACCCGCCTCAATCAGGCAGGATCTTTTTTGAAACAACTAATTATGAGAGCTTGGTTGAACTTGCCTTCAATAGTCGGTTCAATCTCCATTGAATCAAACGTGTAGCCTTTGTTTAATCCATCGCAAATTGCAAGGAGATCAAATGCCAAACCGTCAAATCAGCAAAGTAATCGGCCAACGACCTTTCCCAACTGTTGCAAAATCAACCATCATTCGTGACGTTGCTATCATCATGAAAGAATGGCGCTCATCGGCTGTCCTTGTCATGGAAAGTGGTACTTTAATTGGCATATGTACCGAGCGTGATATCGCCTTCCGAGCGATTGCATTGGATTGCAACACTACAACTACAAGTGTCGAAAGCATCATGACAAGCGAAGTGCAGACAATACATAAAGACAAACCTTTCGGACAAGCACTTCATCTCATGTCAGAAGGTGGGTTTCGCCATATTCCAGTCGTTGATGATGCGGGACGTCCCGTGGGGGTGCTCACATCAGAAGATGCACTTGATATAGATTATCCACAACCGGGGCAAAAGCTATTAAGACGAGAAGTGGTCTCGGCTACTCGTTAAGTTTTCCAATTTTTACGTGCCATTTTCTTCCGAAATTGGCACGTTTTAGCGCCTAATCATGTTACGGGCCAAGGTGCTATTCACTGATCGACTGCAAAAGTGGATTGCCATCCAAGAAAAGATCAAGGTGAAGAAGAAACGCTTCGATAACCTCACTCTATGGTCAGGATGACCTATTTCATGATAAACGAGAAATAAAAATTCGACTTGGCCGTGACTAGAATGTTGCCTTTCGCGGAGCACGCAAAGAAGCCGTTTGTAGTGATCAAACTGACCTCGTGCTAGGGCATCCAGAACTTGGATTTTTCGGTCACTGCGACCGTTGGGTCGGCCATGTCGGCTACGCTGAAAGTAATCGGAACCGCGCCGGCGGGGCTTGCGCCGGGCTCTGCCTTGACAATCGCAGTCTGGGTGCCGATTTCCCCGCCTGGCACGGTAATTTGGTCCTTGCCATCCAGCCGGATTCCCTCGATGCCACCGATACGGATTAGGAAGGTCCGGGTCTGGTCCCCGGTATTCATGATTTGCAGTCGATAGGCATTTTCAATCGAGCCATCATCCGCTTCTCGCGACAGAACATTGCGATCCTTGAGTACATTGACCTTGAGCGGAACCCGGGTGGCCAGCGACCAAGCCGTCGCTGCGGTCAGCAGGACCAGGACAGCGGTGTAGATGAATATCCGCGGCCGGGCGGCTCGCCGGATGATTTCCATCGGGGTGTAACGCATGCTGACTGCGTTTTCGGTCGAATAGCGGATCAGTCCCTTCGGGTAATCCATTTTCTCCATTACCTGATCGCAGGCGTCGATACAGGCCGCACAGCCAATACACTCGTTCTGCAAGCCGTTGCGAATGTCGATGCCGGTTGGGCAGACTTGAACGCAGATGCCACAATCGACGCAATCGCCAAGGCCCTGGGCGCGATGATCGCTGCCTTTCGCCCGCGGGCCACGTGATTCGCCACGGGCAGTGTCGTAGGCGATGATTAATGTATCCGGGTCGAACATCACGAACTGAAAGCGGGCGTAAGGGCATATCTGCCGGCACATCTGGTCGCGTAAAAAGCCAGCATTGCCATAGGTGGCAAAGGCATAAAAGGCGACCCAGAATGATGACCACGCACCCGGTTGCAGGCTGAGCAGATCGTGCATCAGGTCGCGAATCGGCATGAAATAGCCGACGAAGGTAATGCCGGTCCATAGGGAAAAGACGAGCCAGGTACTGTGCTTGGCAGTCTTGAGGGCCACTTTGCGCGCCGACCACGGTGCGGCATCGAGCTTGATGCGTTGCGGCCGCTCGCCTTCGATGACTTTTTCAAACCACAGAAAAATTTCGGTGTACACCGTTTGCGGGCAGGTATAGCCGCACCAGAGCCGTCCCGCCACCGCTGTAAACAGGAACAGCGCGAGTGCCCCCAGAATCATCAACAGCACAAGATAGATCGTGTCTTGGGGCCAGAGAACAAGATCGAAAAAGTAAAACTTGCGAGTATCAATATCGAACAAAACTGCTTGTCGACCGTGCCAAGGCAGCCAGCAAAGCCCGTAAAAAAAGATTTGCGTTAGCCAGACGAAAACCCAGCGCCACCGCGTATAGGGCCCACTGATCGAGCGCGGGTAAACTTTGGCATCTGGATCCTGGATTGCCTTGATCTCAATGATTTTTCTGACGGGTGAAGGCTTTGACATCGTTTTCTCGAGCAGCGGTCCGCAAGACTTGCATGTAGCGTTCGCGATAAGATACAAATTAAATAGATCTTGATGTTAGCAACCCAACTCGCCATAAGCAATATTTTAATAAATCTTATCAGCCATCATGCGACTAAGTACTTTTTCTGACTACAGCTTGCGGGTCCTGATGTATCTGGGGGCTCAGCCGGAACGCTTGGCAACGATAAGCGAGATCGCCTCCCTGCATGGGATTTCGGAAGCGCACTTGATGAAGGTGGTGCATCAACTGGGTCGCTGTGGCCATATCGAAACCGTTCGCGGCAAAGGGGGGGGTATGCGATTGGCCCATGCGCCTCAATCTATCGTGCTCGGCGAGGTCATTCGGCAGACGGAAAGTGATTTCATCCTGGCTGAATGTTTTACCGGCACGGCGACCTGCCGAATTCAGGGTGCCTGTTGTTTGAATGCCATTCTCAATGAAGCATTGAAGGCGATGTTCCTGGTGCTGGATGGCTATACCCTGGCCGATCTGTTGCTCAATCCGCAAGGGCTCATCCCGGCGCCTCGCGATAATTCACCCGTATGACCGGGAACTAGTCAAGCAAGTGTTCATGGAAACAGTGCAATCCTGGCAAGGGCGCAAGATTGATTATTGCTTCGTGTTACCCGATGGCAACATCCCGATATTTTTCCATCAAACCAATACATGACGGTTTTCTGCGAAATACTCGAAGATCTTGCGTTCAATGCGGGAATCGATCATGACTTCGGGGCGTTTGCCATTCGGGCAGGGGAGCCGTGGCGTGGTGCCAAACAGGCGGCAGATCAGGGGTCGTTCGTCGTAGCTTTGGCAACCGTTTTCACCGAGATGTGGGCAGCTTAGATCAGCTAGCGCCTGGGCGTGAACCTTGGGACTTTTGAGCGGAAGCCTGGCCATCTCTTCGCTGGATGCCGTAACTGGCCCACAGCAGTCATGGCAACCTGGAACGCAGGCAAATGCCGGGATATGCCGCCGGAAAAAGCGGATTTTTTCGCTGTTCTGGGACATCGGTCCGGCGTTACCTAGGTTTCAGGATTCGTGCTTGCGCAGGTTGGCGACGCTGGGGATGTGAATTTTCTTGCCCTCCACGATGATCAGACCCAGGTCGGTGAGTTCGTGCAGGATGCGTGAAAAATGTTCCTGAGTCAGGTTGAGGCGGGAGGCAATGGTTCCCTTGTTACTGGGGAGCGTGAGGATAACGTCCGTACCATTCTGATCGTTTTCCGGAAGTTCGCGCAACAGGTAGCCGATGATGCGCTGCTTACCTGAGTGCAGCGAGTAGGACTCGACATCATTCATCAGTTGATGCAGGCGCATGGCCATGCCGGCCAGCATCTTGCGCGCCAAGTTGTAGTCATGTTCCAGTTCTTCAAAAATTGCCGTCTTGGAGACATGCAGGAGCATGGCGTCGGTCAAGGCTTGCGCCGAGACGACATAGGGCTTGTCCAGGAACATGATGGCTTCGCCAAAACTTTGTCCCTGGCTAATGATTTCGACAATTTTTTCGTTGCCTTGCGCTGAGGTGAAGGTCAGCTTGATCTGGCCATACACCACCAGATGAAAGCCGGTGCATGTGTCTCCGCGGTGAAACAGGGTTTCGCCCTTGAGGATATGAACTTCGCGGGTGGCGTGCGCAATCCGGGCGATCTCCTCAGGGGCAAGCCCGTTAAACAGGGCAATATGGGTGAGGAGTGCTTCAATGTTGATCGGGTGATTCATCGGCATGGTCATTCCTGTCGAAAACAAGGCAAGAGCAGGCCGCCTTAATTCGCCTGCTCTGGCGTTTGACTGATGATCCGTACTCTAGCAGTTTTGGCGCAATATTTTCTCTTCAGCTATTGTCGCTCAGGCCAGTTCCAGCAATAAATCCTTGGCATTGATCGTTTCACCAGAACGGACATGAACGGCATGCACCGTTGCCTCGCGATCAGCGATCAGCATGGTTTCCATTTTCATGGCTTCGATCGAAAGTAGCGGGTCACCTTTTTTGATTTTTTGACCGGTTTTGACAGCGATGGTAACGACCATGCCGGGCATCGGCGCGCCGACGTGTTTCAAATTGCCTTCCTCGGCCTTGGGTTTGCTGCGCATGTTGCCGGCCAGGCCGGCCTTGGGTACGCGAACCGTACGTGGCTGACCGTTGATTTCGAAAAAGACCTTGATCCGGCCTTCTTCGTCGACGGTGTCGGAGCGCCCGGTCTGACGGACGATCAGCGCTTTCCCTTTGTCGATATCGACGGCTATTTCTTCGCGATCGAGCAGACCGTAGAAAAAGGCTGAAGTCGGGAGCAAGGAGACATCGCTGTATTCGCGGCGGTGCTCGGCGTAGTCCTTGAAGACCTTGGGATACATCAGGTAGGAGGCGAGATCGGTGTCGCTGACCTTGCGCCCGATGAGGTGTTCAGCTTCGCTACGCTTCGCCGCCAGATCGACTTCAGGCAGATGGTCGCCAGCGCGCCCCTGCATCGGTTGTTCTCCGCGCAGCACCTTGTGTTCCAAGGCCTTGGGGAAGCCATCAGGGGGAAAACCAAGTTCGCCCTTGAATAACGAGATGACGGATTCCGGGAAAGCGATCTCACGTGCCGGGTCCGAGATGTCCTGCGCTTTCAAATCATTGGCAACCATGAATAGTGCCATGTCACCGACGACCTTGGAGGTGGGGGTTACCTTGACGATGTCGCCGAACAGGACGTTAACGTCGGCGTAGGCCTTGGCGACTTCCGGCCAGCAGTGTTCAAGACCCAAAGCACGGCCTTGTTCGCGCAGATTGGTATATTGGCCACCGGGCATTTCGTGGTTGTACACGTCCGAGGTACCGGCCCGCATATCGGCTTCAAAAGGCTCGTAACCACGGCGCACGCCTTCCCAGTAGTGTGAAAGTGCCTGCATCGCAGCAAGATCGAGGCCGGGGTCACGCGGCGATCCGGAGAGGGCGGCAGCGATCGAACCCAGGTTGGGTTGTGAAGTCAGGCCGCTCATGGCGTCGAGTGCGCCGTCTGCCGCATCGCAGCCAGCATCAATGGCGGCGAGTACCGAGGCGGCGGAAATGCCGCTGGTGTCGTGGGTGTGGAAGTGGAGGGGGAGGCCGACTTCCTGTTTGAGGACGCGGACCAGTTCGTGGGCCGCACGTGGCTTGCAGACTCCCGCCATGTCCTTGATGCCGATAATGTGCGCACCGGCTTTTTCCAGTTGTTTGGCGAGCCCAACGTAGTATTTGAGGTCGTACTTGCTGCGTTTGGCATCGAACAGATCGCCGGTGTAGCACAGGGTGCCCTCGCAGAGTGCACCGGTTTCGATCACGGCATCCATCGCAACGCGCATGTTGTCGACCCAGTTCAAGGAATCAAAAACACGGAAGACATCAACGCCATTTTTGGCCGCCTGCTGGACAAAGTAGCGCACGACGTTGTCGGAATAGTTGGTGTAGCCAACCGCATTGGAGGCGCGCAGCAGCATCTGGAAAAGGATGTTCGGGGTCGCTTCGCGCAGGCGAACCAGGCGTTCCCAGGGGTCTTCCTTGATGAAGCGCAGGGCCACGTCAAAGGTGGCGCCGCCCCAGCATTCCAGTGAGAATAACTGCGGCAACATACGGGCGTAGTGCGGTGCTATTTCAGTCATGTCACGTGTTCGCATGCGCGTGGCGAATAGCGATTGGTGGGCGTCGCGCATGGTGGTGTCGGTGAGCAGGATTTGGGGCTGATCCTTCATCCACTGCGAGAATTTGTTGGCGCCAAGTTGTTTTAACAAGTCGCGGCTGCCCGGCGGAATCGGGGCGCCGAGATCGCAGGCTGGCTTGATCGGCCGGGCGAGCGGCAGTTTTGGCAGAGTACGGCCCTTCATTTCGGGATTGCCGTTGACCGTGACTTCGCCGAGGAAGCGGATCAAGCGGGTGGCGCGGTCGCGGCGTTTCTGAAAATGGAAAAGCTCAGGCGTTGTGTCGATGAAACGTGTCGTGCATTCGCCGGAGCGAAAGAGTGGGTGGGCGATGACGTTTTCGAGAAACTGCAGGTTGGTCGACAGGCCACGGACGCGGAATTCACGTAATGCTCGATCCATCCTTGACGCCGCTTCGTCCGGGGTGTGCCCCCAGGCGGTCACTTTGACCAGCAGCGAATCGTAGTAGGGGGTAATGACGGCACCGGCATAGGCAGTGCCCGCATCAAGGCGGATACCGAAACCGGCGGCGCTGCGGTAGACGGCAATCTTGCCGTAATCCGGGGTGAAATTGTTTTCCGGGTCTTCGGTCGTTACCCGGCATTGCAGGGCGTGGCCGCGTAGCGTGATGTCCTTTTGCTGCGGGATGAAGGCGTCTTCGTCTCCGACGCGGACACCCTCGGTGACACGAATTTGCGCCTTGACGATGTCGACCCCGGTGACTTGCTCGGTCACAGTATGCTCGACCTGTATGCGCGGATTGACCTCGATGAAGTAATACTTGGCGGAATCAACATCGTATAAATATTCGACGGTGCCGGCGTGGCTGTAATTGGCGGCGTGGGCCAGACGCAGTGCCGAGGCGCACAGTTCCTGGCGGGTTGCTTCGTCCATGTAGGGCGCTGGTGCCCGTTCAACGACTTTCTGATTGCGGCGCTGAACCGAGCAGTCGCGCTCGAAGAGATGAACAATGTTGCCATGCTGGTCGCCGAGAATCTGCACCTCGACATGGCGAGCGCGGCGTATCAGTTTTTCGAGATAGACCTCGTCGTTGCCAAAGGCAGCCAAGGCTTCGCGCTTGGCCAGTTCCATCATCGGCGCCAGATCAGCTTCCGTTTCGATCACGCGCATGCCACGTCCGCCACCACCCCAGCTGGCTTTCAGCATCAGCGGATAGCCGACTTCGGCCGCCATTCGTTTGGCACCGGCAATATCGTCGGGCAGGGCGCTGGTCGCCGGCACGACAGGAACGCCAGCCTGGATCGCGACTTGCCGCGCCGCCACCTTGTTGCCGAGCAGACGCATGACATCGCCCTTGGGGCCGATGAAGGCGATCCCGGCTTTGACGCAGGCATCGGCAAAATCCGGGTTTTCGGAGAGGAAACCATAGCCGGGGTGGATCGCATCGACGTTGGCTTCCTTGGCAATGCGGATGATGTCGTCGATATCCAGATAGGCCTGAATCGGCTTTTTGCCGGCACCGACCAGATAGGATTCGTCTGCCTTGAAGCGGTGCAGGGCGAAGCGGTCTTCGTTGGAAAAGATGCCGACGGTGCGGATGCCCAGTTCAGAAGCGGCACGCAGGACGCGAATGGCGATTTCGCTGCGGTTGGCGACCAGCAGGCTTTTTATCTTGTGCATTGGCAAATTTTCCGATGATGAGGGGTGAGTGTTTTGCCAGGCTTGACGGGCAAATATTTTTATTCTTTAGCAATAGGCGTGCCGCAGGCTTGTATCTGCTTGGTATGTGCTTTGCTTTACTGTCTGCAAAGCGCGAATACGCCCTTCTGAAGTAGACTTACAGCAAGTAAATCTGGTTTGGCCTTCAAAACACTGCACCTCGTCGGGGCAGCTACCGAAGTTTCAACCCATGATAGGGCATGAGAGCCCGCGCATTTTGCTTAATGGTTTTTTATCGGCTTTAGCCTGGAGTAGTTCATGCAACAGTTATCAGCACAGGGTCAGCAGTTTGTTCAGGATTTGGCACAGCGCTACGGCGTCAGCACCGATGCCGCCATCACCATGCTTTACGCGGTAATGAATGGTAATGGCACGATGGCCCAATTCAGTCACCCGGAACTCGGCGGATCGGGCCAATGGATGCAGGGTGGTATGACCATGGTCGGTGATATGTTCAACTACGGACTGAAATCCAAGGTGGATGGGCTGTGCGTTGAAATCTCCAACCAATTGATGAACCAGCCGGCTTATTTCCAGCCGCCGGTCAGCCAGTCGCAATTCCAGTCGTCCAACAATGGGCACGGCGTCAGTCTGTTTGTTTCGGCCGCTGCTGCCGGCCAATGGTGGCCCAGTGATCTCGGCTCACCGTCTTCAACCGGCGGTCAGAACAACGTGCGCTACGCCGTATTTCCCGGTTCGCGTCGTCTGGTCGTCGATATTGGTGGTCAAATCACGGTCTACGACACCCTCGACAACCAGATCGGCGGCGTTTCACAGCAGCAGGGTGGCAACGACTCGATGACCTTCAGCAGCCAGTACGGAACGATCAACGTCAGCAGTCTGCCGGTGATCAGCATCAATGGCTACCTGCAAGCAGCACAGCAAAACTTCATTGCGCCAGCCCAGCAGTTCAATGAAGCGCCGGCCTATGTGCAGCCATCCGCTCAGGATGGTGACGTCTTTGCCAAGATCGAGCGTCTAGCGGATTTGTTTCAAAAGGGAATTCTGACCGAGCAGGAGTTCACTACCAAAAAAATGGAATTGCTCAGTCAGCTTTGATGTTGTTGCGGTCAACCGGAAAAATCAGTTGTTTTTTCGGTTGACCGCAAACCTTCAGCCCGCACTACTGATAACACCTTGATCAGGTAAGTCCAGAGACGAGAAGCATCGGCTGGGGTAGGGAGAGAACTGGCATTCCAGTAAAATCCTTGCCATGAGCCAAGCGAACGACCCCAGCATTCTCTCTCCTCTCGGCAAGCCGACCGAGTACCGCGCCGATTACGCACCGGAACTGCTTTACCCCATTCCGCGCCAGCTAAAACGGGATGAACTGGGCATCACTGCTGCTGCCTTGCCCTTTGTTGGCGAGGATATCTGGAATGCCTATGAAGTATCCTGGCTCAACCCCAAGGGCAAACCGGTCGTTGCG
>CAXYZX010000090.1:0-10635 GCA_964293845.1 uncultured Dechloromonas sp.
TTCCGGCGCGCTATGCTTCAACACGCTTGCCCGGCAAGCCGCTGCTTGATCTCGGCGGCAGGCCGATGGTGGTGCGTGTCGCCGAGCGCGCGCGCCTGTCTGGCGCCGAAGAAATCTGGGTGGCGACCGATGATCTGAATGTCCGCGATGTTGTCGAGGCACATGAGTTTGCCGCCCTGATGACACGTTCTGACCATGCAACTGGTACCGACCGTCTGGCGGAGGTGGTGGAGCAACGTGGTTGGGCCAGTGACACCATCATCCTCAATGTGCAGGGCGATGAACCGCTGATCGAACCGGAAATCATCATTCAAACGGCGCGCCAACTGGCGGTCAGCGGGGCCGATATTGCGACTGTCGCGCATCCGATTCACGACGCTGCCGACTTCTTCAATCCGAACGTGGTCAAGGTGGTTTGTCGCGCCGATGGCGATGCCGCCTATTTTTCCCGGGCACCAATCCCCTATGCGCGCGACCATTTCGCCAGAGAAAACGGTGGCGAAACCCTGCCGCCTGACTTTCCTGCCTATCGTCACGTCGGCCTCTATGCCTATCGCGCCAGTTTTTTGAAGGCTTATGCCGGGTTGACCGTAGCTCCCACCGAACAATTTGAATCGCTGGAGCAGTTGCGCGCGCTTTGGCATGGCTATCGCATTAGCGTGACGCTGATCGATTCGGCGCCAGCGCCTGGGGTGGATACGCCTGAAGATGCCGAGCGGATGCGCAAACTGTTTGACCGTGCTGGAAATAGCGAGTAATTTTTCGCCCTTAGAGAGCGGCAGCAAATAACGCTGATAACAATATTTTTCCGATATACAAACCGAGGAACTTTCAATGAAATTGATTCTGTTGGGCGCACCCGGCGCCGGCAAGGGTACGCAAGCGACCTTTATCTCCAAAAAATTCGGCATTCCCCAAATCTCCACCGGCGACATGTTGCGCGCCCAAGTCAAGGCTGGCACGCCGCTCGGTCTTGAAGCCAAAAAGCATATGGACGCCGGCGGCCTGGTGCCGGACGCTGTCATCATCGGTATGGTCAAGGACCGCCTGACGCAGGATGACTGCAAGAACGGTTATTTGTTTGATGGTTTCCCACGCACCATTCCCCAGGCTGACGCCATGAAGGATGCTGGCGTACCGATCGAATTCGTCCTCGAAATCGATGTGCCGGACAGCGACATCATTACCCGCATGGCGGGTCGTCGTGCGCACTTGGCTTCTGGCCGCACCTATCACGTCAAGTTCAACCCACCGAAGGTCGAAGGCATTGATGATGTCAGCGGTGAGCCACTGGTGCAGCGCGACGATGACAAGGAAGAGACCGTCAAGAAGCGTCTGGATATTTACCATTCACAGACCAAGCCGCTGGTTGATTTTTACGGCAAATGGTCGGCTACCGGCGATGCCAAGGCTCCGAAAGTTCTCAAGGTCGCCGGTGTCGGCAGTGTCGATGACATCACCAAGAGCGTTTTTGACGCGCTGAAATAAGGAGCAAACATGACGGTGAAAAACGCCTTCTACGCGCAGTCAGGGGGCGTTACCGCCGTCATCAACAGTACGGCGTGCGGCCTGATTCAGGAAGCACGCCGCCATCCCGAGAAAATAGGGAAAGTTTTTGCCGGTCGCGACGGCATCATCGGCGCACTGACCGAAGATCTGATCGATACCAGCCTCGAATCCGACGAGGATATAGCTCGCCTGCGCAGTACGCCGGGTGGCGCTTTCGGGTCCTGCCGCTACAAACTCAAAAGTCTGGAAGACCATCGCGCTCAATACGAACGCCTGATTGAAGTATTTAAGGCGCACGATATCGGCTACTTCTTCTATAACGGCGGCAATGATTCGATGGACACCGCCTGGAAGGTGTCGCAAATCGCCGAAAAAATGGGCTATCCGGTTGTTTGCGTCGGTGTGCCCAAAACGGTTGATAACGATTTGCCGCTGACCGATTGCTGTCCGGGCTTCGGTTCCGTTGCCAAATATGTGGCGACTTCGATTCGTGAAGCGGGTTACGACGTTGCCTCGATGTCGCGCACGTCGACCAAGATTTTCGTACTTGAAGTCATGGGGCGTCATGCTGGCTGGATTACTGCCGCTTGCGGCCTGGCCTCAGAAAATGTCGGCGAACCACCGCATATTTTGTTATTCCCGGAAGTGCCGTTCAATCCGGAGAAATTCCTGGTTCGTGTTCAGGAATGCGTGACGCAGTATGGTTATTGCACCGTTGCGGTTTCGGAGGGTTTGTCCGATGCCGAGGGTAAGTTGATCGCCGATTCCGGCACCAAGGATGCTTTCGGGCATTCGCAGTTGGGTGGCGTCGGACAAATCGTCGCGCAGTTGATCAAGGACAAGTTGGGATACAAATACCACTGGGCGCTGGCTGATTACCTGCAGCGTTCGGCGCGTCACTTGGCATCTCGTACCGATGTGGAACAGGCGCATGCGATTGGAATTGCTGCGGTCGACCTCGCTTTGCAGGGAAAAAATGCGGTGATGGCAACTATCAATCGCCTGTCCGATGTGCCGTATCGCTGGGAAATAGGCGATGCACCGCTCAAGGATATTGCCAATGTTGAACGCAAGATGCCGGTGGAGTTTATTACGGCAGACGGTTTTCACATTACCGACGCCTGCCGCGAGTATCTGCAGCCTTTGATTGAGGGTGAGGATCCACCGCCTTATCGGAATGGCCTGCCCGATTATGTTCGTTTGAAGAACATTTCCGTAGAGAAAAAGCTGGAGACTTTCAAGATTTAGACTTTTGTTTGTCACAAAAAGGGGAGAGCGATGTCAAATCCGTTGTTGCTGGCGCTAGGTTGCGCCGTATTGGCAGTCCTGTATGGCTGGATTTCCAGCCGCCAGATCCTCGCGTTGCCTGCTGGCAACGAGCGCATGCAAGAAATTGCCAAAGCGATTCAGGAGGGCGCGGAGGCTTACCTTAGCCGACAATACAAAACCATTGCCATGGTTGGCATCGTCCTCTTCTTGCTCATCGGTTTTGTGCCAAAACTGGGTTGGCTGACTGCATTTGGATTTCTGATCGGTGCGGTACTCTCTGGCGCTGCAGGCTTTATCGGCATGAACGTATCGGTGCGAGCCAATGTGCGCACGGCGGAAGCTGCGCGTCACGGTATTGCGGCAGCGCTTGATGTCGCTTTCAAGGGCGGGGCGATTACCGGCATGCTGGTAGTTGGTCTGGGGCTACTCGGGGTTGCCGGATATTTCGCTTTCCTGAAATCAGTCTATGGCCCGGGGGCTGATCTGCACCACGTGATTGAGCCGCTGGTCGGACTGGCCTTTGGTTCGTCGCTGATCTCCATCTTCGCCCGTCTTGGCGGTGGTATCTTTACCAAGGGTGCCGACGTTGGTGCCGATCTGGTGGGTAAGGTCGAAGCAGGGATTCCGGAAGATGATCCACGCAATCCGGCGGTAATCGCCGATAACGTCGGAGACAATGTTGGTGACTGCGCCGGTATGGCGGCCGATCTCTTCGAAACTTATGCCGTGACCGTAGTTGCTACCATGGTGCTGGCCGCGCTGACCATCAAGACGGCAACCGGTCTCGGTGAAAATCTGGTGCTCTATCCGCTGGCCTTGGGCGGTGTTTCCATTATTGCCTCTATCGTTGGCTGCTATTTTGTCAAGGCAACCGAGGGTGGCAAGATCATGGCGGCTCTCTACCGTGGCTTGATCGTCGCGGCGGTGCTGGCGCTTATCGCCTATTACCCGGTTACCGCATGGCTGATTGGTGCGGGCGCCACGCTGCCGGACGGCTCAGTGATTAACACCATGACCATGTTCGGCTGTTCTGTTGTCGGCCTGGTGCTGACTGCGGCGCTGGTCTGGATTACCGAGTACTACACCGGCACCGATTATCCGCCTGTCAAACACGTGGCTTCCTCATGCCAGACCGGGCACGCGACCAACATCATTGCCGGTATCGGCATTTCAATGAAGTCGACCGCCTGGCCTGTGCTTTCGGTTTGTGCAGCGATTTACGCAGCGCACGCTATGGGTGGCTTGTTCGGTATCGCAATTGCAGCAACCTCCATGCTCTCGATGGCCGGTATCGTTGTTGCTCTTGATGCTTATGGCCCGATCACCGACAACGCGGGTGGTATCGCTGAAATGTCTGGTCTGCCAAAGGAGGTGCGCGATGTCACCGATCCACTGGATGCGGTTGGCAATACAACCAAGGCGGTAACCAAGGGCTACGCTATCGGCTCTGCCGGTCTCGCCGCGCTGGTGCTGTTCGCCGACTATACGCACGGTCTGGAAGCGGCTTCAGGCAAGGTGTTTACTTTCGACCTGTCCAATCACATGGTGATTATTGGCCTCTTCATCGGCGGTCTGATTCCTTATCTGTTCGGTGCGATGGCCATGGAAGCGGTGGGTCGTTCCGCCAGTGCCGTGGTGATGGAAGTGCGTCGTCAGTTCAAGGAAATCCCCGGCATTATGGAAGGCACTGCCAAGCCTGATTATTCTCGCGCTGTGGATATGTTGACCGTGGCAGCCATCAAGGAAATGATGATTCCATCGATTCTGCCCGTTGCCGTGCCGGTCGTGGTTGGTCTGGCACTTGGTCCGCAGGCGCTCGGTGGCCTGTTGGTGGGCACCATCGTTACTGGTCTGTTTGTTGCCATTTCGATGACCACCGGTGGCGGTGCCTGGGATAACGCCAAGAAATACATCGAAGATGGTCATTTTGGCGGAAAAGGCTCGGATGCACATAAAGCGGCGGTCACCGGGGATACTGTTGGCGACCCCTACAAGGATACAGCTGGTCCGGCGGTCAATCCATTAATCAAGATTATCAATCTGGTGGCCTTGCTTATCGTTCCGTTAATTGCCTGAATATGCCAGGTTGTTGCACAAGGCGGCTACGGCCGCCTTTTTTGCGCAAGGTTTAATGTGGTTAGTTCAGGTGTGCTTCCACAGTCTGGGTAGTCGCTTGATCATGCGATTTTCAGGACCTGATGACCAAAGGAAAATTGATCACTGCTTAGACTGTTGCGGTTGACCAAAAAAGGGGCAGAAAACTGCCCCTTTAAATTCTATTCATGCCCTTGCCAGTGAAAAACTTAGCCTTCGTGTTTCCTGAGATTGGTTACACAGGGAATATGAATCTTTCTTCCCTCGACAATGATCATGCCAAGGTCGGTCAATTCGTGCAGGATTCGTGAAAAGTGTTCCTGCGTCAGGTTGAGACGGGAAGCGATGACGCCTTTGTTGGTCGGTAGAGTGACGGCAATGTTGGTGCCGTTCAGGTCATCGTCGGACAGTTCGCGCAGAAGATAACCGATGATGCGCTGCTTGCCGGAGTGCAGTGAGTATGATTCGACGTCGTTCATTAGTTGATGCAGGCGCATGGCCATGCCGGCCAGCATTTTGCGACAGAGATTGTGGTCGCGTTGCAACTCTTCGAATACGGCATTCTTGGAAACGTGCAACAGAAGGCAATCGGTCAGGGCTTGGGCGAAGACGATATAGGGTTTTTCCATCAACATGATGGCTTCGCCAAAGCTTTGGCCTTGGGTCAGAATTTCGACAACCTTTTCGCTACCCTGCGGCGATGTAAAAGCAAGCTTGACCTGGCCATAAACCAGTAGATGGAAGCCAGTGCAGGTATCGTTCTTGTGAAACAGGATATCGCCCTTGTTGGCGTGGATCTCGCGAGTCGAGCGGGCAATGCGCGCAATTTCTTCACCGGCCAGTCCGTTAAAGAGAGGAACGTGAGTAAGAAGGGCTTCGATATTGACCGGTGGACTCGCTTGCATAGATAGTAACTAAGAAATTTGAGGGGCTGATGTTGGCATCTGCCTAGTTATTTCACAATACTTTTAAGTGACTAATCCCTAGTCAATTGGGCGTATAAAAGAGGTAGGCGACGAGGTAGTTCTTCTGGCTTACGAATAACACAGAAGCCGGCCGGTCCGAACAAATAGGGGAGGTAGGAGCCGGCTTCACGGTCTATCGTGACGCAGAATGGAGTCAGTCCCATACGCCGGGCTTCGTACACAGCCATGCGGGTATCTTCGATGCCGTAGCGGGAGTCGTAGAGATCGAGGTCATTGGGCTTGCCATCGGTGATGATCAACAAGAGGCGGCGGCTGGCCGGCTGTTCCATGAGAATTTTGGATGACTGGCGCAATGCTGCACCCATGCGTGTGTAAAAACCGGGCTTGATGGCCAGAATGCGAGCCCGGGCTGCGGCATCGTATCGACCGTTGAAGTCCTTGAGCAGGTGGAAACGAACGTTCTGCCGGCGCAGCGACGAAAAGCCGTAGATGCCGAAACGGTCGCCGGTGGTCGACAGGGCTTCTGAAAACAGTAATAGCGAATCACGAATCACATCGACGATGCGATGGCTGTCGGAAATCCAGGCGTCGGTAGACATCGACAAATCGGCGAGAAGCAGGCAGGCGAGGTCACGCTCGCAGCGTTCCTGTGCGAGATAGCCGCCAGTCTCCGGGGTGTGACCGGAGGAGCGGTCGGCGTGGTTGCGCACACAGGCGTCGACGTCGAGTTCGGCACCATCCGGCTGCGCTTTTAGCCAGCGGCGTTGCGGCGCCAGAGCAGCAAACTGGCCGCGCAATTTTTTGGCGGTTGCCGCCAATTCTGGAGGAAGCGCTGCTTGACCGGCATCCTGGGCGATCATTGGCTGCACACGGCAATGATCCTTAAGCATTTCAGACTTGCGGTAATCCCATTCGGGTTGATGAATGCCGGGGCCAACCGGGGTGTCATCCTCAGCGGCCGAGGGTAGATCAAGGTCGAATTTGACCCGTGACTGGGCGGTTTCACCGTCTCGCGTCAGTGAAAGCAGGTCGAGATCCTTGGCAGCATTTCGTGCATTGGGATCTTCGTCGTCATCGTAGGCGCGATTGACGCGCACGTATTCGGCCCAAGTGGGCAGACTTTCAGCACGGAATGCGGCAAGGACCGGCGCTTCATTGTTGGGTGTTTCAACCTGCTCGGCCTTGTGTGCCTGTTTTTCGGGTTCGGCGTTACTGCCACTACCCTCTGGCGGCAGCGCGTCGTTCGGGTCGGCCAACTTGCCGGCAAGACCTTCATCACCAGCAATCAGCCAGAGTAGAACTGGCTGCGGAGGTCGTGACTTGGTGGAATTGAGCGGCGGCAGGCCGTCGACCGTACCAGGTTGTTGCATGGCGAGGCGCAGGGCATTTTCCTGTGCCGCTTCGTCGGTTTTGAGTTGTTCTGGCGCAATGCGCCCGGCGAGATGAGCCGTGACCAGACGTTCGTAACGTGGGCGCAGGCCGGGATAGCGACTCAGTGCGGTCTGGCTGGCGAGCTGGTTGCGGATGAACCACGGGCGATTTGGTGCGACATCACTGGCGGCCAGCGCGGCCAGCCACAGGTAGAGGTCGCGGTTTAGCGATTTTTCCGGGAAGGCGGCAATCTCCGGCGGTAGACGCAGTGTTTCGGCATCGCGCCGGGCATGGGCGACCTTTTCATTGCTGCCAGCAAGGCGTTGCATCCAGCGTCGGCGGGCACCGTGTTCTTCCGACGTGGCCGCAGCTACTCTCAATCCCGGATCACCACCAAAGGCGCGAAACAGTATGCCGGCAGTTTTTTCCACCTCGGCCAGTTTGACGGCAGCTTGTGGGTAATGACCAGCGGCGGCCTTGGTGACCCAGTTGTGCCAGAGTTTGCCGACAAATTCTTCCATTTCAGAGCTTTCCTCCGGCGTCTTCATCAATGTGGGATAGCGAGGAAAAGCCCGCTTCGTTGCGTTTGGCAGCTTCGTTGCTAACCCAGTGCAGCAACTGGCCTTGCGGATTGTTGCGGTTAACCGTGCCGCAGGCAGAAATACATTGGCCGCATTGGGTGCAGGCAAACATCCAGCGTTTGACATTGCGCGGCTTGAGACGCATCGGGCACACCGCATCGCAGGCGCTACCGTTGCCATCCAGGCAACTTGTGCAGTCGGTCAGGCGTTTGCGCTCAAAACCAACGACCATGGCTTTCTTGTTTACGATCCAGGCAAAGCTCTGAAAAATCCCGACAGCACAGCCATAGCGGCAAAAAAGGTGGCGGGCGAAGAGAAATTCCAGTGTCAGCACGGTCGTCGCCGCCGAAAGAAAAATCACTTCACCGCGATAGAGTGAGAAGGTGAACAGTCCGTGATAGACCTGAAATGGCGGCATCAGATAAGTCAGGCCAACGACCGCCCAAGCGAAAGCAAAGCCTAGTGCGGCAGGGACAACCAGTAACCAGTAACGTTTGTCGCGCGGGGTTGGCGTGCCATCAGGCTCCCACGGCGGGGTTTCTTTCTTGTCCCAGACGGAATGTTTGCCGGTAGCGATCAGCATCAGGCGGTTGATTGTTTCAACCACCGAAAAGTGTGGGCAGAGCCAGCCACAATATAGGCGACCCCATTTCCAGGCAATGCCGATGACCAGCGCAGCAGCGCCGAGCAAGGGTAAAAACAGGTACAAAATCAGGTTGACCACAGCAGTTCGCGCATCAACCCGGCCGGCGATCAAGTCATCGATCCCGAGATGCCATTGATAGGTCAGGAAGTAGGCGTGTTTCTCGGTAAGGTCGTAGCGCAGGAGGTCGAAAACCGGGGTCAGCGTGAACAGGGCGAAAAAGCCCATTTGCGCCAGCAGGCGGTAACGTTGCAGAGCCGGCTTTTTCATGCTTTGGAGTCGTCGATCGCCGGACCGATCAGCGGAAAGCGCCAGGTCTGTCCGTTCATTGCCTTTATCAGGGCATACATGCCTAACAGCACCAGTGTTGAGTGGATGCAGGTGAAGTAGATAATGAGAATGACCCAGGTCCATTCCCAGTTGAGACCACCAAGGGCGACGATGAGTGCGGAGAGTACGATAATCAGAAAGCCGCCAATCATGCTGACGAAGGTGGTTTGCTTCAGGTGCTGACGAGCTAGCGCTGGGGCGCTGTCCTTGTATTTTAGCCAGAGGCCGAGTAGCAGCACGAAGGCGATGCCCGGCAACAGCAGCAGGTTGATCAGATAGAGGGCTTCGGCGAGGACGGCCAGGTTTTGCCCGGCCTTTTCTTCCTCGAAGCCGAAATCATCGTCCGAAAGTGGCATTAACGATTTCCATCAGTGCTTCAACGGTTTCTTCATCGTCGGTCAGACTTTCAACCAGCGCCGCACGGCAGGCGGCGGTAACGTCGAAGCCGGACTTGATCAGCGTCGCGGCATAAACCAGCAGGCGGGTACTGGCGACCTCTTCGAGATCGCGGTCCTTGAGGGCACGGAAGGCCTTGGCGATGCCTACCAGGCGCTTGGCCAGATCGGCATCACAGCCGGTTTCGCCGAGCAGGATGGAGATTTCGCGTTCCGCGCCCGGAAAGTCGAAGCGCATTGAGACAAAGCGCTGGCGGGTAGAAGGCTTGAGGCCCTTCATCAGGTTTTGGTAACCCGGATTGTAGGAAACCACGAGCATGAAATTAGCAGGCGCTTCCAGCGTTTCACCGGTGCGGTCGATAGGCAGAATTCGGCGGTCGTCAGCCAGTGGGTGCAGCACGACAGTGGTGTCCTTGCGCGCCTCAACGACTTCATCAAGGTAGCAGATGCCGCCGTCGCGCACCGCGCGGGTCAGTGGGCCATCGGACCAGTAGGTACCCTTGTCGGAAATCAGGTGGCGGCCCACGAGGTCGGCAGCGGTCAGGTCATCGTGACAGGCAACGGTGTACAGCGGCAGTTTAAGGCGAGCTGCCATGTGCGAGACAAAGCGCGTTTTACCGCAGCCGGTCGGGCCTTTGATCAGGAGTGGCAGGCGTTGGTGGAAGGCGTGCTCGAAGAGCGAGATTTCGTTGCCAGAAGGTTCGTAGAAGGGCAGTTCGGTCATTTGAGAGAAATCCAGTAAGCAAGCAGAATCAGGCTGGAAACAACGATAAGCCAGCCCTCCAGTAAAAGTCGCCAAAGCAGCGGGGCGTTGCGCAGTTCCATGAAGTCCAGGATCACCAGGCGTCCCTTGACGAAGGCTATGGCGAGCATGGTAACAATGGCAGCAGTGCCGGCGGCACCAACCTCACCGAGATACCAGGTAATGGCAGTAGCGATCAGGAGAACGATCCAGGCGCGGTGTGCGGAGTTTTTCAGGATGTTCATCATGGTCAGCGCATCACATAGACTAGCGGGAAGAGAATGATCCACAGCAGATCGACCATGTGCCAGTAGGCTGCTCCACTCTCCAGTCCATGGGCATCCTTGCTGGTGTAGGCCCCTTTTCTTGACTGTTTCCATAATACGGAAAGGATCACCATGCCGAGAATGACGTGCATGAAGTGAAAGAAGGTCAGCGAGATGTAGAACATGTAAAAGGTGTTGGTCGACATCGAAATGCCGGCACCAAACTTGGCCGAGTACTCGACTACCTTGACTGCCAGAAAGGCGCCGCCGCACAGGAAGCCGAGCAAAATGTTGCGCGGTACGGCCTTCTGGTCATCGCGGTGGGCCGCCTGGACGGCAAGAACGATGAACCATGAGCCGGTAATCAGCAATACGGTATTCAATGCCCCGGCGTTGCGGTCCAATGTTTGCTGGTAGAGGTTGAACATCTCTACGTTATTTGCGCGGGAAAAAGCGTAGGAGGCAAAGAAGACGGCAAAGGCGAACATCTCGGCCATGATGAAGAACCA
>CAXYZX010000091.1:0-10611 GCA_964293845.1 uncultured Dechloromonas sp.
TCGCCTGTATCCATGTAAGCACCCGCCATCGCGGCACCACGCGAAAGTGCCTGCACCGCCGGCTTGGAAATGGCGCCATAACTCATGCCACTGACGTTGATGATGGAATGCGCCGTAAAGGGCTTTTCACACCAGCCCTCACCGATCACCAGCGGCGGCGTCGGCTCATGCTCGCCCTCTAGCACTGGAAACGAGGCATTGACAAAGACCAGGGCACCGGACTGCGTCAGGTCATAAGTCGAGCCAAAACCAAGAATGCCGCCCTCATTCTTCGCCATGCGATAAACCCAGGCCCGTGTCGCACGATTGAAGGGCATTTCCTCGCGATCGCCCAGAAAGAAATACTGGCGAAAATACTCGCCAAGATCCTCGAAGAAAAAGCGCAGACGACCAATGATCGGATAGTTGCGCAGTACCGTATGGCGTTTCTGGGTGATATCCCGCACATAGAGATAGACCAGCCCCAAGGCAATGATCAGCGCGCCAAGCACGCCCAAACTGACATGAAAAACCCCGACGACATCGGCCACAGGCGACTCCCAGACGTTACAATTAGGGTCCAGCATGACGATTTGAAGCCGCTATGTCCATCGAATTCCCCTTCCCGCTCGCCGACGAAATTTCCCGCAACGTAGCCGCCGCCCTCGCTGAAGATATTGGCGCCGGCGATCTCACCGCCAGCCTGGTCCCGCCGGCCCGCCGGGTAGAGGCCACGGTCATTTCGCGCGAAGCCGGGGTACTGTGCGGCACAGCCTGGTTTGAGCGCTGTATCAGCGAGCTTGACCCAGGCGCCCAAGTCGATTGGCAGGCGCAGGATGGTGATCGCATCACCCCGAATCAGCTGCTCTGCCGCATCACCGCCGATGCTCGCGCCCTGCTCTCAGCCGAGCGCAGTGCACTCAATTTTCTCCAGTTGCTTTCTGCCGTCGCCAGCAAGGCCCGCATTTACGCAGACGCGATTGACGGCACCAAGGCACAGGTAGTCGACACCCGGAAAACCCTGCCCGGCCTGCGTATCGCCCAGAAATTCGCCGTCCGTTGCGGCGGTGGCGGCAACCATCGCCTGGCCTTGTGGGACGCCATCCTGATCAAGGAAAACCACATCATGGCGGCCGGCGGTATCGTCGAAGCCCTGACTGCGGCGCAGGCAGTGGCTCAGTCAGCCGGCGCGCGCTGCAAGTTCATACAGATCGAGGTTGAAAGCCTGGCTGAACTGGAAACTGCTTTGACTGCCGGGGCAAAAATGATATTGCTCGACAATTTCACGCTGGAGATGATGCGCGCTGCGGCCAAAATCAATGCCGGCCGCGCCATTCTCGAAGCCTCCGGCAACGTCACGCTAGAAACCATACGCAGCATTGCCGAAACCGGTGTAGATCGCATTTCGGTAGGTGCGCTGACCAAGGATGTGAAGGCACTGGATCTTTCGATGCGCTTTGCCGGCTAAGCAGCTTTTGCCAACGGCATGATCCCGCCTATAATTCGCCCATCTGAATAAAAGAATAATCATCAGGAGCAAGCATGTTATTCGCCCTGTTTTACGTCGTCGCCATTGTCATTCTGGTTTTGCACTTCACCGGATTTCTGGCACGCCACAATCTTGAATGGCTGGTGCTGGTACTGGCGGTCGCTGTTTTCCCCGCCGTGATCTATCTCTAAAACTTCAAAAACAGCTGCCAGTCAACGTTGAACGGCCCGCAAGGGCCGTTCTTTCGTCAACTTGTCGAAGCTCAAACTCGCTCGACAATAAACTGCTTGATCGCCGCTACATCCGGTGCCATTACCACAACGTGCTGCGCCAAGTTTTCGATGCCGGCCATGTCGGCTGGGCGCACCGGCTCAGTGCCCAGCGCTTCGCGGATGGTTTCCTCGAACTTGGCGGGCTGAGCAGTTTCCAGGACTATCATCGGCAAACCGGCAACACGCTGCTCCAGCGCCACCTTGAGCCCATCGGCGGTGTGCGTGTCGAGCATCACGTTGTAGCGGCCCTGTGCCAAGCGGATGGTCTTGATGCGGTCGCTGTGCGTGCTTTTGCCTGAAACAAAACCAAAATTGGGCATGTTTTTCCAGTGGACCGTAGCCGACAAATCAAACGCTTCGCCCTTGTCGACCTTGGCCCACAGCGCACTGACCAACGCCGGATCACGCCCCACCAGATCAAACACAAAACGCTCGAAATTGGAGGCTTTTGAAATATCCATTGACGGGCTGGAGGTGATGCTGGTTTCAGCCGTGTTACGCGGACGATAGACGCCCGTGCGGAAAAATTCGTCGAGCACATCGTTCTCGTTGGTAGCCAGCACCAACTTGGCAATCGGCAAGCCCATCTGGCGCGCGATGTGGCCGGCGCAGATGTTGCCGAAGTTGCCAGACGGCACGGCGAAGGCAACCTGCTCGTCGTTACTCTTCGTCGCCAGGAAGTAACCCTGGAAGTAATAGACGATCTGCGCCGCAACCCGCGCCCAGTTGATTGAATTGACCGCACCGATCTTGTATTTGGCCTTGAAGGCGGCATCGTTGGAGACAGCTTTCACGATATCCTGCGCGTCGTCAAACAAGCCGGTAACAGCGATATTGAAGATATTGGGGTCTTGCAGCGAGTACATCTGGGCACGCTGGAAGGCGCTCATCTTGCCATCCGGCGAGAGCATGAAGACCTTGACGTTGTGCTTGCCGCGCATGGCGTATTCGGCCGCCGACCCGGTGTCGCCCGAGGTGGCGCCGAGGATGTTGATCGACTCGCCACGCTTGTCGAGCACGTACTCGAACAGGTTGCCGAGCAGTTGCATGGCCATGTCCTTGAAGGCTAGCGTCGGGCCATTGGACAATTCCTGCGTGTACAGCCCGTCTTCCAGCTTGGTCAGGGGCGTAATCTGGGCTGCATTGCCGCCATTGCGTGTATGACGATAGACATCGGCAGTGTAAGTTTTTCCGACAATGGCTTTCAGATCAGCCGGCGGAATATCCGTAATGAACTTGGAGAGAATTTCGTAGGCGAGATCGGCGTACGACAACTGGCGCCAGGCATCAAGCTCGCTACGACTGATCTGCGGGTAGTTTTCCGGCAGATAGAGGCCACCGTCCGGGGCCAGGCCGCCAAGGAGAATGTCGCAGAAAAACTGGGGCGCGGCGTGGCCGCGAGTCGAGATATAGCGCATGGCAAAGCCCTGAAATGCGAAAAAAGAGGGATTTTACCGCGTGGACCGCAACACGCGCACGGCTTGCAGCAAGCCAAATGCAAAGAGGGCCAGTGCCAGCCCAAGTAAAGCCATTGCCAGCACATTCAATTCGATCAGGAAAGCCAGGGCTGCCAGGAAAAAAAGCCCGGCCCGCCAAACTCCGCTTGCTGCCAGCTTCTGGCGCATGATGCTACGCGCTGGAATCATCGGGCCCGGCCAACGCCAGACCGGCAACAACTGGCTGAGCGCCCCGCTCACCAGAGGCAACAGAAAACCCGCCCCCCAGGCTAACAAACCTGGACGCCCCGGCATCATGCCGGCACCGTGCGCCACACCAGCCCCCAAGGTCAGCAATAAACCACAGACGGCAGAAAGCAGCGAGGCCGCAACACCATCCACCAGCATTCGGCGCAGCCCAAAGCGGCGTACCCACTGCCCAATCAGACCGAGCCCGGCGACCAGCAGCAAAGCCGCACCCGGCATGGCAAAAGGCCAGATTATTGCCGCTCCGCAAGCAATCACCAGCGCGCCTCCAGCAACCAGCCAGAGCCGACGACGCAGCCAGCCTGCCGCTTCCGGATCAGGCTGGCCGAGCGCTGTCGGCATCAATACGGCCAAGGTACCAAACGCCGCCAGGCCAACCAGACCCAACGTATTGAGATGCAGATGAAAGAGGCGCAGTGGCCCCCAGTAGGCGGGAAAGATGCCTAAGAGCAGAACTGCCAGCAAGGCCAGCATCAGGCAGGCCAGTGCTGCGCCATACCAGCGCCAGCCGGGATGCGGCGCACCCAGCGTTGCCCGGGCGCGAGCAGAAATCCAGTTGAATAAAATGGCGGCCAATATCAGGTCGACCCCAGCAGCCACATACAGCAGCCAATAGGGTAACAAACCGAGCATGGCAGCCACCGCCAGAAGGCCGGCGAGCTGCGCAGCCAGAGGGAGACGAGCTATCCGGTGTCCCGGATCACCGCTACGGGTCAGAACCGGGACAAAATGGCTCATTGCCGCGAAAATCAGCGGCACGATGCCAACGGCAAACAGCAGATGCGCCACCGCCACCGGCGAACCCCAACCACTCAGCGCCAGAACGGCGCTGCCCAGCAAAGCCAGGAGGGTCAGGCTCGCGGTTTGCAGCAATCAGGCAACGACCGAGAAATCAATCACAATGGCGCCCGGCTCACGCTGCTTGTATTCGATGGTCAGGTGGGCGCCGTAACGTTGCTGCAACTGGGCAAGTAGCGGCAGCGGGTCGTGATCATTACAAAAACGCATGGTTTCACCAGGCTGCAGCGCATCCAGCGCACCAAAAATGGCGGCGTGGCGAAAGCGCTTGGCGATGCCGCGTGCATCAAACGGGTAAAGGGCTTCAGCAGTCGTGTGGTTACAGGCGTGAATGGTTTGCATTGTGACTCCGTTAATTGCTTGCCGGGATGGCAATTGGGATCAATTTTGCCAAGCTGTTCACATCATTTCCTTGATCCGCATCGCAATGCCCTTTTGCCTGATGGGGAAAAGATGTAACTCCTCTCGCCTTCCATGCGCCAACTGCTATAAAGATTTTATAGGCAGTTGCTTTGCCCACCCACTGGGACAGGAGGCTTTTCATGATACTCCGTCTGCTCAAGCGCCTCGGCTACGAAAATGCCGACGATGCCATCGAGTTCGTTATGGCCGGTATCGGTATCGTTCCGCCCTTGCTGATGCTGAGCGGCTTTGTGTTTGCCGGCGCAGCGACCTTGATGTTTTTGATTTTTCTCCTGGCCGCAGTCGGCATGCATACACAGCCACCACCAGCTCCTTCTGAAGAGAACGTAGACAAAAAAGACAAGACGCCATTGCTCTGAGTCGACAAAATAAAATGGGGGCCGCAGCCCCCGTGACAGTTTGACTCAGGTGCCAGAGTTACTGCAGCTCTTCCAGACGGATCCGCTTGACCTTGCCTTTTTGTGCGGCGAGACCTTCAATCTTGGCGATCGCTGCATCGGCGCAGCTTTCCTTGCAGACATGGGTGAGGATGATGATATCAGTCTCGCCTTCACCTTCTTCCGGCTCACGCTGCAGCATGGCATCGATGGAGATACCCTGATCAGCCAGAATGCGGGTCACATCGGCCAGGACACCCGGCTTGTCTTCAACGCGCAGACGCAGGTAATAACCGGTTTCAACCTCGCTCATCGGCAGGATAGTCAGGCTGGACATGGCATCTGGCTGGAAGGCCAGATGTGGCACACGGTGTTCCGGATCAGCCGTCGCCAGACGGGTCACATCGACGATATCAGCGATCACCGCCGAGGCAGTCGGCTCGGCACCAGCACCCTTGCCGTAATACAGCGTTGTCCCGACAGCATCGCCCTTGACCATGACAGCATTCATCGCACCTTCGACATTGGCCAGCAAGCGCTTGGCCGGAATCAGCGTCGGATGCACGCGCAGTTCCACGCCATTGCTGCGCCGCTTGGCAATGCCAAGCAGCTTGATGCGATAACCGAGCTGTTCGGCGTAGGTGATGTCGGAGGCTTCAAGCTTGGTAATGCCTTCGATGTAAGCCTTGTCGAACTGCACTGGAATACCGAAGGCGATGGAGGCAATCAGGGTCGCCTTGTGCGCCGCATCAACGCCTTCGATGTCGAAGGTCGGATCAGCTTCGGCATAGCCCAGACGCTGGGCTTCCTTGAGTACGTTGTCAAAGGACAAGCCCTTGTCGCGCATTTCGGAGAGGATAAAGTTGGTCGTGCCATTGATGATACCGGCCGCCCATTCGATACGATTGGCACTGAGGCCTTCGCGCAGTGCCTTGATGATGGGGATGCCGCCAGCAACCGCCGCCTCGAAAGCCACCATGACGCCCTTGTTCTGCGCCGCGCTAAAAATTTCCGTACCGTGCACGGCGAGCAATGCCTTGTTGGCCGTCACCACATGCTTGCCATTGGCGATGGCCTGCATGACCACTTCCTTGGCCACACCGTAGCCACCGATCAACTCAACGATGATGTCGATTTCCGGGTCATTGACCAGCGAAAAGGCATCATCGGTCACGCGGGCATCACCACCGGTGATCTGCTTGGCCAGTTCAACATTTTTGTCGGCGACGGCCGTAATGCGAATCGGACGGCCAGCGCGGCGGGCAATTTCATCCGCATTGCGCTTGAGGACATTCCAGGTGCCACCGCCGACGGTGCCGATGCCGATTAGGCCAACATTAATGGGTTTCATGTTCAGTCTTTACTAGGTTGGTTGGTATGGTGACGCTTGCGATAGTTTTCCAGGAAGCGGGCAATACGGGCAATCGCCTCCCTCAAGTCATCTTCGTGCGGCAGGAAAACAAGCCGGAAATGGTCAGGATGTGGCCAGTTGAAGCCAGTGCCCTGAACCAGCAGCACCTTCTCTTCCTGCAACATTTCCGAAATGAAGGCCTGGTCGTTCTTGATCGGATAAATTTTCGGATCAAGCTTGGGGAACATGTACAGCGCTGCCTTCGGCTTGACGCAGCTGACACCGGGAATCGCCGTGATCAACTCGTGCGCAATATCGCGCTGACGCTTGAGGCGCCCGCCTTCACCGACCAGGTCATCAATACTTTGATAGCCACCAAGCGCTGTCTGTATGCCATGCTGACCCGGCGCATTGGCGCAAAGGCGCATCGAGGCCAGCATTTCAAGACCTTCGATGTAATCCTTGGCGTGGCGTTTGTCGCCGGAAACCACCATCCAGCCGGCACGATAGCCGCAGGAACGGTAATTCTTCGACAGCCCGTTGAAGGAAATCATCAGCACGTCTTCTGCCAAGGAAGCCAGTGCCGTGTGGGTCACGCCGTCGTAAAGCACCTTGTCGTACACCTCATCGGCGTAAAGGATCAGGTGGTGCTGACGGGCAATGTCGATCAATTCAAGCAACAAATCATCCGGATAGAGCGCACCGGTCGGGTTGTTGGGATTGATGATGACCAGCGCCCGCGTCTTGGGGGTGATTTTGCTGCGAATATCATCCAGATCAGGCAGCCAACCTTTTTCTTCATTACAAAGATAATGCTTGGGTGTACCACCGGAAAGACTGATCGCCGCCGTCCACAACGGATAATCCGGCGCTGGCACCAGCACTTCGTCACCGGCATCGAGCAGCGCATTCATCGCCATGACGATCAACTCGGAGACGCCATTGCCGACAAAAATATCATCCAGCGTCACACCCTTGATGTGTTTTTGCTGGCAGTAATGCATGATCGCCTTGCGCGCCGCAAAGATGCCTTTGGAATCCGTATAACCCGCCGCATTTGGCAGATTGCGGATCATGTCCTGCTGGATTTCTTCAGGCGAATCGAAACCGAACGCGGCCAGGTTGCCGATGTTCAGCTTGATGATCTTGTGGCCTTCTTCCTCCATCTGCTTGGCCTTCTGCAGCACAGGGCCGCGGATGTCATAGCAGACGTTGGCAAGCTTGGCAGACTTCTTGATTAGTTTCATTCCTACCGTCCATCGGGGCAGTGAACCGTCGCGGTCAGCCACAATCAGCCAGAGCGCCGTACACCAAAAGGTATAATCCTACTGGAACGCATGGTGCACCGCAATTTTGATAGGCTTTTCAGGACGACAGACCAGTGAAACTTCACCTCGCCAACACCGCCGGCCTCAACATGTTTACCGCCTACGGCGATGACTATGTTGCGGTCAACCATGAAAAACACCTGAAAAATCTCATTCTGCTGCCGGAATCCATCATTCACGAATGGTCGACCGCAACAGTAGAAACGCTGGCGGCCAGCGATATGCAGAAATTGCTGGAACTGGGTACGGAGATCATCCTGCTGGGCACCGGCAAGCGTCTGCGCTTCCCGGCCGGCCCATTGATGCGCCCGTTCGCACCGGCTGGCATCGGCCTCGAGATCATGGACCTGCAAGCCGCCTGCCGCACCTACAACATTCTTGCCGCAGAGGGCCGCAAAGTTGCAGCCGCCCTGCTTTTCGACTGATCAACTGCGCCCGTAGGTATCCTCGAAACGCACAATATCGTCCTCGCCAAGATAACTACCGGACTGCACCTCAATCATTTCAAGTGGCACTACACCGGGGTTTTTCAGGCGATGCGTAACGCCCAGCGGTATGTAGGTGGACTGATTTTCCGAAACCAGAAACACCTCGTCTCCCTTGGTCACCTGTGCCGTGCCGCTCACCACAATCCAGTGCTCGGCCCGATGGTGGTGCATTTGCAGAGAAAGCGAGGCACCCGGCTTGACGCCAATACGCTTGACCTGAAAGCGCTCGCCTGAATCGACGCCATCGTACCAACCCCACGGCCGATATACCTTGCGATGCCATTGCGCCACCGAACGCTTGTCAGCCTTCAGGCGATCGACAATTTTCTTAACATCCTGCGTCGCATCGTGATGCGCCACCAGTACGGCATCGTCGGTCTCGACCACCACCACATTGCTGAGCCCGATACAGGCCACCAGACGACTCTCGGAGATCACCAGCGTGTCGCTACAACCTTCAAGCATGACATCGCCCCGCGTAGCATTTCCCTTACCACACTTGGGCAACACTTTCCACAACGCATCCCAGGCCCCGACATCGGACCAACCCGCCGCCAGCGGAATCACGGCACTCTCCGGGAGCCCGGCGGTGCCGGCTGTCAGGCGCTCCATGACCGCATAGTCAATTGAATCCGAAGGGCATTGCTCGAATGCAGCACGGTCTACGCGGATAAAGTCACCATCCTGCCCACCACTCTGCAATGCCTTTTGGCACGCTTGCAGAATATCCGGCCGACAAACAGCCAAAGCATTCAACCAAGTGGAAGCACGCATTACAAAAATACCGCTGTTCCACAGGAAGTCACCCGAATCCAGATAAGACTCAGCTGTTTCCCGGTTCGGCTTTTCAACGAAGCGAGCCAGCTTGAAAGCACCGCTCTCGCCAGCCAGCGCAGCACCCTGCTGGATATAGCCATAGCCGGTTTCCGGGCAATCCGGAGTAATACCAAAAGTCACGGCAACACCGGTTTCAGCCAGCCTGGCAGCCTTGGCCACCGCCCCCCTGAAAACATCACCCTCAAGAATCACGTGATCAGCCGGCATCACCACCAGCACCGGGTCACCACCCTGCTGCTGCGCCCACAGCGCAGCCAGCGCCAAGGCGGGCGCCGTGTTGCGGCCAAACGGCTCAAGGATCACCTTGCCTTGCTTACCAAGCAGCCGCAGCTGCTCTGCAACAACAAAGCGATGCTCGTCATTACAAACCAGCAACGGTTCAGCCAGTTCTGCAATGCCATCCATACGGGCCACGGTAGCCTGCAACATGGACTGCTCGCCCACCAGCGGCAGCAACTGCTTGGGATACTTTTCACGGGACAGCGGCCAAAGGCGGGTTCCGGAACCGCCGGAAAGTACGACAGGAATGATTTTACTCATGGGAATTTTTAAAGTTCTTTGTCAGTAGTGTTTAAAAAAGTCACTCAAGCTTCTTCAGGTAGTCTTTGGTAAAAATTTTATCCGGCAGATCGCGCAACTTCATCTCGCTGTATTCCAGCAGCGATTTCTCCCCACCACGTAGCGCATCCTCCATCACCAACCGGGTTGGACGCGTTTTTCCAGCGAGCGCCTGAAAGTTTTCGTAGCTGCATTTCTTCAACAGCCGATTTGAAAGCGAATAAAACTCAGCCTTGAGCGGCCAGGCATTTTTTTGGTTCACCCAATACACAACTTTCTGGTAAGTAACCGACCGATCGACCGCGATCAATTCCATCACAACATAGGTCTCACTACCGATAGTCTCGTTACGCAACACCTTAGGATTGTAGTCACCGGCAAAATTGGCGCGCGCCAGATCACCGTTGGCTACCTGCCCGGTCAACCGCTGAGCCAGCGAAATCCGCACCGGTTGCGACACTTCAGGCATGAACACCCAAAGATCACGGCCCTTCATCAACAATATCTGACCGCGCTCCGAAGCAGGCTCGGTAACCATCACGATCGAATTTTCGTTACCTTTGGAGAGCACACGATACTTGCGCGGCTCAGGTGCCCTATCCGCAGACTGCGTATTGATTACAATATCAACCTGAAAACCATCAGCCGGGAAACGTACGTGGTCGGCCTTTTCTACTATACTTCGGGCATAAGCCTCATCAGTCTGCGAGGCTTTGGGTTCTTCTGCAAAGACCGATACAGACTGGAGCGAAAAAAACATGCCGGAAGCCACAATGCAGGTCCATTGCCTCATCCCGCTCGCACATTTCAGTAACATAAGCACCACCTCACGCTCGATTTACACTTATTTAGTTGCATTCAACCCGGCATGAGCAGCGTTGTCCGAATCGAACGCGTCTTTAAAGAGTATCTGCTCGGAGAGCAGATTGTTCAGGCGCTCAATGATATAACACTGGCTATTGAGCCCGGTGTCTTCCTTGCTATTTCTGGGCCATCCGGCAGTGGCAA
>CAXYZX010000092.1:0-10422 GCA_964293845.1 uncultured Dechloromonas sp.
TTACCGATCGCGCATCGCGTCCAACTGATGACTGACGAGCAAGTGGTCACCTTGGTGAGGCGGCGGGAAGACATTCTCGCCGGCCAAGTTCTGCCGCGCTGGCCCTTGTCTCGGAAGACGTGCCTTACGTGCGCGTTCCGAGCGCAATGCGACTATCCCCATCTTTGAGGTAGCTCGGGGCATCGCCGAATCTAATCAGGCGTCCGCCAAATTGATATTGTGGGCCCATAGCAACGAAGCGACGACAGGTGTGTGCCGGTAGTGCTTCACCGGCTCGCCGAGGTGATCAGCGCACCGCGCGATAACTTGGCGCATGGCTTCCAGGATACGGTCGGCGGTGGCCAGCCGGTAGCGCGCAGGCCCGCAAGGGTCGGAGGCGTCAGAGATCATAGCCGGATGGCCGCGATTTGCACGAAGCGCGGGGCACTTGCCCGCGAGCCAGACGGCTGTACGCCGGGATGCCAGGGGATCGTGCGAAATTCGCTGATCAGCGAATATGGCAATTCCGTCGAATATTCGGTATAGTGCGGTTATTCGCTGTACAGGAAATAACTGCTGACATGACCGAGTCGCCCCCTGTCGAACGTGCTCTGATCGAACAGTTCCTGGAGTCACTCCGGGAGTTGCCGGACGTGCATGCCGAATTGGACGCGCTGGAATCCGGCGCGTCAGCCGATGATCGCGTTGACGCCCAAATCCACCTGAATGTCGCCGGCAAGTCGATCGTCTTACTGGTCGAGGCGAAGAAAACCGTCTACCCCCGGGACGTGCGCCAGGTGTTGTGGCAGTTCAAGTCGCTGCAGCACGGCCGATATGCCGACGCACAGAACTTCCTCATTGCCGAATCCCTCTCGCCTGGTGCGAAGGAACTGCTCAGGGCCGAGCGCATCGGCTACTACGACAACGGCGGAAGCCTATTTCTGCCGGCTTCCGGCGCCTACGTCTACATCGACAAGCCGCCTCCAAAGACCTTGGAAAAGTCGGTGCGGTCGTTGTTCTCGGGGCGGCGCGCGCAGGTGCTGCACGCGCTCTTGGTCAATCACGAGGAATGGTTTGGTGTCACCGAGGTGGCCGAGCAGGCGCAGGTGGCGCCGTCCACTGCCTCGGACGTATTGGGTGAGTTGGAGCGGTTCGACTGGCTGGTGTCCCGCGGGCAGGGGCCAAGCAAGGAACGCCATCTGCGCGAACCGGGCGCCTTACTCGACGCTTGGGCCAAGCAGCTTGCCACGCAGCGCGCCCCAACGCTGCGTCGCTATTTCGTTCCCGGCGCGAAGGCAGAAACCCTGATTGAGTGGCTCGGCCAAGTCTTGGATGCGCATCAGGTCGGCTACGCGGTGAGCTACGAAGCCGCCGCCCAGCGCTATGCCCCCTTCCTGTCCGGTATCTCACAGGTGCGGACTCGGCTGCTGGCCAGCGCCGGCGCTGACACAGCGATGGCCGAGTTGGATGCGCGCATTGTCAATGAAGGGGCGAACCTCGCGGTCATCGAGACGAAGTCGGCGGGAGAACTGTTGTTCCGCCAGCAAGTCGGCGGTGTTTGGCTGGCGAGTCCCATTCAGGTCTATCTCGACTTGTTGCGCGGCGAAGGCCGGGCCAAAGAGATGGCTCAGCATCTGCGTCGAGAAAGGATCCGTTTCTGATGGCCAAGCCCACGACACTCGATGGCTACAGCGACCAGTACACGCAGGATTGCGAACGTGTTCTCGTGACGCTGCTGCGCGGACTCGGCCCCTGGAAGGATTCGGTCTATTTGGTGGGAGGCCTCACCCCGAGGTACCTGGTCGCCGCCCGGCCGCCGGTGGTCCCCGCGCATGCGGGCACCATGGATGTGGATATCGTGATCGACCTCCAGATACTGGCCGACACCGAGGCATATCACTCGCTGGAGGACAACATCAAGAAGATGGGCTTCGATCGCGCCGAGAACGAGGCCGGAAAAAAGCTCTCCTGGCGTTGGCAAACTCGCACCGAACACGGCGCTCAGATGGTGCTGGAGTTGCTCGCGGACGCGCCGGACATCGCCGGCGGCAAGGTGCAGCCGCTGCCAACCGAAGGTACGATCTCGGCACTGAACATCCCGCATTCATCCATCGTCTTCGACCTTCACCAGGTCACCGAGATCCAGGCAGAACTGCTTGGCGGCAATGGCGTCGCGACCGAGAAGATCAAGCACGCCAACCTGGTCAGCTTCACGTGCTTGAAGTCGTTCGCATTTGATCAGCGTTTCGAGCGCAAGGATGCGCACGACCTCGTCTACTGCATCGAGCATGCGCACGAGGGAACGGACGCCGTCGCCGAAGCCTTCCGAACGGAACTGGGCGGCAAGCATGGTGCAGTGATCCAGGCCGCCCTAGCAATCCTGCGCAATCGCTTCACCCAGGACGACAAAACAGAAGGTTATCGCAAGGATGGCCCGGTCTCGGTGGCCAAGTTTGAGCTCGGCGAGAGCGATGAGCCTGAACTGCGTGAGGCTCGGGCCCTGAGGCAACGGCAGGCGAGCGACATCATCGATCGGCTCCTCGGTCTGATCGGTTGATGGGAGGGAACGGCATGAGTTTCCCGGCGGACATCAAAGGATGCATGAAAGATTGCATCTTGTCCTTGTTCTGGCCGCGCAAGGACATCCTGGGGTTTTTTGAGAAGCACGGATGCACGAAGGCCGAAGTAGGGCGCCTGCAGATAGACGGTGAGAATCCACTTAAGCGTCACGAGATCGTCGACACGCTATTCGAAACGCTGGCCGCGCGTGCCGACGCGATCATCAAGCACCTCCAGCAAATCATTGCGCTCGGCCTGATTGAGCGGCGCCAATACCCAATCATCAAGGATCAGCAAATCCGTCTTGGCCAGCGAGGCGAGGCGCTTGCCGAAGCTCCCGTCGCCATGGGCGATCCGCAGTTCCTCGAAGAGACGCGGGGTGTGCACATAGACGGCTGACAGTCCCTGCCACAGACTGTCTGCAGCTTGCACCGGTAGGCTTTGCCGTGGTCTATCTCGCTCCACGACGGCAGGCGCCGACCTTGGTAACACATTAGGCGGACTGTGACGAGCATGGGGGCGAGCGAGTAACTGTAGGGAAACACGGTATATAACCAGCCGTGCTTGGGCAGCATGGAACAGTTAAAATAATGGCTACCATGGCGGTATTGAGTAGCTAGTTGAGTAGCTTGCTAAGTAACAAAGACAATTATTCTAATGACCATGGGCGTTAGCGCCCGATAACTATAGAGTTGCAGGATTTATGATTGAGCTTGGCGTCAATATCGATCACGTGGCCACGCTGCGCCAGGCGCGCATGACTTACGAACCGGATCCGGTCTGGGCAGCCGTTGAAGCCCATCTGGGTGGCGCCGATGGCATTACCGTGCATTTGCGCGAGGATCGTCGTCACATACAGGATGCCGACGTGCATCGCCTGCGTGAGCTGACACAAATCAAGCTGAATTTTGAAATGGCGGCGACCCATGAAATGGTCGACTTTGCCTGTTCGCTCAAGCCTGAAATGGCCATGCTGGTGCCGGAAGGACGGCATGAAGTCACCACCGAGGGCGGTCTTGATATCGTCTCACAGGAGGCGCGTCTCAAGGATGTGATCAGTCGGCTGGCTGATGCTGGCATTGTTACCAGTGTCTTCATCGATGCCGAGTTGCCGCAAATTGAAGCAGCTGCGCGTATTGGAGCCAGCGTTTGCGAAATTCATACCGGGCCTTACGCCCACGCCTTTCATGCACGTGGGCGCGATGCCGAAGCACCGGCCGTGCTCGCCGAGTTAAGTAAAATTCGTCAGGCGGGTGTTGCTGTGCGCGCTCTGGGCATGCGTTTCAATGCCGGTCATGCCCTTAATTACTACAACGTCGAACCGGTGGCGCGTCTCGCCGGTATTCGTGAGCTGCACATTGGTCACGCCATAGTCAGCCGTTCAATCTTCGTTGGTTTGCGCGAAGCCGTACGTGAAATAAAGTCGTTAATGCGGGAAGCAGCCAAAGCAGGCGAATAATGATTTACGGGATCGGTACCGACATTGCCGCCGTTGCACGTCTGCGCGGTTTTTGGGAGCGACATGGCGACAAGGCCCTGGAACGGGTGTTGGCGCCGAATGAATTCGATGATTTTGCCCGCGCCAGTGACAAAGGGCGCTTTCTGGCCAAGCGCTTTGCCACCAAGGAGGCCTTTGCCAAAGCCTTGGGGACCGGAGTTCGTCCGCCAGCCTTGCTTTCGGCAATTGGCGTTGGCCACGACGAACTCGGCAAGCCATCCCTGATCTTCCACGGTCAACTCGCAGAATTGATCAAAAAATTGGGGTTGAAGGCCCACTTATCAATCAGCGATGAAGCGGATTTCGCCATCGCCTACGTCATTCTGGAGACGGTATGAAGCAAATGGCACTCGGCCCGTTGATGATCGATATCGCGGGAACTGAACTCAGCGATCTCGACCGTGAGCGCCTCTGTCATCCACTCGTTGGCGGCATGATCCTGTTTAGTCGAAATTACAGCGATCCAGAACAGCTTGTGGCCCTGACACTATCCATACACGCCCTGCGTCAGCCGCCATTGCTGATTGCGGTTGATCATGAAGGGGGAAGAGTACAGCGTTTTCGTGACGGTTTTACTCGATTACCATCCATGGCGGCGTTGGGGCGCCTCTATGATCAGAACCAGGATGCTGCGCTGGCAGCGGCGAGTGAAGTTGGCTATGTTCTGGCCGCTGAACTGCGTTCGCGTGGGATCGATTATTCTTTTACTCCAGTGCTTGATCTCGACTATGGCCCGTCGCGGGTTATCGGTGATCGTGCCTTCCATCGTCAGTCGAGCGCTGTCATTGCTCTGGCCAAAGCTCTGGGCGATGGCTTGCGCGAAGGTGGGATGGGTTCATGTGGGAAGCACTATCCCGGTCACGGCTTTGTAATTCCAGACTCGCATGTTGAGTTGCCCATCGACAATCGCCCACTGGAAGCGATGCAGGAGGATATTGAGCCGTATCGTCAGATTCCTCTGGATGGCGTCATGGCAGCCCACGTTATTTATGACTGTATTGATTGCAATACTGCTGTATTTTCAAATAAATGGATAGATTATTTGAGAAATAACATTAACTTTAGTGGTGTTGTTTTTACTGATGATTTATCGATGGAGGGCGCCGGTGTGGTTGGCGATATGCTCAATCGCGTTGAAGCTGCTTACCGCGCAGGTTGCGACATGATGCTCGTTTGCAACTCACCCGATGCCGTTGGCCGAGTGCTGAAGAACTGGCAGCCGGCTGATTTTGAACAGCAGAGTCAGCGCATCGAAGCGCTGATTCCCAATACTAATACTGTGCCGATCTGGAAAGAGCTGCAGCTTATGCCAAAGTATCAGCACGCTTTGAAGACCATCGCCAATTTAATGGCCTGAAATGCAATCGGGCAGCCTGAGCCGCCCGATCAATAACTTGCAAAAACCGCAGATTACTTGACGCGATTCCTGTATTCGTCGGTGCGGGTATCGATTTCTATCTTGTCGCCAATGCTGACAAATGCCGGGACCGGCAATTCGAAGCCTGTGGCCAGCTTGGCCGGCTTCATGACCTTACCCGAGGTGTCGCCCTTGACGGCCGGTTCGGTGTAAACCACTTCACGCACGACGCTGTTTGGTAGCTCAACAGAGATTGCTTTGCCGTTGTAGAAAACGACTTCACAAGCCAGGCCATCTTCCAGGTACTTGAGCGCATCGACCATGTTTTCAGCTTCGACTTCGAACTGTTCGTAGTCGGCATCCATAAAAACGTACATCGGGTCGGCGAAGTAGGAGTAGGTCACTTCCTTCTTGTCGAGCTGGACAACTTCAAACTTGTCGTCGGCCTTGTAGACTGCTTCTGAAGCTGCTGCGGTCAACAGGTTTTTGAGCTTCATTTTAACCACGGCGGAGTTACGGCCGGATTTGTTGTACTCGGTCTTCTGGACGACGAGTGGGTCGGCACCAACCATAATGACGTTGCCGGAGCGGAGTTCCATTGCGGTCTTCATTCGGGATTCCCAAAACTCTGAAAAATAAAAGCTTTAAATTATAACTCGTTACAACAAAATTTAACGAGGTTTGCCGCAAGATTGGGCCTCTCGGCGAGTGAATTGCTCCACTTTCTGGAATGGGTGGCCATTTGATCATGCATGGCAAGAAACTGCCTCCATGCTTCCGGCAGCCCTATCCCGGTATTCCAGGCAATAAATATTGACTTCATCGCCACTGCAAGTTCTGGTGGCATCTCTTTTGTATAGAGATCAAGAAACGCCGCTAATTTGACCAGATGCGCCTCCTCGTCCTGTTTGTAAATTTGCCAGACGAAAGGATGACCAGCCCAGATTGCCCGCACAAATGAATCCTCGCCACGGACAAAATTGACTTCACAACGCCACAACAGGTGGTCGTATTCGTCCTGCGTCAGAAATGGGATAGGAACAACGTTCAGCAAGCCAATTTGCCAAGGCCCTTCTCCACCAAGGTGGGCTTTTGCTGCGTTCAATGGTTGCCCTGGCGGAACGTGACACAGCACAGGCATATTGGACTCAGCCAATAGATCGAGCAACTCCCCGACTGCCGCTGTTTCATAACAAAATAGACTAACTTCAAGGACGTGCGAAGGTGATCGCACAGCCAAAAACTCCGCTCTCTGTTCAAAAAGACAGGCTTCCTTGATTAGTCCACCACTGGCATCACCAAAACCGGGAAAGAAGAAATACTTGACCAGCGCAAGGGAAGGGTGGGGAGAGGCTGTGCCGTGCCACGCTGCAGCCCATGCTTCGGCCGTCAGGTATTCAAGATTGATCCAACCTGGCGCCGGTTTGGCTTTGGCCATTGCTTGCACATAGATTTCCGGTAACTCGCAGGCAAAGGCTTCGATGACTACATCAGCGACATCGGCCTCGGGAAAGGAAGCGTTCCAGTACCGTATTTCGACGCCATCAACAATTTGTGACTCTAGCTCCGTATCAAGGGCAGGGCACATCGCAGCGAGGCTTTGCGGCGCATCGACCCAAAGCCGCACATTCAGCGCATACTCCCTCGCCAATTGCCGCGCCAAGCGCCAGCAAACGCCAATGTCGCCGTAGTTGTCAATGACCCGGCAAAAAATGTCCCAATCTCGCTGCATGGGGGCCATGCTAACATTCTTGCCATGCCTTCTTTTGAACATCCGGGCAACTGTGTTGCCTGCCCGCGTCTGGCGGAACACCTGCAAACCCTCCGCCAACGTAATCCGGACTGGCACTGCCTCCCCGTTCCCGCTTTCGGTGACCTGAGCTCGCGCCTTCTGGTTGTCGGTCTGGCTCCTGGAGAGAAGGGGGCTAATCGCACCGGTCGACCTTTCAGCGGCGACGTTGCAGGTGAGCTTCTTTATCCGGCATTGCACCGATTTGGCTTTGCCAGCCACGAAAATGCACTAGCTGAAGATCGTTGGGCCAATCCGTCCATGCAGCTGAGTGATTGCCGAATCACCAACGCCGTTCGCTGCCTGCCCCCTGCCAATAAGCCGACCACTGCCGAAATCCGCGAATGCAATGGCCATCTGCGTCGTGAGTTGGCAGCGATGCCAAAGCTGAAGGCAATTATTGCCTTGGGTGCCATTGCCCATCAGGCGGTGTGTTGGGCCTACGAACTAAAGCCCGCGGCATTCAAGTTTGGGCACAACGTGCAACATCATTTACCAGACGGGCGCATCCTGTTCGATAGTTATCACTGTAGCGGCTACAACTGGCGTACCGGACGCCTGACTCGGGAAAGCTTTGAGAACGTTTTTGTTGGTGTCAGGGAATATCTCGCGGCATGAGTTTTGATTCCAAGGCGTTTCTGGCCAGTCTGACCGAGTTGCCAGGTGTCTATCGCATGCTCGATGCAAGCGAAAACGTGCTCTATGTTGGCAAGGCAAAAAATCTAAAAAAACGCGTGGCCTCGTATTTCAGGGAAAATCTTTCCAGTCCGCGTATCGCGCACATGGTTAGTCAAATAGCGAACATCGCAACGACCTCAACGCGAACCGAGGCCGAGGCGCTGCTTCTCGAAAACAACCTGATCAAATCCCTGTCGCCGCGCTATAACATCCTGTTCCGCGACGATAAATCCTACCCCTACATTGTGCTGACGCGTGGTGAGTTTCCACGACTAGGTTTCTATCGAGGTAATCCGGACCGCAAGGCGGATTATTTTGGGCCATATCCATCCTCATGGGCCGTACGCGATAGCATTCACCTGCTGCAAAAAATGTTTCGTTTGCGTACCTGTGAGGACAGCGTTTTTTCCAACCGCTCCCGCCCGTGCCTGCTTTTTCAAATAAAAAGATGCAGCGGTCCGTGCGTCGACCGCATCAGTCATGAAGACTATGAAGCGGATGTCCAGTTGGCGGCCATGTTTCTTCTTGGCAAGCAGCAGGAAGTCACGCGACGACTAACCGAAGCCATGGACCAGGCATCGCAGCGCCTCGCCTTTGAGCAGGCAGCGATTTATCGCGACCAGATACAGTCACTGCACCAGATACAGGAAAAGCAATACATCTCCAGTAGTAAGGGTGAAGACATTGACATTATTGTTGCTATTCAGGAATCCGGGCTGCTTTGCGTCAATCTGGCCATGGTTCGCGGTGGCCGCCATCTCGGCGACCGTCCGATGATCCCGACTAATGTTGGCGACAACACGCCGGCCGACGCGGTAGGTGCCTTCATGCGCCAGCACTATGCGGCACACCCCGCCCCTGCGAGAGTAATCACCTCACCCACGCCAGCGATGGACGAGGGCAGTGATCTGCCATCATTACTCGCTGAACTTGCCGGGCGCCCAGTACCGCTCATTGATCCACGCTCTGTGCTGCACAAAGCCTGGGCTGACATGGCCATCCAGAATGCCAGATTAGCCATTGTTGCCAGAAACCAGGCCAGCGCCCAACAGGAACAACGATTGCAGGCACTGCAAGAAGCCCTTGGTCTGAACGAAGGTGTACAGCGCATTGAATGTTTCGACATCAGTCACACCCAAGGCGAAGCGACGGTCGCATCTTGCGTGGTCTACGCCGGAAACGGCATGAAAAAATCTGATTATCGACGCTACAATATCCGAGATATCCAACCCGGCGACGATTACGCTGCTATGCGTCAAGCAGTTACCCGACGCTACGAAAAACTTCCGGCCGGCGAGGGCATCGCTCCGGACCTGATTTTGATCGACGGTGGCAAGGGACAAATCAGCTCGGCTCATAGCGCGTTGGCTGATCTTGGCCTAGCTGATCTGCCCATGATCGGTGTTGCAAAAGGTGAAGATCGCAAGCCCGGTCTTGAAACTCTAATTTTCCCGGATGGTCGCCAGCCGTTACAATTGCCAGCGCAACATCCGGCTCTACACCTGATTCAGGAAATCCGCGACGAAGCCCATCGATTTGCCATCACGGGGCACCGCGCCAAACGCAGCAAGGCGCGCAAAACATCGACGCTGGAAAACCTGCCAGGTATCGGTCCGGCTCGCCGCAAGGCGCTGGTCGCCCGCTTTGGCGGATTGGCTGGCGTACTTCAAGCATCCGCAGATCAACTGGCTGAGGTACCTGGAATAAGCCGGGACCAAGCCGAGAAAATTCACGCAGCGCTTCACTGATTCCATGCCTTTCAATCTTCCCATCCTGCTGACCTGGCTACGTATCCTCGCGATACCGCTTCTGATCGCGGTGTATTACCTTCCAACCGGTTGGGCCACGCTGCATGAACGGGATGCCGTCGCAACGCTGATTTTCATTGCCGCAGCCTTTACCGATTGGGCAGACGGATATCTGGCCCGCAAACTCGACCAAACCTCAGCTTTTGGCGCTTTCCTCGACCCAGTCGCCGACAAGCTCATGGTGGCAGCTGCACTTATCCTGCTCGTCCAGCTTGGACGCACGGACGCCATTGTTGCGACAATCATCATTGGCCGGGAAATCACCATCTCCGCACTACGCGAATGGATGGCCAAAATTGGTGCCTCAAAAAGTGTTGCAGTATCCATGCTCGGTAAGATCAAGACCTTTGCTCAGATGCTTGCCATTCCGTTACTGCTTTACTACTTCCCATTTGCCGGAATAGATACGCGTCAACTCGGAAATTGGCTGATCTGGATCGCTGCGCTTCTTACGCTTTGGTCCATGGTCTATTATCTACGCATGGCTTGGCCTGAAATTGCCAAACGTAGTGCAGAAAAATAGATAGTAGATGTTGACTTATCCCTTGCAGCGCCTATAATGCCGGCTCTGTTTAGTGCGGCAGTAGCTCAGTTGGTAGAGCGCAACCTTGCCAAGGTTGAGGTCGAGAGTTCGAGACTCTTCTGCCGCTCCAGAATTCCCAAGAGAGCGTTTGCTCTTCTCTTGAAGATGTAGATGTGAAGTATTACGGTATGGCGCGATAGCAAAGCGGTTATGCACCGGATTGCAAATCCG